>JALLOF010000025.1 GCA_027717595.1 Nitrospinae bacterium AH_259_B05_G02_I21 | reverse complement strand
AGTTCGCCAGGATCACTATGGCATGGGAAGGGGAATTCTGGATGTTGGGGCATATCGTGCTCGCCAGGAAGATGGTCGAGGTCGAGAACGGCCACGTCCCTGGGGGCGCGACGGTCTTGAGGCGTATCAGCTTCCGTGACCACGAGCGGCTCGTCCAGGACCTCGACCCCGAAGTCAGGTACGACAGGGAGCCCTACTTCCTGGCCGGCGCCCTGGAGGACCTCTGATGCCGAATTTGGCCCGGCGTCCTGCCGCACCTCCGGCACGTGTCGGCGGATTTGCATAGGGTGAATCATGCCACCACCAGCGCCGGGCCAGAACATTCAAGACGGGCGGGGCCAGCTGGCACCCCCCACCCGCCAGTGGTCTCCCACGACACGGCCCTGCCCGTCGCCTAAAGCAAGGAGGGAGCGATGATTACGATGGTGGCGGCCAACATCGCCCTCCTTGCACTCGCCGCCCTGCTTATTCTTGAGGAGATGCGAGATGACGAGAGCTGAGTCCGCCTCAGGCGGACGCCGCGACCCGCCCGCCGACCCGAGATTCAAGGTCTGCCCGTTCGAGTGCGGCCACGAGCCCTGGGCGCCGGGCCACTACCTCTTCACCAACTCGGCCTTCCCGCTGGCCGACGGTAGCGTGCTCACCCTGGTGCGGATGACCTGCAGCCACTCGATCGTGAAGGAGGAGCCCGAGAGCTTCGAGCGGTTCAGCTTCTACATCACCGAGAACCTCCTCGGGCCGGCGCTGCCGCCGGGCATAGACCACGACGCCCTCATGACCAAGGCGTTCATCCTGCGCCATACGCAGGTGGTGAACTGATGGCACACATTGTCGTCTGCGTACCCAAAGACCGGGGGGACGAACTGAGATGGAGAAAAACCTAATGGTCCGATCCCGAAGCGCTCGTTTCAAAAAAGATTTCCCCGGGACAACGCCCTACACTCGGAAGTTCACCAATTTCATTGCGGGGATCGCCTTCAAAGGAGCTGGCGAAGAGAACCTTGCTATCAGGGGCCCAGCCGCCACGGGCGCACTGAATCTCCAAATACCAAACTTTGCAGCCCCTCGACCGATTGGGGTTCTTCCACCCTACCCTGAAGGCAAAATACACCTTTTTCTTTTGAATGTTCTCTTGCTTGCAGAGCGCTTCTCTGCCGCCAGCGAGAGTCTCCGAAACCAAGAACGCCTTAACCCGGTCATGCCGAGGCCAAGCACTTATTTTTTCTTTCCAACCACTATCAAGATACCATCCTGGCAAAAACCCCAACCACCTTTCGTCTTTCCCTGGCCTGTGCGCCTGAATGAACGTGGCGTCCCGGGCCTTATGTCCCGCAGTATTCACCAGATAAATTGGGACAATGGCCTCTACCTTTCCCTCGGATATTTTCTTTACGCCTATGCCCTCGATTTCCACAAGCTCAATGCTCGCCTTTCTCCCCGCCAGAAACTCATTTATTTGAAGAACGGAGAACCAAAGAGCAAAGATCGTAGCTATCACTGCCAAGATGGCTTGAGCTTCGTTTTTAATAAGGCGATATATCCTGGACAGTCTGGACTTGATAGGGGAAGCAACCCTGAAAAGTCCGGATTTGATAAGAGACCAATCTTTCTGAAAGCCCCAATCCATAAGACCTTTATAGCATCCAGGCGAAGCAGCCTTCAAGGAGGCATGGCGAGCAATAGGTGGGAGGCCTGATGTACTGCCGGCGCCACGGAGACAAGCCGGTGCGAGATCAGGTCGTCCACATCCTCCACACGCCTGGAGGGGGATTGAGGATGGAGCTCATCTACTGCGAGCTCTGCGACCCGGAGCGCCACGAGCGCGTCCTCGAGCTCGACGCACAAGGCCTGATCAAGCGCCCCAAGCGCCCGATCTATTAGGAGACAGCGTGTTCAACTCTCACAGCTACCTTGTTTTTGTAGTAGCCCCTCGGAGAGCATCGGCGATGGCCGCGGCGTCCTCTTTAATATCATTGGCCTCGACCCGTGCATTAAGGTCCCAGGTGACCCGCTTAGACTCAATAAGGGCCACCATTATCTCTTTCGTAGCGCTGAGCAGTGCGATATCGAAGTCACGTGCTGTCGCCATTTTAGCTCCCTCCTTTATTGGATTGACGGATTCTCCCGGCGCCAACAGGCCGGCAGCTCGAAGCGATAATCTTACATCACCAAATAGCCCCCTAGCAATGGGAGCCCTGTGATGCGACCACGAATCTCATTCGATAACCGCTGGGGCTGGCGGAGCGAAAAGACCGGCCATTGGTACTGGTTCCCTGGGGACTCGGTCCCGCTCGTGGGAATCGACCTGGTCGTCGACCCCGGCCTCGGCTTCATGCTCTGGCTGCTCGGCTTCGGCTTCGGCATCTGCCTGGAGCCGAAGGAGGAGGGGCGGTAATGCGCCCGTCTATATCGTTCCAGCAGAACTGGTGTGACCGCATCCGGGGTCGGCGACGCTGGTTCGTTGACGGCTGGTTCGATCTGCTCACCATCCAGTGGCATTACGATGATGAGTTTTATTCCCTCTCAGTGGGCGTGATGGGCTTCATGGCCAACATCTTCCTCTACTTCGACGGAGGTTCTTCCGAGTGACCCACGAGCCCATCCTCGAGGACGCCAACGGCGTCACCAACTGCACCGCCTGCAAGGAGCCGGTGAAGCGCCTCCACTGGATAGCGGTCGAGGACTTCCCCGAGCTCGGCGTGCGCGTCACCGCCTTCCCCTGCGAGGCGTGCGAGGGCACAAGAGTCGAGGCCAGGGCGCTTCCGTGCGAGAAGGAGCCGGCCTGATGGCCCGGTACAGCAATCAGGAGATGATCGAGGCGATGCGTGCCGAGGCGGAGGGCGGCGCGCTCTCCTCGTACCGCTACGTCCAGTCGGACCGCCGGCCGGGGATGCAAGCCATCCAAAAAAGATTCGGCTCCTGGCCCGCCGCGCTGGCCGCCGCCGGGCTCAAGGGCCCCCCGCGTCCGGCCAGGGCAACCGACGAGGAGATACTTGAGTCGCTGCGGTCGGCCTCGACGGACGGGAGGCTCTCAATTGCAGAATATACCGCCTCGGGCAGACGGCCGAGCGCAAACAGTGTCATCAAGCGCTTCGGGACTTGGAGCGCAGCCGTCAAGGCTGCCGGCCTCGAGAGCCCACCAATGGGAAGGCGTCGCCACTCTTATTCAACCGAGGAGGCCCTGGACGCAATGCGATCCGTCGCCGTAAACGGACGGCTCTCCCGGCCGTTCTACGACTCGTCCGGCTGCAAGCCGACTGGGCGGACCATCGCCGACTGGTTCGGCTCCTGGAGCGAAGCGATGAAGCAGGCAGGACTCGAGAGCCTCCCCGCAGGACGGCGGCCCGGGGCCATCAGCCGCCCACCGAACGCTTACCGCAGGGCCGACCTTATCGAGGCGCTGCGCCGGCTCGCCGGCGACCTCGGCCACGTGCCGACCTACCAGGACATGGAGCTCGCCGACGGGGTGCCGGACAAGCATAACTACATCGCAGCCTTCGGCTCGGTCAGACAGGCTCTCATCGCGGCCGGAATCGAGCCGGGCACGACGAGGGACAGACTCAGGGCGAGGCCCAAGACCACCACGCGCGAGTGCCTGAAGTGCGACGACGAGTTTCCCTCCTGCGGCGCTAACAACCGGCTCTGCGAACGCTGCCGTGACGCCAACACGAGGGAGATTGACCCGGCCGCCTATGGAGGGGTCATCATATGAGCGACCAGGCCGACCCCCAGGGCGAGCAGCTCATCAACTGCCCCTTCTGCGACGAGGACCCGAAACAGCAGGGCCACTTCGTCGTGGGCAAGTGGATACTGGAGCGGCCCTACGGGCTCGTGGTCCAGATCGGGCTCACCTGCATGCACGCCCTGCCCGACGGGCGGCGCGACAGGTGGGAGCCCTGGACGTTCTTCCTCGTCGAGGAGCTCATGTCGAAGACTTATCCGAGGGAAGGCCGGACTTACTACCAGGAAGGCACGCACGACCCACGCATCCCGCTCACCGCCGACGACGAGGAGTGGGCCCGTAAGCTCGGCGAGCAAATAGACGGCGGGGAGGCGCCGAAGTGACGAAGCCAGAGCCCATCCCCATGACGCCGGAGGAGAAGCGGTTGTGGATCACAATCGAACGTCTCGACGGCCGCATCATCAAGGCCGGCCAGCTTGCAGAGATTCACGATATGAGCGACCGCCTGGTACGCAAACACCTGAAGTGCCTGATTGAGCACCACGGCTGCCCGATAGGATCGAGGACGGGGAAGCCGGCAGGGTACTACCTCATCACCGACCCCGAAGGGCGCGAGGAGGTCTACCTGGCGTGGCGCAAGCGGGGCATCTCTATATTGGCCCGAGCTGCGAAGCTCCGGGGCATACCCCTGGCCGAGGAGCTAGAGCGCGTCCAGCTCGAGCTCGGCCTTAAAGAAGGAGAGGCGGCATGAAGGAGGATAGCGATGGGAACGTTCGTTAGGAAGGCGATCGATCTATACGAGGTCCAGTGCGTCTGCGGGCTCCCGGTTTTGGCACCGCCCACCGAGCACAGAAAATATTCCCAGGAGGGCAAGAGCTTATGCTGCGCGGTTGGACATCGCTTCTCTTTAAAGGAGCCGGCCAATGAGAAGCTGAGGCGAGAGATTGCCGACCTCAAAGGAGAGCTCGGGCACGAGCGCGCCCAGCGCGAGGCGGCGGAAGAGGCCGCCATGAAAGAGACGAAGGAGCGGATGCGCATCGAGAAGCGCATCCGCGCCGGCCTCTGCCCCCACTGCAAGCGGAGCTTCAAGAACCTGAAGCTTCACTATCTCGGCAAGCACTGCGGGCCCAAAGAGGCCAAGCGCGTCGCAGCCGAGATCAAGAAGAAGAATCGGAGGAAGGCGGCATGAAGGAAATAAAAGCGGAGATAGTGAGGGATACGAACAACATAAGGTGCCTGGTCAACATCGAGGAGCTGACCATCGGCGAGTGCGCGGTCTTGGCAAGGGACCACCTGACGACGGCCATGAGCCTCCTAAACAGGGAAGACTTTCACTCGGCCGTTAGGGCCATTGAAGCGGCCTGGAGCCTTGCGGACCTCTGCCTCAGGGCGAGAAACCAGGAGGAGCAGTGGATAGAATCCCTGCCCACCGAGGAGGAGGCGGCGTGATCCGCATCAGGCCCATCTTCGCGTGGCACGACCTCTGGGTCGGCGTTTACGTCGACATCAAGGGAAAGGCGGTTTACATCCTACCCCTGCCGACGGTGGGGGTGAAGGTCTCATGGGGCGAGGAGGCGGCGTGAAGGCCTACGAGATACGGAGCGGGGAGAAGCCCCGCATCGGGCGGGTCGTTATACCGCTAGATAAATTCCTCCGCAGATTCAGCCTGCCTAAAGACTCTACGATCTACGATGCGCGGGTCGAGGTCTGCCCTAAGAGGCGGAAGAAGTGCGTGATGCTGGCCGTAGGGAGCAATGAGGCCCCTGAGATACCGCCCCACAGCCATTATGGAGACATCGGAGTCTGGTCGTTCGACGAGCTCCACGAGTGGGACTGCGCAAAGTGAAGGCGTACCGGGTGACCATGCAGGTCGGGATGGCGGAGCCGGACGACGACACTGCCATCTACTGGGAGCCCGCTGGGGACTACAAGGTCGTCATTGGGCTCACCGGGCTCGTCTGCGATGAGGAGATGATCGCCGCCCTGCGCGCTGCCTTCGACGAGGGCCGCCACGTCTGGCTGAGGGCGGAGGGGGAGGAGGAGGGGTGATGGCTTTATGGAATTGCAGACCACAGAAAGTTCAATACAGTAGGCCCCAATAAATAGGCGATCTTAATGACTGCGAAGAGCCCAAAGAGATAAATGGCCCAGATGATAGCCAAGGTCCGCGTGGACAATTGAACTTGGGGCTTCATCGCAACGGGGGAAGCCGTGCCTTCATCAAATACGACTCCAGAGACAAAGGTGTCCAGCATGATTATCCTGGTAGTTAAATATTGGACGACCACCTCACTTTTTCCTGGCATAGTCGGCAATCGAACTGCTTGGGCAGCGTCATGACCAGAGACTTGCTCAACATGGAAATCAATTGTCGGGTAAATTCGAACAAAGGAATCTGCGGGCAGATGCGGGTGAATTATCTTAACGTTAGCAGCCGATCCGCGACCGGCGTTTTGTAAGGTGAGGTTATAGACATAGACATTGATATTCTCCGATATCTCTAAAAACTCTGAGTAGCTGGATATCCAATAGCGGAGCCTGGGCTTCTTATATATGAGCCAGTTAGTAATTACCCCAGCGGCGATGGTGAGGAAAAAACCAATTAGGGGAGCAAAGTGTTCTTCCATGATGCCTTTCAACCAATTGACTTACTGGAAAACCTACCAGAGTCTGAGCCCCTGTCAAGGGGAAAGGTCACCATAAAGGAGGCTGACAATGTTTACTGAAGTCACCAGGTCGTCATCTGAAATCTCGGAGACGATACATAGGGCATATGACTACATTAACCAGGGCTCAAAGTTCCCAGGAATGTCATACGAAGAAGGCATCATCTCCATGTGGGAGTGGCTGACCGGGAACCAAAAAGAAGGCCCGATGGACGAGTTGAAATGACCACACCCATCACCCCCGCCCAGCGCCGGAAGATTTTCAGGCAGCTGGCGATCCTGGAGGTCGCCGGCGACGACGACCGCCGGGCCCTGCAGAAGGAGATCGTGGGCAAGCCCTCCCTCAAGACCTTCACCAGCGACGACGCCCGGCGGCTCATCGACGAGCTCAATAAGCGAGGGGCCGAGGAGAAGCCGAAGCGCAAGCCCGTCCGGCCCCCCAAGCTGCCGGACAACGTCATCCATTTCATAACGCCCAAGCAGCGGACGAAGATCGAGATCATGGCCCAACAGGTGGTCTGGCGCGAGGAGGACGGCCTCGAGCTCTGGATGCTCAAGTGGTTCGTATTCCGCTACCCCCGGACCAACCATGAAGTCGATAAGGTCATACACGGCCTTAAGAGCCTGAAAGCGCAGCAGGAGAAACGAAGGTTGGAGGAGGGAGTCGCCTGTGGTTGACGTCACGAGCTGACCAATACAAGAGGGGCACCCCCCATGCGTCCCATCTCCGAGCTCCCGCAGGCTCCGCTCTTGAAGCCAAGCGAGATCGCTCCCTTCCTCGGCTGTGGCCCCGACAACGTCACAAAGCTCTGGAGAATAGGCAGGCTCCGGGGCCGTAAGACCGGCTACCGCACACTCCTGATCGAGCGCGAATCCGTCATCGAGTACGTCGAAGAGCTCTCCAACACCTGAAAATCCGAAAAAAAACGCCCCCCATTACGAACATGGCGAACATGGCGAATATGGCGAACGACAAGCCCTTCCGTTTTTGGTAATCCTCCAGGGGGGAACGGAATGCGTTCCCGCCGAGGAGGGCGCCGCATGGTCGACCTCGACCAGCTCGTAACGAAGAATTTCCGCCTCCGGGAATTCGCAGTCTCGGCGCATCACCCTGGGATGGCAGCCGCCATCACTTTTACCGAGGCTGAGGTCGAGAAAATTTACTTGCTGTGCGCGACCATCCTCCAGCCCATCAGGAATCGCTTCGGCCTGGTGATCGTAACCAGCGGGAAGCGAACGGAGGAATTAAATGAAGCCGTTGGCGGTGATGACGATAGCCAGCACTTGCATTGCGAGGTTGGCGATATCGAGACGCCGGAGGCAGATATCGAGGTGGTCCATACATGGGTCGCCACCACGCTACCGCACGCTTACGGCCAATGCTTGCTCTACTACGATAAGCACCTGAGGCCCAAGCGGATTCATGTGGGGCTGCCCTCGAGGCGAATCAGAAGCAGCCTCCGGGTCGGCTACAAATTCGGCGGGGCGTTCCACCCGCGCCCGCCTAACCGGGAGGAAAGAGCATGAGCGAGAGAATGGAACAGCTCCTTGAAGAGCTGCTGAGGGAAGTCAGGGGCCAGAAGGGGTCCACGCCGGCTGCGCCTACGCCCGCCGACGTTCCCCACGGCGTGCTAATCCCATACGACCACGACGCCGCCAGGCACAACTGGAGGGACCTAGAGCAGGGTGACTTCGGGCACCCGACGGGTTTCTACCTGGGTCGGAAGAAAGAAGACCACCACCCCCTCGACCCGGCCGAGTTCGTGGGCGAGCTCTACGACACCGCCTTCAACGACCTCGTGCCGTTCGTTGCCATGATCGTCCACGTTTACAGCGAGGTCGAGGCAAACCTGGTCGTGTGGGACCACTTCGGCCATCAGTTCCACGTCGTGCGCGGCAAGAGGGGCGACCCGGACAACATCGTGCGCGAGAAGAAAGAGTCCGGCACGGCGGAGGAGTTGCCCGACGCGACCGTGGAGCTTTACGGGATTTCCCACGTCAAGCGCGGCGACCTGGCTGGTTGGATTCCGGGCCGCAACATCTGGTACGCGCCGATCCAGATCGGGGTCGCCTGATGGCAACCAAGAAAGCCAGGCCGAGGCTCGACGACTACGTCTCGAAGAAGCAGCTCGCCTTTCTCGTAACGCTGGTGGCGCTGGTCGGCAGCCACTACCTCGCCTGGCCAGATTCTCTCACCGAGAAGATCGTAAAGCTCGTGCTCTCCTACCTCGGTGCGCAGGGCGGTGTCGACCTGGTGCTGGCCCTGAAGGGCTCGAAGACCCGATGAGCCCGGAAGTCTTCAGGTGGGTGCTGACGGCGTTCCTCTCTCTCTTCGGGCTGCTTTGGGGCGCCATCGGGACGATCATGTTCGTCGAGCGCCAGCACACACGCGAGAGCTTCCAGGAGATCAAGGGACAGATCAAGAGGAACCTCGAGGCGATCAGCACCCTGCGGGCCAACATCGCCAGAGACTTCGTGCTGCGCCACGAGTACCTCGGCAACGTGGGCCGGATCGAAGCCCGGCTCGACACCGTGAAAGAGAAAGTTGACCGCCACATCGGATCGGAGGCTGCATGATGGGTCTTCAAGAACATGAAAACCGTCTTATTCGAGGGCGCATTCTGAAGCTCTTGCGGAGCGTCGACTTCAATCACATCGCCGCCGACGTGCTCGTCTCCACGCTCAAAGGCTGCGGCCACCAGCTCACGATCACTTCGCTCTTGGGCGTCCTCCAGTACCTCGTGGACAAGGACTACGTGGAAATCCAGGAGGCAACGTTCGAGGGCGTCGGGACTGTGACGACGGCGCGCATCACGGCCAAGGGCGTGGACCTCCTTGAAGAAAGCGTCAGCGATCCGGGGGTGGCACTCTGATGAGCGCTAGGCGGAAACATTTCAAGGTCGAGAACCTCCCGGTGGAGGCAAAGGCCTTCGTCGATGAGGAGCTCTCCAAGACCACGGGCAAGCTCACCTACGATCAGATCACCCAGGAGGTAGAGGCCCGATGGGGAGAGAAGATCGCCGTCTCGTCACTCTCCCGATACAGGGGCAGCTTCGAGCACCAAAAAGAAAAGATGGCATACCTATTGGAGCAGGCCCAAGAGATCATGGGCCAGCTTAACGGCCTGGGGATCGAGCTCGGTGAGATGGCCCAGGCGATGGTGACAGCCGACATAACCTACATCCTCGCCCAAGGCGGCCACGACCCGGACATGCTCAGCAAGATGGGCCGCACCCTGGCGCTTCTCGGCCGCGCAGGCGCACAGCAGGCCCAGGTGAAGGTCCGCCACGGCAAGGCGTTCAAGTCCTTCGAGCGGCGCATCAAGGAACGGCTGCGCCAGGAAGTCTCCAAGGACCCCGAGCTGGCCGAGAGGCTTGAGGGCATAGTCGCAGACGAGGCTGAGCGGATGGCGAAGGAGTCGGCATGAGTACCAACCTGCTTCACGACATCCTGCCTGCCAGGGTGGAGCGCTCGCCCGAGGCCGCCTCACGCATAGCGCGCGGGCTCAATGACCACGGCTGGTGGTCCCATCATTACCTGCCCGACTACTTCAACCTCGCCTCTCCCCCGTTCCACGATGAGATCGTCGACGACCTGGCCCGGCCGCCTGAAGCTCCATCCCACGACCAGCTTGTCATAGTCCGTGCAGCTCCGAGGGAGCACGCCAAGTCCACGCTCTGCACCTTGAGCTTGCCGCTGCACAGGGCGTGCAACGGGCTCGCTCACTTCATCGTCATCCTGTCTGATACCGACACCCAGGCGCGGTTCTTTCTCTGGGCGATACGCGAGGAGCTCGAGACCAACGAGCGGCTCGCCGAAGACTACGGCGACCTGGTCGGGGGGCGCAAGTGGACCGAGACGGAGATCATCCTGGCCAACAACGTGAAAATCCTGGCGCGCGGCGCCGGGGCCGGCATGCGCGGGCTGCGCCACGGGCCCCACAGGCCCGACCTCATCGTGGCCGACGACCTGGAGAACGACGAGAACATAGCAAGCCCGCTCCAGCGCGTGAAGATGGCCCGCTGGTTCGACCGGACGCTGCTCAACTGCCTCGCTCCGGGCGGTACGATGCTCGTGGTGGGTACGGTGCTCCACCACGATTCGCTCTTGAGCCAGCTGCTCAAGCGCGGGGGCGATTTCAAGGGCAAGAAGTACGCCGCCATCCAGCCCGACGGCACCCCCCTCTGGCCGGAGCGCTGGCCCATCAAGCGCCTGGAAGCCAAGAAGCGCCAGATAGGGATCGCCGCGTTCGACCAGGAGTTCCAGAACGAGCCCATAGATTCCGAGGCCCGCATCTTCCGGGAAGAGACCTTCGCCTTTTACACGACGGACGACATCGTGGGCAAGCAGCTCACGCCCTTCGCCTACATAGACCTCGCCATCAGCCTGCGAGATACGGCCGACTACACCGCCATCGTCACGATCGGCGTGGACGAGAAGGGCACCATCTACGTGCTCGATTACACCCGTCGTCGGATGCCCATCCGCGCCCAGGTCGTGGCGGTCTTCCGAGCCTTCGACCGCTGGCAGCACTCAAAGATCGGCGTCGAGGACGTGGCATATCAGAGGGCCTTCAAGCAGCTGCTCGATGAGGAGAGCGCCAAGACTAACAGGTGGATACCGACGGTGGGCGTGCGGCCCGACGTCGACAAGGTCCGCCGTATCTCGACGTTGAGCCCGCTAATCGAGCGCGGCGATCTTCTCTTTCGCCAGGAGCAGACCGAGCTGATCGACGAGCTCAAGTATTTCCCGAAGGCTTCCCACGACGACCTGGCCGACGCGCTGCATGGGGCCGTCCAGATCGCCCGCCAGGGAGCGGTGGGCGTCATCGAGTACAAGAGCACAGGCGTCAAGCGCCTCACCGCCTCGCCGGCGATGAAGCGCTTCTAGGGGATTCGCGATGGCTGAAGTAGTCAAGCTGCAGGAGAAGCAGCCCACGCCCGAGGTCGAAGAGATAGCTACCGCCGGGCGGGACATAACGCGCGGCTTCGTCGGCAAGACGCTGCCCAACCCCGACGAGGTCCTGTCGCGCGAAGCGATGGGCAAGGGCTACGGGCTCTACAACGAGATTGAGGACAAGGACCCCCAGATAGCTTCCTTGCTCCAGACCCGCCGGCTCGGTGTGCTCTCCAAGGAGCGCGAGGTAGTGCCGGCCTCCGAGGAGACGCGCGACATCGAGATCGCCGACTTCGTGCGGGCCACCCTCGAGGATGTGCCCCGCTTCGATGAGGACCTCAATGGGCTGCTGGACGCCATTCCAAAGGGCTTCGCCGTGGGGGAGGTACTCTGGAAGATCGAGGGCGGGCGGGTGCTGATTGAAGATATCCGAAGCCGCAAGCAGGACCGCTTCACCTTCGGCGTCGACGGGGCGCTCAGGCTCCTCACGCTCGACAACCCTATCGACGGCATTGAGGTCCCGCCGCAGAAGTTCCTCGTCCACAGGAATGGTGGCCAGTATGAGAATCCCTACGGCGAGGCGGTCCTGAAGAGCGTCTACTGGTACTGGTGGTTCAAGAAGAACATCGTAAAGTTTTGGGTCATCTTCTCTGAGAAATACGGCATGCCGACCGCAGTGGGCAAGTACCCCGAAGGTACAAAGGACGACAAGCAGGACGACCTACTCGCCGCCTGCGAAGCGATCCAGACAGAGAATGCCGCCGTCATCCCGCAGGGGATGGTCATCGAGCTCCTTGAGGCTAAGCGCCGGGGAAGCGTCGATACCTACCAGGGGTTTTGCGAGTACCTCGACGCGCAAATGGCCAAGGCGATCCTCGGCCAGACGCTAACGAGCGGCGAGGGCCAGCACGGAACACAGGCGCTCGGGACGGTCCACGCCGCGGTCCGCCAGGACATTCTTGAGGCGGACGCCCGCGCGCTCGAGGCCACCATCAACGATCACTTGATACCCTGGCTCGTCGACTTCAACTTCCCCGGCGTCACCGATTACCCGCTCCTAAAGATTGCCGCCGAAGCGTCAGAGGACCTGCATACGCTGAGTGAGCGCGATCAGCGACTCATCGAACTCGGCCTTCCTGTCGCGCCGGGCTATTTCTACAAGACCTACCGCATCCCGCCACCTGATGAGGGCGAGGAGACTGTCGCGCCTGCGGAGCGCCCTGCTGGGCCCGCCGAGGAGTTCCAAGAGAAAGAGGTGGGCAGGTCCGAGATCGAGGAGGATACTGACGAGCTGATAGCGGCCTCCACCCGTAGGGCCGCGAGCGAGTACGCCGGCGTCGTCGGGCGGCTGCTCTCCATCGTAGATGACGCTTCGGGCTTCGAGGAGCTCTCGACTGCGCTCAAGGCTCAAGAGTCTGAGATCGTCCGGGCCGGCGCACAGCACCTCCAACCCCTCGTGGCCGACACGCTGCTCACGGCTCACCTCGCCGGGCGGGCGGCTGTGATGCGCTCGGCCGAAGCCGCATCCAGGCGGACGGCAGAGCTCCAGGAGTCCGCCTCAGGCGGAGGCCTGGGTATCAAGTTCCCCCTGCCGCCCGAGGAGGCGATAGAGTTCTTCAAGAACCTGGTGCCGATGACCCAGGACGAGGTGATCGCGCTCGGGGAGGCGGCTGCCAAGCGCGCCTTCACCATCGGGCGCGTCGAGTCCCAAAGGCTCATAGAAGCCGTCCAGGGCGAGATAACCAGGTCGCTCAAGGAGGGCACGACCTTCGCCGAGTTCAAGAAGGCGGCGGAGGTGCTCTTCGACCGCCAGGGCGTGACCCGCCTCAACTCGTTCCATCTGGAGACGGTCTTCCGAACGAACGTGGCGACCTCTTACAGCGTGGGCCGCCACCAGCAGATGACCGACCCTTCAATAAAAGAGTTCTTCACGCTCTGGCGCTACAACGCTGTGGACGATGAGGTCACGCGGCCCAGCCACGCAGCGATGGACGGCTTCACGGCGCCGCCCGACGACGCGATATGGGCATCCTGGTACCCACCCAATGGGTTCAGATGCCGGTGCTGGATCGAGCCGGTGAACAAGTTCGAGGTCGAGGAGGAAGGCCTGAAGCCGAGCAAGTCGAGGGGCGTGAGCCCGGACAGAGGCTTCGCAGAGAACCCGGCCGCGCACGGACCCTTCGGGCCGGAGATCAGGAGGTGAGCGTATGGGACTGACGGTCGAGTGGGAGATTGTAAGAGCGGGGACCTGGAACGGCATCACCCTCACGACGGGGGACTTGGATGAGATGGCCGAGACCTACGATCCTGCCGTCCACGAGGCGCCGCTCGTTCTCGACCACCCGTCCGAGGCGGACCCGGCGCACCGGGGGCCCGCATACGGATGGGTCGAGAGCGTCAGAAGTGTCGGCGATAAGCTCCTCGCACGCATCAAGCAGGTGCCCGAAGAGCTGAGAAGCATAATGGAGTCGGGCAGATATAAGCACCGCTCCATAGAGTTCTACCGGGACTTCCAGGGTACCGGGCGCAAATACCTGAAGCGCGTGGCGCTGCTAGGGGCGGCGATCCCTGCGGTGAGCGGCATGGACCCCCTGAAGTTCGCAGAGGACGGCGGACCGTCCGATGCGTTTGAAACCGAGTTCGAGGAGAAACCCAAGAAGGAGGAGCAGACCATGAGCGAGACGTACACCAAGAAACAGGTCGACGATCTGATTGAGGCCGCCGTGAGCAAGGCCGAAGAGAGGGTCAAGGCCGAGCTCACCAAGAGCTTTGGCGAGCAGCTCGAGGCCAAGGACGAGGAGGTCAAGTCCCTCACCGAGCGGGCTGAGAAGGCCGAAAGCCTGTCGGTCGAGCAGGAGAAGCGGCTGGTGGAGGTTGCATCCCAGGCCGCCGAAAAGGAGGTCAAGGCCTTCTGCGAGAAGCTCGTCGCCGAAGGCAAGGTCACGCCTGCAGAGGCCGAGGACCTGCAGGTAACTCTGCTGGCGCTCCCCGACGACGAGGCGTCCGCCATCGAGTTCTCGGAGGGGGAGAAGGAGAACCCCAGGGCGCGGTTCATGAAGACCTACGAGGCCAGGGAGAAATTCTCTGCTGTGCCGATGGGAGAAGTCGCCAAGCCCTCCGCCAAAGACGGCCCCTTCGTGACCTTCGGCGAGGGCGACGAGGAGGTCAGGGTCGAGAAGGGCGTCGTCGAGTTTTACGAGAGCAACCGGAGCGACTTCGAGAAGATGGGCGTGAGCCTCGAGGCCTACGCCCGCTCTGAGGCCCATAACGCCGCATAGTCCGCCTCGGGCGGAGCGAGAGGAGGAACGACGCATGGCAGTGCTTACCGACAACCGCGAGACCGACCGGAAGGACGGCATCTTGCTTGCGATCCCCGTCAAGGGAACCACGAAAATCTACAAGGGGGCCATGGTCGCCGTCGACGCGAACGGCTTCCTGGTGCCGGCCTCCGATACGGCCGCCCTTCGAAGCGGCCTGGTGGCCTACGAGAAGGTGGACAACTCCGCCGGCGCCGACGGGGACCTCAAGTGCCGCGTCTACCGCAGGGGCATCTTCAAGTTCGCAGCGTCGTCGATAACCCAGGCGATGGTCGGCGACATGATGTACGTCGTGGACGACCAGACCTTCGATGAGGCCACCGGCACCAACGCCATCATGGCCGGCCGCCTGGTGGACTTCGAATCGGCCACCGAGGGGTGGATCGATATCGAGGAGGCCTTCACCCGGAGGGTCGGCATATTGACCGCCAACGCGGACGCCACCTACGGCCAGCCAGAGGCCGATCTCATCAACGAGCTCAAGACGGCCCTGAACGGCTGATCGAGCTGAAGGAGGAAACCAATCATGGGAGACGTTGTTAGTCCAATTGTGATTGAAAAGGGCCTCCAGGCGACCTTCCTGGCGGCCTATCAGGCCCGCGTGGCCTTCTGGCCGAGGATCGCCACCGAAGTCCCAAGTACGACCGACAAGGAGAAGTACGGCTGGCTCGGCAGCGCACCCACGATGCGCGAGTGGGAGGACGAGCGGGTCCCCAAGGGTCTGCTCGACCACGACTACACGATCAAGAACAAGGACTGGGAGTCGACGATCGCGGTCGACAGGAACGCCTTCAAGGATGACCAGATCGGGGCCGTCCAGATTCGCATCCGGGACCTGGCCGAGCGGGCGAAAGTCCACCCCAACAGCCTGGTCTCCACGCTCATCATCGACGGCGAGTCGACGCTCTGCTACGACGGGCAGTTCTTCTTCGACACCGACCACGTCGAGGGAGAGAGCGGCACCCAGTCGAACGACCTCACCTATAACGCCGCCGACCCCAACGCCGTCACGCAGGCCGAGTTCGCGTTGGCCTTCGAGGCGGCCAGGAAAACCCTGGCGGACTTCAAGGACGACCGGGGCGAGCCATTCCATGAGGACGCCGCCTCAGGGATCATCGTCATGGTCCCCTCGGCGCTCTGGGCCGTGTCGGAGGCGACGCTTAAAAAAGAGACGCTCGCCACTGGTGAGACCAACGTCCACATGGGCGCTTACGAGCTCATCGTCAACCCGTATCTCACGACCGGCACGAAGTTCTACCTCTTCAAGACCGACACATTCTTGAAGCCGGTTATCTTCCAGAACCGGGAGCCGATCAAGCTCATGCAGGTGGGGCTCAAGGAGGGCGACGACGTCGACTATCAGCGCTTCATGCGCAAGCACATGTTCTTCGGCGCCGAGGCCCGCTACAACGTCGGCTACGGCCTGTGGCAAAACGCCGTCCTGACGCTCTTCAACTAAGCGCTGGGCGTCTTGATCGCGCTCTCCTGGAGTCCGCCCGATCCGCTCAATGCGGGCTCCAGGCTGCGATGGAGGATTCACTATGTACCGAGTGACACTCAAGCCCGGCCACCCGAAGGGTGTTTATCACCGGAGCGGCCGGGCCTTCACCGAGGAGCCTGTTCATCTAAGCGAAGATGAGATGACTCCAGAGATCCGTGACGACATCTGGCTCAACGTCGAGTCCGCCTCAGGCGGAGGCGAGGAAGGCCCGGACTGGCCGGAAGGCGCCACCGAACTCATCTTCCACATCAATAACGCCCTGGATGACCACGACTCCGTCCAGGCCATCCTCGATTGGGAGATGGAAGGCAAGCAGCGCTCTACGGTCGTCCAGGCCGCCCAGGACCGCCTCAATGCGCTAGATGTTTACGCGGACCCAGAGGGGGCGGAGCCCGCTGAGGGGGTTGAAGCCTGATGGCCTACTGCACCCAGGCCGACATCGAGGAGCAGCTCTCCCAGGCCGAGCTGATCCAGCTTACCGATGATGCGGGCTCGGGCTCGGTGGACGCGACGGCCGTGGCCCGCGCCATAGCCGACGCCGACGACGAGATCAACTCCTACCTCCAGGAGCGCTACACGGTTCCGCTGAGCCCTGTGCCGGGTCTCGTGCGGAAGCTCTCCGTCGACCTCGCCATTTACAATCTGTATTCCAGGCGGGATATCGACGCGCCGGTGCGCACCCAACGCTATGAGGCCGACGTAAAGCTGCTCAAGTCCCTCGCCAAGGGTGAGGCGTCGCTTGGCGTCGAGCCCCCACCAGCCGAGGTCCACGATGAGGGTATCCAGAAGAGCCAGCCGGAGTCCGATCGCATCTTCACCAGGAAAAAAGGTGACAAGGCCGGGTCGCTCGACAACTTCTAGGAGTGCCGCAAGCGCCTTGGATGGTGGCAACCAGACTATTGCAGGGGAGATCAACATGACGATGGCTGATGGCAGACCGAGAGGCCATCCTGGGAGGCCACCCTGTGGCTGGATTCGATGTTGAGATAAATTTTGAAGGTCTCGGCCTGGCCGAAGGCGTGATCCGGCGCATCCGGGAGCGGGCCTTAGACCTCTCCGTGCCCCTCAGAGCCGGCGGCGTCCACATGATGGGTTCCATCCGGCGCAACTTCAAAGTCGGCGGCAGGCCCAAAAAGTGGACCCCGCTCAAGCCGGCCACCCTGAAGGCGAAGGCGCCGAAAACTAAGATTCTGATCGACTCGGCACGCCTCATGGGCTCTATCACTTTCAAGGTGGGCAGGGACCGGCTCGACGTGGGCACAAACCTCATCTACGCCCGCATCCACCAGCGCGGCGGGCAGGCCGGCAGGGGCCTTGCGACGACGATCCCGGCGCGGCCGTACTCCATCTTCCAGGAGAGCGACGTGCGCGTGATCGGCCGCTTCATAGGCGAGCACCTGGCGGGAGTGAGCTGAGATGCCGAACGAGACAATCGTCCAGGTAGAGGACGCGATTATTGCGCAGCTCGACCAGTCTCCCATCGGACCCGTCGGCGCCGGAGGGTATGCCCGGATTGTGGATAGCTATCAGGGCGAGCTCGAGGACGAGGACCTGCAGAAAGTGCTCAAGCTCTTCCCGGCAGTCCTAATCGTCTACGACACGAGCCAATACACCAAGCTCGCTAAAGGTGTGTTTGACGAGCGGATGCGGTTTCGGGTCCTCGTGGCCTCGAGGAATCTCAGGGGCGAGAAGGCACAGCGGCGCGGCGACGTGGCGATGGTCGGGACGTACCAGATGCTGCGCGACGTGCGGGGTTTGCTGGCAAACAAGATAGTCACCCCGAACGTCGGGCCCGCCGAGCCGGTTGCCGAGCGGTTTGTGGTCAACACCCGCGAGGCGTCCATCTACGAGGCGGTCTACGAGATAAGCCTCGACTTCGAGCAAACTTGAGGAGGCGGTCATGAAGGTGTGGCTTAAGCCGGAAGCGCCGGACGAGGTAAGCATCCGAGCAGGAGAATACGACAAGACGTTTCTGAGGGCCGATGAGCCCTTCGAGGTGAACGAGGCCGAGTGCCGCATCATTGAGCCGACGGGCTTCTTCACGAAGGATAAGCCCAAGGCCCCCAAACGGCCCGACAAAGCGCCTGTGGCGCCACCTGAGGGGCCTTCTAGGGCAGAGGAGGGGCAAGCATGAGCGAGCGCGACTTTGACGTCCTTTGGGCGTTTTCCACCAAGAAGCAGACGGCCTACGGCACGAAGCTCGCCGACGTCGATCTCACCCTGGCGACTCCGTTCAAGGGGCCCGACGCCGTCGTGCGCACCCCGACGATCGAGACCGACGCGGAGCAGGCCGGACGCGGCCAGGAGTTCCAGCAGAGCCAGGAGATCGAGCGGTGGGATGTGAGGCTGGCCCGTAGCTTCGATATGACGAGCCTAGTGGCTGCGTGGGTCTCCGCCTTTGGACTCGGCCAGGTTACGACCAGCCAGCCCGATGCCGGGGGGAACCCCACGGTTTACGATCACCAGTGTCGCTTCATGACGAACACGAAGGAGCTGCCGGTGACCAGCATCGTTGAGAACCCCATCAGCGGCACGACGCTCAAGAGCCTCTACCGGGATATGGCGATCGCCGACTTTGAGATGTCGGGCGAGATAAACCAGCGGCTGCAGCTCGCCGCCAACCTGATCGGCTCGGGCTACAGGGAGGCCTCGACGAAAACCATACCGTCGGTCACGGCGGGCTCGTTCCTTCGGATGAGCGGGGTGACCTTCCAGGTGGGTCCGACGGGCAGCGAGGTGGACGTCTCATCGCGCATTAAGGGCTTCACTCTCGGCGTCAACAACAACCCCATGGAGGACGACGGCTACTTTCCGGGGAGCGGGCTATACAGGGGCAGGCTCGAGTACGGCCAGAGGCGCGAGGTGGAGCTGGCATTCCAGCTGCTCGTGGCCGATGCGGTCGAGCGCGACCACCTGGAGGCGAACGACTATCTCAAGGCCATCATCACGTCCGTCGGGGCGGTCATCTCGACCACCTACAAGCACACGCTCACGATCACAGTCCCCAGACTCGCCTACCGGGCCCTGCCCATAGGCTTCGAGGACGGGATGGCTCTCTACTCCATCGAGGCCAACGTCTTTCACGACTCTTCGAGTGGCTACCCGCTCGACATCACAGTGCGCAATAACACCGCGGCGCTGCTGAACTAGGAGGAATCAATTATGGCGGGATTTGAAGTCAGCGCAGGAGGCGAGGAGAGAATCAAGCTGGTCGCCGAGAAGGGCGGCGTCGAGTACACGCTCTTCCACGTGCTCAGGCAGCCGACGGCCTCGGAGCTCCGCACTTACAGCAAGAGGCGGAGCGAAGTCAACGTTCGCCGTCGCGGAAAAGTATCGATGAAAAACTCCCCGGCCGAGATCGATGAGTGGCTCTGGAACCAGGTTGCCGTCAACGTCGAGGGCTACACGATTAACGGGTTGCCTCTAGATGCAGAACAGCCGGACTGGAAAGACCACGTCCCGCTGCTCCACAAGGTCGAGGCCGTCACGGCTCTCAGCGACGTGGCCGTCGACGATGAAGAGGGTCCGGTAAAAAACTCACGTCAGCCTTCCGCCGAATCCTAGAGGCCAGGGAGTGCCCCGGTGAAGAAGGCTGTATCAAGCGACAGATCGACCCTGAAGGGTGCGACGACTGCCCCCTCGATATCAGCGATGAGGAGGCGCTCGTCGAGCCCTGGGCGCACCACATCGTTTCGATTCGCAACCGCATCATGGCCGGGTGCAAGTATGGGCCCGACGACCTCTCGGAGGCCGAGTGGCGTGCCCTGGTCGTGCTGGAAGGGGCTGCAGCGAAGATGCATGAGGAGAGGATGAAGAGCTGATGGCCAGCGGCTTCGACGTCACAATCAAAATCGGCGGGCGCGAGGACGTATCTCGCGCGTCGGTGAAGGCCGAGCGGTCCCTCACGCGCCTCGGCACTCGCGGCTCGCGCGCGCTGAAGAAGATCGGCTCCGTCGGCGCCCGCGTGAGGCGATCCATGCAGGCGCTGGGCCGCGCGATATTCAGCATCAGAGGGGCCGTAGGGGCCCTGCTCGTCGCGCTGGGGGCCAGAGCCCTCATATCTAACATCATAGACGTGACCAACGAGCAGGCACAGGCGGAGACCAGGCTCGCCCTGGCGCTGGCGACCGTGGCGGAAAATGCGCCTGGAGCCCTGGAGAGGCTAAAGGCCTACGCCGGTGAGCTTCAGAAGACCACCGGCATCGGCGACGAGGCGACCATTTCTATGATGGCCCTTATAGGCACCTTCCAGGTTTCGGAAAAAAGTATCAGGGCCCTGACCCCCGCTATCCTGGACTTTGCTACAGCCCAGGGGATTGACCTCAACACGGCCGCGTTGCTGGTAGGGAAGGCCATGAGCGGCCAAATCGCAACGCTGTCACGGTACGGCATCGTACTGACCAAAACGCAGAGCGAGATCATAACTACCGGGACTGAGGCGCAGAAGGCGGCGGCGATAGTCGAGCTCTTGAGTGCGAGGTTCGGGGGGCAGGCGGAGGCGGCTGAGAAGGCCCGCCTGGGAACGGGGAGATTCAAGTCGACGTTAGGCGATATCCTGGAGGTCATCGGCTTTCAGTTCATGCCTACGCTGAGGCCGCTGATCGCCCTGGCGACGGAGTACGCGGAGCAGATCCAGAGATGGGTCGAGACGCACAACGTCGCCGCGCCTGTGCTCAGGGGGATGGTCAGCGTCCTCGGGTTCCTCGTCCAGGCCATCAACATCGTGGGCAAAGCCTGGCTGACGAGCCGGGCCGTCGTGACAAAGACGGTTGAAATCTACCGTCGAGGCCTGGCCTTCATCCTGGGAGCCGTACAAGGGGTGGCTAGCGTGGGCCAGCGGCTGGGGATCGTCTCAGAAGAGACCGTCCGCTCCATTGCCCTGGCCCGGACGGCGCAGCTTGAGATGGTTGTCGAGTCGGCCGAAGCGCTCGTGCAGATCGCCGAGCAGTTCGAGGCATGGGACCGGGGAATAAAAAAAGTCCAGGGTGCGCTCGGCGAGTTTCGCGCCGCCATCGTTCCCCAGTTCGAGCGTGTCGGGAGCGCCGCTGCGCGAACGTCTGCCGCCATCCGCGATATAGAGGCGGCGGCTCCGTCCATAGATCGAACGACGGCAGAGGTCATCAGGCTCACCCCTGCCCTCGACGACGCCGGCAGGGCGGCTGGCGATTTCGCCGATAAGCAGAAGGTCTTGAAGGGCTTCGTGGACGAGACTACCGATGCCCTCGTCCGCAACGCAGCGGCGGCTCGAGAGTCGGCAGCAGCAGCAGCGGCATTTGGCCGGGGCCCAATAGCCGATCTCCTTGGCCTATTGCGACTTCCTGCCAGCGACCCGAGACGCCAGGCTGCCGGCGGCGGTTTTCGCATCCTGAGCAGGCTCCGGGATTTGGGATTCAGCGGCGGTGTTTCTTTTGCCCAGCACGGCGCGGTCCTCACCGGCCCAACGGCGCTCATCGGCGGCGAGGCTGGCAGGGAGCTCGTCGTGCCGGCACGCAGAGACCAGCGAAGCCCCGAAGTCCAGGCGGAGCTCGACCGTCTCATGGCGGCCGAGGGTATGGGAGTGATCACCATCGTAGTGCCCGTCAACCTCGATGGGCGGGTGATCGCCAAGATCGTCGCCTACCACAATCGGAGGGCCGCATGAGTCATGGGCCTGGTACGCTTCGCCGTCGCCAACCTGTTGGAGCAAGCCGGCGTCACGGTGACCGTCACCGATGCCGCCAGCGGGTTCCCGAAGGAACACCTCTTCGATCGGGACCTCGCCTTCCCCTGGACGGCCCTCAACGCCACCGGCGACAAGCAGATACAGGCCGACCAGGGTGCGTCCGGCACGTTCGGCGTGACCAGGGCGTTGATAACCGGCCACAACCTGGTGGGGCTCACCTGCTTCCTCGAATACTCGGACGACGCGGTCGCCTGGAGCGGCTACGACGGGGGAGCGGGCTCCTTTGTAGCAGCGGCGGGGGTGATCGAGCTTCCCATCGCCGGCCACGGCCCGGGCAAGCCCGGAGGGGTGCCGGAGGCGGACCAGTATCCTGTGGAGGCCGTGGGCCTGGTCGCACGTTACTGGCGGCTCCGCATCATCTCCCCATCATCGGCTCCAGAGGTGGGCGAGCTCTTCTTGACCCGCGAGTACGAGCTGGAGCGCAACTGGCGCTACGGTGCGCCGTGGTCGAAGCAGCCCAACATCACGGTCCACCGCAGCCCGTCCGGCGCGGCCTTCAAGGCCAAGCGCGGCTCAACGCAGCGCACGCTCGACATAGAGCTCAGCCGTGTGCCGACCTGGTTCAAGGTTGTGTTCGAGCGCAGAGAAGCCGAGCTTTCAGACGGCCTCAAGCCGTTTTGGTACTGGGACTTAGACGACGACGCCACCCGCTACTGGATGGAGCTCACGCGCCCGATGCAGGCAGTATTATCGAGCCACGATAGCTGGGCTCTTAGGATAAGCCTCATGGAGGCGAACTAAGGCGATGAAGACGCTCACCGCCCCGGCCACGGCCCAGTCCTTGATGCGGGGTATCGACGCCCGCTGCCTGGTGACGATCGCCTTCGCCGACGGGCTCACGCTCCGGGTCTCGGACCAGTCCATATTGTCGGCCCCCGACGGCAACCACTACCTCGGGCTCCTGCGCGCGCTGCCCGAGGTGGCGGGCGGCTTCGACGACATCGAGAAATCCAACGAGCCGCGAGAGCTCACCCTGTCTCTCGCCAACACGAGGCGCGTGGACGCCTACGCCCGCTTCTCGGACCTCCTCCACGCACACGAGATAGCCTTCGCCACCGTGACCGTGAAGTGGTGGCTCAAGGGTGCCGACGCCTCGGGCGACCTCATCACCGATTTCGTCGGCGAGGCCGAGGGGGCGACATCGATAACCGCCGACGCCGTCGCCGTCCAGGTCTCGGGCATCGAGTTCTCCCAGCGAAGCCCCCTAAACCTCTACAAGATAAACGAGGCCGACTTTCCCAACGCCGATCCCTCGGCTGTCGGAAGGGTCTGCGGGCCCGCCATTGGAGTGGTCGAGAACGTCCCGGTCTGGCCCGTGGATGCGGGCGCGAGGGACGTGCTGCGCGAGTTTATAACGAGCGTGGAGACGGGAACCCTCAAGCTCTCCGACGCCTCGCGCTTCCCAAGCTCGGGCACCGTCATCATCGGCTCCGAGGAGATCGCCTACACGGGCAAGAGCAATAACGACCTCACGACCCTCACGCGCGGATCGGGCGGCTCCGCTGCCGCCTTCCACAACAGGGGCGCGGCGGCGCTCGAGAAGAAGAGCACCTACACCTACCTCGGGCCCACCTTTCCGATGGAGAGCGTGAGCGCGGTGAAGGTCGCCGGCGTGCTCGCCGGCGCGGGCGAGTACACCCTCGACCTGGTGGACACGGTGCTCCTCTCCGGCCGCTCGGTCGTCTCGCTCAAGCTCAACGTCCCGGCCATCATCGAGCGCCACCAGCACGAGAGCGCAGAGACGACCGACCAGGAGAAGCCTGGGACCACGGGAGGCCACGCTTGCTTTCAAAACAAGGGCAACGCCATAGACGGGGCAATCAACGACACCTCCACCTACGCGCAGGCGAGCCGCTCCCTCTGCGGTGTGCTTCCGGTGGGAACATACGCCGACCTCAACCTCTCCAACTGGTCGCTCACCAACCTGGGCGAGGTGATCGCTGCGACCTACTTTTGCAACTATTCCTACGAAGAGACTAACTACATCGTGGGCAAAAACGACGCCTACATCGACGGCATCCTGCTTTCCTCCGCCGGCGTGAGCACTAGGCAGCTCTCGTGGGGCGCGCCGCTCTCGTGGAGCGCGCTGCTCCGCACCGTGACCTGCAAGATCCATCCCGATACCGGAGATGGGCTTCGCATCTACGACCTCTGGCTCGACGTGACCTACGTCGTCACCCTGGCGGGCGCCCCGGCCGGGGCCGACGCGGCGGTGCGCGTGCCCGTGACCATCGACGGCAAGGGCGTCTACGATCTGGCCGAGTGTACCGGGCTCACCGACGGCGAGATAACCGGCACCGACCGGACGGTCTTGGAGCGGCCCGACCACGCAGTCGAGTTCGTCCAGAGGGTGCTCGCGGGCAGGACGGCCGCTGAGATCGACTCGACCTCGTATTCGGCCTCCGGGACGACCTACGCCACGAAGGGCTGGAAGTGCGCGGGGATGCTCAACCGCGAGTGGGGGGCCGCCGAGCTCCTCGCCCGCCTTGCAGCGGAGGCCAGCTCAGACCAGTTCTGGGAGGCGGGCAGCCATAGGCTGCTTTACGACGATCCCTCCCCCACGTCGGATGTGACGATCGAGGACCGCGACCTGATCAGCGAGCCGGAGTGCGCGCTCACCGAGCGCGACGAGATAGCCAACATCGTAGAGGCTCACTTCTCCCGGAACTACGACGCGGGGCTCAATACCGACCGTCAGGAGGCCTTCGAGGGCGTCGCCAAGAAAGAGGATGCGACATCGAAAACCAGCTTCGGGAACCGGCCGCTGGCGGCGCAGCTCGAGTTCGTCCGCGTCCAGGCCCACGCCGACGACGTGGCCCAGAGACTGATCGACAAGCGCAAGGAGCCCCGCCTGCTGGCCCGCGTGCCGCTCGCCTGGACGAAGGCCGCCGCGCTCGAGCGGGGCGACATCATAGACCTCGACATCGACCTGCTGGCCACCCTCTCGCCCCGGCCCCTCTTCAAGGTGGTCTCCATCACCCGGAGCTTCCAGAGTGAAGCCTGGGAAGTGGCGGCCCTGGAGGTGAAATGAAAAAAGGTAAAAAACGGGCCATTTTTTACCCATTCCTACTGCTGGTCGCAATTGTTCTTGGTAGCTGCGCCCCGGTGGACTGGTGCCGTGACCAGCCGCCGGGGACATCGATGGTCTCCAGCGATGGCGCGGTCACGATCTGCCACGAGACCCCGGAACGGATTGATCTATGGAGGAATAGATAATCATGGGACGATTTAAGGCCTTTCTAGTGTCCGCGGTGGTGTGCGTGGGGGTGTCCTTAATCCTGGCTCCAGGCCCCGCCTGGGCCGTGTGCGGCTCGTCCACGACGACCTC
>JALLOF010000259.1 GCA_027717595.1 Nitrospinae bacterium AH_259_B05_G02_I21 | reverse complement strand
GTCTTCCTCAGCGCTCGCGCTCGCCTCTCCACCTACCTGTCCCCCACTGCTCGCGCTCGCGCTCGCCCCCGCCCCTTGCCCAGCCAAGGCTCTCGGGGCGATGGCGAAAAGACACGCGGCCATCAGCGACAAGGCCAACCCGACCATTACGGTTCTTGGCTTGGTCATTTTGCCCACCTCCGGGATCCCCGATGGGGTTTTATTGACGGTTTCCCATCTAAGTACAACGAAATAGGCCGAGCTAACTCCTCGTGGGGCAGCTCGGGCCCCGCTTCGCTGACCACCCCGCTTTCTGGTCAGCTCCGCGGCTATCTGCGGTATTGAGAGCTTGGCCTAAGATGTTTAGTTAAAACCAAATATGGACCTTTTGGGGCCTTTTTGCAACCGCTATGAAAAGGCATCACGGACAATGAGCTTGCCTCCCGCTCGCGGTCTGGCCGCAATTACGGAGCTTCGAGGAAGCAGCGTCAAAAATCCGGCGCTTGAAACCGCCTCGAGGATGTTTTATACTGGAGTTGACAATCTGAAAATATTTTCTACATGAAAGCCGGGAAGCGCCGGGAGTGCCTGCGATGACGAGCGAGGCCTGGAGCGATATTGTTGCGGCCTACGGCGGCGACGAAACGCAAGCCGAGGCCGAGGTCACCGAGCGCTTGGAGGCCCTTCAGGCCCTCGACCCGAACGCCACCCGAGAGGCGGTCATCGAGCGGCTCGCGTGGGAGCTCCGCCCACGCACCATCGAGCACGTCTTCCCGGGCGACAACTGGTATTTCCTGCTCAAGGC
>JALLOF010000258.1 GCA_027717595.1 Nitrospinae bacterium AH_259_B05_G02_I21 | reverse complement strand
TTACCTGGCCGGGCCGAGCCACGTGCTGCCGACGAGCGGCACCGCCCGGTTCGCCTCTCCCCTGGGGGTGTACGATTTCCTCAAGCGTTCGAGCGTGATTTCCACTTCTCGCGAAGCGCTCAAGAAGCTGGCCAAGCCGACCATCGCCCTGGCAGAGCTCGAAGGGCTCGACGCGCACGCCGAGGCGGTGCGCCGTCGGATGAGGAGCCGCAGGCGTAGGGGATGATGGACCCGACCCGACTCATCAAGCCGAGCGTGCAGGAGCTGGAGGCCTATGAGGCTCCCGTCTATCCGTGCCGGGTGAAGCTCGATGCCGCCGAGAGCCCCTATCCGCCGCCGCCGGCCCTCGCCGAGCGGCTGGCGGAGGTGGCCCGCAGTCTTCCGTACCACCGCTACCCGGCGGCCGACGCGGCGGAGTTGAAGAAGGCCCTTGCGGCCTGGTATCGTACGAGTCCTGAGCGCCTCGTGGTTGGAAACGGCTCGGATGAGCTCATCCAGCTGCTGTGCACCGTGTTTGGGGGGGGCGGGCACCAAGGTGCTTCTGCCCACCCCGACCTTCGCCATGTACGCGATCATCGCCCGGTCGCTGGAGATGAAACCGGTGGAGGTGGCGCTCCGGGACGACTGGTCGCTCGACGTCGAGGCCATGGTCGAGGCCATGGGGGACGAGGCGGTCCGTCTCGTCTTCATCGCCTCGCCGAACAACCCGACGGGCAACCGGTTCACCGAAGAGGCCATCGGGGCCCTCATCGAGGCCGACCGGGCCATCGTCGTGATTGACGAGG
>JALLOF010000257.1 GCA_027717595.1 Nitrospinae bacterium AH_259_B05_G02_I21 | reverse complement strand
GTAAAGAGGATGATCCCCCCCCACGTGTCCCCTGGCAATCCAGCCCAAGAGGTCCTCGGGGGGTTCGGTCCCTGGAAAGCCCACCATCAGGCACTGGCCGGCGGCGGCCTCCAGGGGAAGCTCCGAAGCCGAGACGGGCGGCGATGTCATCGCGGCTGACCTCCTTGACCTCGTGCGCCATAGTATACCCCTTTAGTATACAGATGAGGCGGTCCAGAGGCAAAATGAGCGTGGACAAGCTCCGCCTAAGGATGTTAGTTTATAGTGGTTTGTTGGGATTTGGGAGCGTAGATTCATGGTCTTAGAGACGGCCAAGCGGGTGTTGGCCGCCGAGGGTAAGGCGGTCCTCGACCTCATCGAGCGTCTGGACGAGCGCTTCGTCCAGGCCGTGGAGATGTTGGGGGAGTGCCGGGGCCGGGTGGTCGTCACGGGCATGGGCAAAAGCGGCGCCATCGCCCGCAAAATCGCCTCGACCATGGCCAGCGGCGGTGTCCCGTCGCTCTTTCTTCATCCCGCCGAGGGGGTCCACGGCGACCTGGGGATGATCGCCGCCGAGGATGTGGTCATCGCCTTGTCCAACACGGGCGAGACCGAGGAGCTCGTGGCGCTGCTGCCCTACATCAAGCGGCTTGGGATCGGCCTGATCGCCCTGACCGGCAACCCGATCTCCACGCTGGCCCAGCGCTCCGACGTCGTGCTCGATGTGAGCGTTAAGGCCGAGGCCTGTGAGGTCGGTCCCCTGCCGACGGTCTCCACCACGGCGGCCCTGGCGATGGGCGATGCTC
>JALLOF010000256.1 GCA_027717595.1 Nitrospinae bacterium AH_259_B05_G02_I21 | reverse complement strand
ATACAAGTTACTCCTCATCCGCCTGCTTGTCAAGGGTTTTCGGCCCGGGAGAAGCCCAAAAATAGCCCCAAGAGAGCCATTGGACACTTTTAGACACTTGGACACCTTCCTGATCGCCAAGAGTATAATAACGTAGCAATAATTAATGGGTTATAGCCATTTGGACACTTTTCCTTTTTCCCAAAAGTGTCTAATTTTGTCCAACGGAGTCACCGACTCTCAGGCCGCCGTAAGCGGCCTTGGCAAAGGGGCCTTCCTCGCCGGGCTCTTTGCCCCTCCGGCTTGACAGCCCAACGAGGACTTCTCTAGCATGGGCCGATGTCTGAGGTTCTGCCGTCGTAATTCTCTTCGAAGGAGATTGCTCATGCGCTTCGCCGTCATGGGAGCCGGTGGGGTGGGCGGCACCTACGGGGCCCTGCTCGCCCAGGCGGGCAACCCGGTCGCTTTCATCGCCCGAGGGGCGCACCTCGAGGCCATGCGGGCGGGTGGGCTTCAGGTCAACAGCTGGTGGGGGACGCTCCACCTGCCGGAGGTGGAGGCCACCGACGACCCGGCCGAGGTAGGCCACGTCGATTGCATCCTCTTCGCCGTCAAGACCTACGACACCGAGGCCGCCGCCCGCCGGATGGCGCCCATGGTGGGCCCCGAGACCGTCATCCTGTCGCTGCAAAACGGGGTGGAGAGCGAGGAGGTGCTGGAGGGCATCTTCGGAGCGGGGCGCGTCCTGGGCGGGCTCGCCTTCATCTCTGCCTATATCGAGTCGCCCGGGGTCATCGCCCACAGCGCC
>JALLOF010000255.1 GCA_027717595.1 Nitrospinae bacterium AH_259_B05_G02_I21 | reverse complement strand
GAATAGCACTGCTCGGCGCGGCGGTCCCGGAGGTCAAGGGGCTTAAGCCGATAACCTTCGCCGAAGACGGCGGGCCGTCGGTCATGGTCGAGTTTGAGGAGCAGGTGCCGGAGGCGGAGGGCGAGACGGACGACGAGCGCGTAAGAAGGCTCGTCGAGGCCGAGGTGGCCCGAGCCAAGGACGAGCTGGAATCGGCGCTGGCCGAACAGTTCACCTCGCAGCTCGCGGCCAAAGACGAGGAGATCCAGCTTCTCAAAGAGCGGGCCGAGCAGGCCGAGCGGCTGGAGGTGGCGGCCTTCTTAGAGCGGATGGTCCGGGCCGGCAAGGCCACCCCGGCTGAGGCCGAGGAGCTCGAGGTCACGCTGCTCGCCTTGCCCAACGACGAGGCAAGCGTCGTCGCCCTCGACGAAGGCGATCCGATGACCCCCAGGGCCCGGCTCATGAGGACCTGCGAGGCCAGGGAGCCCGGCAGCGCCGTGCCGCTCGGGGAGGTCGCCTTCGATGCTGGCCTGGCCGGCAGCGCCGTCGCCTTCGGCGAGGGCGCGGAGCACCTCCGAGTCCCCAAGGCCGTCGTCACCTACTACGAGATGAACCGAGCGGACTTCGAGCGGATGGGCGTGACCCTTGAGGAGTTCGCCCGCTCGGAGCTCCACCACTCCGCCCAGTCCGCCTGAGGCGGATTAAAGTGCGCTGAGAGGAGGAATAAAATATGGCAGTGCTTACCGACAACCGCGAGACCGACCGCAAGGACGGCATCCTGCTGGCGATCCCCGTCAAGGGGGCCACGAAGATTTACAA
>JALLOF010000254.1 GCA_027717595.1 Nitrospinae bacterium AH_259_B05_G02_I21 | reverse complement strand
TCATAGCGCCACCCCCGGGTCCTCGACGCTCCCCTCAAGCAGGTCTATCCCTTCGGCCGTAATGCGCGCCGTCGTCACAGGCCCCACGCCCTCGACAGTCGCCTCGCGGACCTCGACGTAGCTCTTGTCCACGAGGTACTGGAGGATGGCCAGCAGCGACTCGATCGTGAGCCGGTGGCCGCAGCCGCCTAACGTCGCCACCAGCACGTCGGCGGCGATGTGGTTGAGATTGACGGCGCGCAGCAGCTTCAAGATGCGGCCGCGGATCAGGCGGTTGTGCTCTTCGGCCAGCCCCACGTTACGGCCCTCCCTCGCATCCGAGATGGCGGTCCAGCTCTTCCTTCACGGTATCGAGCCTCGCCTCTATCCGGCCCACGTTGCCGAGGTACTCGTGGCGCAGCACGAAGTCTCTTGCCATCCCCGCCCGAAGCGTGCTTATCGCCTCGTGGTTCTTATTCATCTGGTCCTTCACCTCCTGGAAGCTGTCGCGTGTGTGCTGGCGCTCGATGAGCAGGATCGTCCCGATGGCGCCCCAAAGCAGCCCGAAGAGCGACAGGAACCCCGTCGCCACCCACCTAAAGACCTCCGGGCTCATCGGGTCTTTGAACCCTTCAGGGCCAGTACCAGGTCGACGCCGCCCTGCGCACCGAGATACGAGAGGATGAGCTTCAGGATTTTCTCGGTGAGAGAATCTGGCCAGGCCAGGTAGTGGCTCCCGATCAGCGCCACCAGCGTTACGATAAACGCCAGCTGCTTCTTCGAGATATAGTCGTCGAGCCTCGGCTTGGCTTTCTTAGAAG
>JALLOF010000253.1 GCA_027717595.1 Nitrospinae bacterium AH_259_B05_G02_I21 | reverse complement strand
TCCTGCCGCTGTTCGCCCACGTCGATCCGCAGGTCGGTGAAGGAGGCATCGCCGCACGGTGGAAGGCTCTTAGGCGCTTTCACGGCCTCCTCGCGGCCCTGCTGGCCCAAAGGCCGTAATAAGACGTTGATCTGGTGCTTGGAAGACCTTCCAAGAACCCTAGGCCTCGGCTCTGGCACGTCCGCTTCCTGTGCCGCTGAACCCCCAGCTTTACGACCTAGACACTTTTAGACACTTTTCGGGTTTTTTCGGAAGTGTCCAACCTTACGTTACGAATTGATATTGCAGGAGTTACCGTAATACCCGGCCCTGGACAGGAGTATCGAGTGTCTAACACTGTCCAAAAGCCCCTAATCGCGATAACCCATTGAATTAGCTTCGATTATCTAGATTTATGCGATTTCGGAAGCTGGACCGGCTTGAAGGGAGTGTCTAACTCTTGTAAGTGGCTAATATTTAAAAGTTTACAGGCTTGAGCGGAAATCCCGAGTAGTCGGTCCACCTCAGGCGGACCGTAAGGGGCGTCCCTCCCTGAGAAATGAGCCTCTCAGCACGTGCTGCATCAAAGTTAAGAATTCAACAGTTATTACCCCTGAGCCCCAACGGTCAAGAGTGCCGATTTCATCGTGTAATATGCCCTTTGGACAAGTGGTGGGTAGATGAATTAAGGGCGCGACATGTAGTAATCGACCGACAATTTCTGGGTGGCGGGAAAAATTAACGGGTTCTATTCACCACCCCCGCTCAGCGTGAGCTTCGTTTCTAGGGCCAGCACTAGGTACTCGGGGTTAATGGGCTTGGTGA
>JALLOF010000252.1 GCA_027717595.1 Nitrospinae bacterium AH_259_B05_G02_I21 | reverse complement strand
AATTGACCTCAACCATCCCCTGGCCGGGAAGGCGCTCACCTTCGAGGTCGAGTGCCTGGAGATTAGAGGCTAATAGCCCTTGAAGTGGGTCGAACCATTTTCTAAAGGGTTGTGCTGAGGTCACCTCTCAAGACAAATCTCTAAATAATGAGCCGATATAAATTAATCGCCAATGATTGCAAAAACGACCTCACCCCCCGATGTCCTTCGAGCGAAGTCCGCCTCAGAATGTCCTTTGAAGAGATTCCTCTAGGAAAGGAAACCCCCGTCTTTGACATAGTAGCCGAAGGCTCCAGGCTAAACGACATCTGTGAGGCCTGCGATAGATTCGAGCCGAAGGATAAATAGTACTACATTCCCTTCCCCTTTCTAAGCTAGCTCGGTCAAGCCCTCTGTTTCGGTGACCCACCAAGCATAGAAAGGGCGAATTTCACGATGTTATTGCCCCTAATGGTCGCCGGCCTTCGAGGGGCAAATAACCCCGAAATCTAACCCTTTACTTCACGATGTTGTCGCTCGCGGTAACGCAGGAGCTCGAGGGTTAATTTCTGCTGAAACAAGACCTCATTGCCAAGGCTAAAGAAACATGGATCCAGTCGGTAGCCCTGCACACTGCAAACCGAACAGACCTGCTCAGAGTCTCACGTTGGAGTATAGTTCCGTAGTCAGCGTTAAGAGCGATGGAGGTATGTATGCTATTCAGCCCAGTCGAAGGTCCGCTCGACCGCCTTGAGCCAGCCCTGGTAGAGCTCCTCTCGGCTCTCCGGGCTCATCGTCGGGACCCACTCTTTGTCCTTCTGCCAGTTG
>JALLOF010000251.1 GCA_027717595.1 Nitrospinae bacterium AH_259_B05_G02_I21 | reverse complement strand
GCAGCTCCGACAACAAGCTGGCTTCTTGCACGAGCAAGACAACTCTGAGAATCTCTTGCGTGTCCTTGAAATTCTGGGCTATTCAATAAGGGCCTCCTTTCTCTACCTCAAAAGACACGATTACCATTGCCCGGAGATCCTCCCGGGCTTGCGGTTTCGATCACCCCCTTCCCAATTTAAAGGCTTTTGGGGGTTTTCACGAAGGACGTTTAGCATTGTCTATGGGCTGCTGGACTATGAATCCCGGTTCCTTATGAGCTCATGGATAGGCAACATTAAACATCTCCACGATTCTATGCTGGGTCGTGTCTGGCGCGGGTCGTGGAAGATCGCTGGTCGACCCGTCCCCGTCCCCGTCCCCGAAACGATCGTGCTCCGGGACCGGATGGCTAAAGATATGCATCTTCCCTTTCTGAAACAGGAGTTGCAGAGCACCAAGGAGCCCTTCTTTCTTTGGATTCACTCTTCTGTACCTCGCGGTTCTATTGACCCCCCCATCCCCTATATCGGTCACTTCAGGAAGTCACCAGAAAGTGCAGAGCAATTACACAAAGCGTTCGATCGCAGCCCCGGTAGTCTCGAGGTTATAAGGAAGCTCAGAGGGCGGTACGATGAGTTGACCCTCTATGCAGATACGGGAACCACTGAGGCCATAAAAATTATCAGGGAAATTGAATTGCTGAACCCATGGATTCTCCTAATTACGACCGATCACGGGCTTAGACAAAGCGATGTTCTTTCCAAGGTGAGCGAGGAGGAGACTTATCACATTCCCCTGATCATTTGTGAATTGGGCCAGACTGAAGG
>JALLOF010000250.1 GCA_027717595.1 Nitrospinae bacterium AH_259_B05_G02_I21 | reverse complement strand
CCTTGAAGGCCTACCATCGCCGCCAAGTCGAGAACGGCTGGTTCTATCAGGAAGGCGAGGAAATCTCCCTCGGCTTGATGGTTCGCCCGCTGCGCCGCGTGGGGCTCTACGTACCGGGAGGAAAGACCGCCTATCCGTCGACGGTCCTCATGAGCGCCATCCCCGCCCGGGTGGCCGGGGTCGAAGAGCTGGCCATGTGTGTGCCCTCCAAGACGAAGCGGCCGAACCCCGTGGTGTTGGCGGCGGCCCAGGTGGCGGGCATCGAGGAGGTCTACCGGGTGGGAGGCGCCCAGGCGATAGCAGCCTTGGCCTACGGGACCGAGACCGTCTCGCGGGTGGATAAGATCGTCGGTCCGGGCAACGTCTACGTGGTGGCCGCCAAGCGGGCCGTCTTTGGTGTGGTGGATATCGACATGCTGGCGGGCCCAAGCGAAATCGTCGTCGTGGCCGACGAGTCGGCGGATGCGGCCTTCGTCGCCGCCGATCTGCTCTCCCAGCTTGAACATGACGAGTTGGCGGTGGCGGTCCTCATGACCCCGTCGGAGACCCTGGCCTGCGAGGTCCAGCGGGAAGTAGCCACACAGAAGCGCAGACTTAAGCGCAAGCGGATTATCAATGCGGCCCTCAAGGGCCTCTCGGCCATCTTCGTCGTCGAGGACCTGAGAGCGGCGACGGAGGCGGTCAACGCCGTGGCGCCAGAACACCTGGAGCTCGCCGTGGAGGAGCCCTTGGAGCTTTTGCCCCTCATAGAGAACGCCGGGGCCGTGTTCCTCGGCCACTACACGCCCGAGGCGGTGGGCGATTACC
>JALLOF010000024.1 GCA_027717595.1 Nitrospinae bacterium AH_259_B05_G02_I21 | reverse complement strand
CAATGGCGTTGGCCTCGAAAATACCGACCCAGATGGGCAGGGCCCGCTCTTCCTCGAGGTCTTTCAGGATAACGATGGGCATGTTCGTCAACGGATCGAGAGTCAACCCCTTGACCTTCATCTCTAGCATGTATCTATCCTCCTCCTTACGCCTGCATCCCGCGCAACAACGTTCGTATGCACTCCAACCCCTCCAAGCGTAAGTCCGTAAGATCTTCCTTAGGTGCTATCGGTAGAAGACCTTGCAAGGGGCTACACAATCCAAAATATAGCAACGGGCTGGGGGATTGTCAATACACCCTCCAGCCACCCCAAGGGTTTTCTTGTCCCCATTTGGGCAAAATACTAGAGAGCGTGATAGGATTCGATGCGGCGAATCACGCGGCTTCGCAATGCCAGGACCAGCGACTGAGTGTAGGCAGCCCAGGGCACGAAACGAACCCCCTTCAGGAGGTCCCCGTCGGTTACCCCCGATGCTACGAAGAGCAAATCCTCGCCCCGGGCCAAATCGTCGACAACCATAATCCGGTCGGGATCGTCGAGTCCCATGGCCACGGCTGCTTCCCGCTCGGCAGGGTTGCGAAACCTCAACCGACCCTGAAAGTCCCCTCCTACGCATTTGAGGGCCACCGCCGAGAGCACTCCCTGGGGAGCTCCGCCAATGCCGACAAGACAATCGACCCCCGAATCCTCCATGGCTGTGGCGATGGCGGAGCTCACGTCGCCGTCGCCAATGAACCGAAGTCTTGCGCCAAGTCTCCGGACGGACTCGATGACCTCACGGTTGCGGGGTCGGTCAAGCACGACCACAGTAAGCTCGCTAATTTGCTTCCCAAGCGCCCCAGACACGGTCTTCAAGTTTTCCTCCAGAGGACGGGCGATGTCGATGGCACCTCGCGCCCGGGGCCCTACGGCCAGCTTTTCCATGTAGACTTCGGGCACAGGCAAGATGCTCCCGGGCATGCCCACCGCCACCACGCTCATTGCGTTCGGGCCGCCTGTGGCGCAGATGTTGGTGCCCTCGAGCGCATCCAGAGCGACATCGAGATGGATATCGCCTTGGCCGACCTTCGTTCCTGAGGGAAGGAGCGTCTCCGAAGAGGCCGTTCCCTCCCCAAGGACCACCGTCCCTACGATGGCGAGCTCCTTGAAGACTGAGGCCATCGCCTCGACGGCGGCTGCGTCCGCAGCGGCTTCATCGCCAGCCCCCATAAGACGAGCAGACGCCAGGGCTGAGGCCTCAGTGATTCGAACGACATCAAGGGCCAGGCTCCTCTCCAACATGCGGCCATCCTCCGGAGAGTTCGGGTTTATGCCTCATGGTATCATAGGCCCCCGGAAGGGGCAACGAAACAGCCTTCCTCGCGTTGACTTTAACCTACGGTTGCTCTATCATTGTTGTGTAGCAATAGACTGTTTCCCGTCCTGCGTCGAGGTGTGGACCCTCATAATCTCCTTATAAAATTGGATTTTCGGCACCGTGGGCCGCCTACGACCCTTAAGGGTTCGGAACCCGTTGGTCACCTCCGGCAGGTTGCAGGTCGAAGGCGGTTCCATTAGGATAGCCCGGTGCTCTCGTTCTCCAGGGGACATTGTACACGTGGCCCTGCGAGGCATGGGAGGAAGGACAGGCCTTCTTAGGCGGTGCGATTGTATGGTGGCATCATGATTGACGCTTTCTTATTGCTCAAAGACGGCACCCTTAAGCGCACCCAGGACGTGGAAGAGGTGGTCCGCCTGGTGGGGGAAGCGGGTGATGGATGGAACCTCTGGCTCGATTTGGAGAATTCCCCCGAGGAAGAGTTTGGCCTGCTAAAAGCGCTCTTTAGCTTCCACCCACTGACACTGGAAGACTGCCTCACCAGCTCGCACCACCCTAAAATCGACGATTTCGACAACTACCTTTTCCTCATTCTCCACGCCGTGCGCTGGATAGAGGAGGACGAAACCATCGAGACCGTTAAGCTCGATTGTTTCTTGGGGCCCCACTTCCTTGTGACGCACCACCGAGAGCCCCTCCCAGCCATCCAGGAGGCCAAGGTCCGCTGCCTGACACAAGAAGGGGCCCTTAGCCGAGGCACCGATTACCTGCTATACCTCGTCCTGGACGGTCTCGTCGATAACTACTCGCCGGCCCTTGAGGGCATCGGTGATGTTGTCAATGCCACGGAAGAAGAGGCACTCACCCATCCTAGACCCTCGACCCTAAACCGCCTCTTCTCCCTCAAGAAAGAGGTTTCCCGCTTGTGGCGCCTCACTTTGCATCAAAAAGAGATATTCGCCCAGCTGAGCAGGAAGGAGTTTTCCGTAATTGGCCGACACCAGGCCATCTTCTATCGGGATATATACGACCATCTCGTCCGCGTGTGCGACTTCACCGAATCCCACCGCGAAATCATCATGGGGAGCATGAACGCTTACATATCGGTCACGAGCAGCCGCACGAACGAGGTGATAAAAACACTCATCATTATTGCTGCAGTACTACTTCCCATAACATTAGTGGCCGGCATCTACGGGATGAGCTTCCGTTTCATGCCGGAGATTGAATGGCCATATAGCCACTACACCGTCCCAGGATTGATGGTCTCCATCGCGGCCGGAATGCTTCTGTTCTTCCGATGGAAGAAGTGGTTCTGACAACCTGCTCCGCCGCAAAGGCTTACCATGCTCGCCTATCTCAACTCTCAGCTCACATCTAGGTGGTTCTTTTGGGCCCCGTTCCACCTCCTGGGCTTTATTGCTACGGCCATCCTGGTGCTCCAGTACGGCTTCGGGTGGTCTGCAGAAAGTCATGGAGCGATGGTGGTGCTCCAGCAAAGCTTTCTATACGGCTTCGTCGCCTTCAACATCATCGTGGCGGCCTTCGTCATCCCCAAAATTCTTCTTGTGCGAAGCGGACTCGCGGATAACGCGCTATGCGCCCTGCTTATATGGACCTCGGTTGAGGCATCAACGAGAATCCCCTTGTCAGGCGTATTGCTGGCGACGGAGGTGTACGCCGCCCTCGTGGTCTTGTACGCACTGAGCACCCTGCTGCTCAAACCGACTCTCGTGGTCAGCCGGTGGGGCGAGCTTCGCCTAAGCCGGCCCCAGCTCGTCGTCTTCAGCTTCCTTGCCATCATCGGTGTTGGGGCCCTGGGCCTCAGTCTGCCCCGAGCAACGGTCTCCCCTGATGGTCTCGGGTTCATCGACACCCTGTTTACGGCAACAAGCGCCGTCTGCGTCACGGGCCTGACCGTCATCAACGTCGCCCATGATCTCTCGCCACTCGGCCAAGGCCTTCTCCTTACCCTAATCCAGCTAGGGGGCTTGGGCCTGATGACCTTCACCGCCTTCTTCTCGCTGGTCCTGGGCCGAGACATCAGCCTCCGGGGCGAACTCGTCATGAGAGACGCCCTGGATATTAGGACCCTCGGCCGACTGACCGGCCTCATAATCGGGATTCTCTCGATCACCGTGATCGCCGAGGGCATCGGCGCCCTCCTACTGTTCACTTTCTGGCCGACCGAGTTCTCATCGACGGGGCAGGGATTTTTCTGGGCCCTCTTCCACTCAATCAGTGCGTTTTCCAACGCCGGCTTCAGCTTGCTGCCCACGAACGACTTTTCCGTCTATCGGGGTGCGTTCGTCGTCAACTTCACCATGATGGTCCTCATTGTACTGGGAGGGCTGGGCTTTTTCGTCATCCAGAACCTCTTTCAGGTCAGCCCGTGGGGTGCGGGAGGCGGTAGTAAAGCGCGGCCGCGCCTCACGGTCCACACCAAGCTCGTGTTGACCGTAACGGCCGTCCTGATTGGTCTCGGTACGACGCTCTTTTTCGTCCTGGAGCGCGGGGGCGCCATGGCCGACTACACGTTGGGCGAGCAGATGACGGCCTCGCTATTTCAGGCGGTGACGGCGAGGACGGCCGGTTTCAGCACGGTTTCAATCGCTCAACTCGCCTACCCGGCGGCGTTCCTTCTCATGATTCTGATGTTTATTGGCGCCTCGCCGGGATCCACCGGCGGCGGCATCAAGACCTCGACCATCGGGATCCTCCTGGCAACAATCCGGGGTATCCTCAAAGGGCGAACCCACACCGAACTGTTCCAGCGAACCATCCCTCAAGACCAAGTCAACCGCGCCCTGGCGGTCATCTTCATCGCCTTCGGCGTGATCTCTACCGCTGTCTTTGCTATGGTGATAGTGGAAGGCCACCCCTTCCTCGACGTCCTGCTTGAGACCATCAGCGCCTTTGGGACCGTTGGTCTGTCGCGGGGGATCACGCCGGAGCTCTCTAAGGCGGGCAAGGTCATCCTCATACTCACCATGCTCGCCGGACGGATCGGCCCCCTGACGCTGGCCCTGGCGATTGGCGAGCGGGAGGCCCGGGGTGAGTATGAATATCCCCAGGAATATGTAATGCTGGGATAAGAAAGGAGGACGATATGCCGCGGTTTGCTGTAATAGGCCTGGGGCGATTCGGCAAGAGCCTGGCGACTCACCTGGCCGCAGGAGGGGCCGAGGTTATGGCCTTCGACGCCGATCGGCGGGCGGTGGAGAATATCAAAGACGAGGTGACCATGGCGGTTACCTTAGACGCCACCGACGAACACGCCTTGGAGGCGCAGAATCTGGAAAAAGTTGACGCAGCCATCGTCTGCATCGGGGAGAGCTTCGAGGCGAATCAGTTGGCAACGCTCCATCTGAAAAACATCGGCGTCAAACGCGTCATCGCCAAAGCCAAAACCACAACACAGCGCCACATCCTCCAACGCATCGGCGCCGACGAAGTCATCTCACCTGAGGAAGAGATGGGAGCCAAGCTCGCCAGCCACCTCCTCCACCCCCTGGCTCTCGAAATTATCCCGCTGGCCGAGGGCTTTAGCATCATGGAGATCCGGGCGCCAGCGGACTTTGCCGGAAAGGCGCTCCAAGACTTGAACCTCCGCCAGCGCCGCGGCATCAACGTCGTGGCCATCAAGAGGCACTATCCGCCGGAAAGTGAAGGCGCATCCCCGATCCTTGCCTCGGTCGACAACCTCCCCAGCCCGACGACGCTCATCGAGGAACACGACATACTCATCGTCATCGGCCACGAGGACGAGCTTCGCAAACTTGGGGAGTACTCGGGAGGCTAGATGATCCTGAACCCCAGACGGAGCATCGTGGAAGGGGGTCGGGCGGTTCCAGGCCATGATCGAGGAATCCCATAACATCCCTCCGCAGATAAGCCAGGCGCGTCTCGTGGTGTCCAAGGTCATCGAGGTCCTCGAGGCGGCCGGGTTCGCCACCAGCGAGTGCTTTGACGTGAAATCGGCTCTCACCGAAGCCTTGACGAACGCCGTCAAGTGCCAACCCGAGCCGAGCGGTCCGGCCGGACATGTGTGGTATCGGCTGGATGGTGACCACCTCACCATCCGGGTGACCGACCGAGGGCCTGGCTTCGACTGGAACGCATGCCTCGACCCGACGAGCCCCGAATATTTGCTCAAAGAAGGCGGTCGAGGCGTCTTCCTCATCAAGAACCTTATGGATCGGGTGGCCTACGACCGCGAGAGCCGCACCCTGACTATGGAGAAACGCCTCTCGAAGCCACGCGACATCGAATAATCCACGGATTACAGCGACTGAGGAAAGATGATGTCCCGGATTGCCGGACCCTTGCTGGTGGTGGTCTGGCTGCTGGCGGGCATTGCGCAGGCCGCGGCACCCACAGCAACGAGCGATCTTTCCCCTCGGAGCCTGGTGGAGGCCGCCCATCGAGCGGCGCAATCGCTGGATAGTTACACCTTCAGGCTGACCAGCGTCACCCGCCACCGCAGAGCCAACGGCCACTACCAGACCGAGAAGAAAAACGTGCTCACGTACACGTTCCGCAAACCGAACCGGATTCGGCTCGAGTGGCTCAAGCCGCGGCGCAAGAGGGGCCAGCTTGCCGTCTACAACGGCACAACTCTTCGGGCCGCCCCATCTTGGTTGCCTTTCGCCGTGAAGGTCGACCCCGACAGCCCGACGGGCAGGGATGATTTTCACCACCCCATTTATCGGTCGGACCTCGCTTCTTTGATGAACATCGTCCTCCAGGATATGGCCTTGGTTACTGAGGAATCCTATGAAGGCCAGGTGACCGTCGGGAAACGACAGGCCCATCAAGTAGTGTTGCACACAAAGGAGAAACGGGTGGTCCTGGCGATCGACACCGAGAACCTCTTGCCGCTGGCGATTGAGCAGTACGACCGGGACTCAGGGTTCCTCGTCGATGGGGGGTATTTCGAGCAGCTGGAGCCGAACCCCCCGTTGGCCGACTCGCTCTTTAGATTATAAGGAAAGCTAGGACGTGGTTCCGCAAGGTTTCCCCCTCGTAGGCCTTCTGCTGCTCAATCTGGGGGTCAGTGTGGCCATCTTTCTCAAGGAGGTTACACTGCGGAGGTTCGACCGTCTCAACGTTATATTCTCCCTCTGGGTCCTCACAATCTGCGCGTACTACACGACCCTGGTCGTCAACACCATGGAGCTCGACACCAACACGCTGATCCGCATCCACCGGCTCCTGTCGCTAGGGATGTTCTTCATCCCCGCGATGTTCGTCTGCTTCGTCCGCGTGTTCATGAACGAGCGGTTTCGACCCTCCACCTACATGGCCCTATTCGGCCCGGGCGTGGCCCTCACGGGCGGATTGGTGCTCGACAGCCTGGGGGTCACCGTCTGGATCAATACGGTGCGTCTTGCGCCGTTTGGGAAAAGCGTCCTCTACCACATGGGAATGTACCTGCTCTTTGCGGGCTACTTCGTCGCTTATTCCGCCTACGGCGCCGTCCAGATTATTCGCCACCTGCTACGCACTACCGTAGCCTTCCATCAGTGGAGTTGGACCGATTTGTTCCGCCAGAAGTCATTTCTCGTGCCTACCCTGGGCATGTTAATCTTCACTGTCGGATTCTGTCTGGACATCATATTGGCCATTTTCTACACCTACTACTTCCCGATCACCGCGGTGACTACGTCCTTCATGGTCCTGAGCATGGCGTATCTGCTTGTCCGTGTAGAATTCTGAAAGAGAGGCAATGGCTATGGAGATGAGAATTGTCCCCGACGAGGCTATCCACCACATCCAGCTGTCCGGGGAAGTGGTGGAGCCCGAGTGCCGAGACCTCCCCAAGGAGGCATCCACCCTGATGGCGCAAACGGTGAGCCCGATCTTGCTGGACTTCACCGACGTGACCTACATCAACAGCGCCGGTCTGGGAGCCTGTGTGGCCACCTTTAAACGGGCCCGAGAGCACGATCAAGAGATGGCGTTGTGCTGTCTCAGTGAAGACGTGCTCAAAATCTTCAAGCTGACGCGTCTGACGGCCATCCTCCAGGTTTTTCCCACCTTAGAGGAGGCCAAGGCCTACCTTCTTTCGGGCTGACGAATTGTGGCCCCGACCCCTTGGGCGCATCTGCCAAATAGGGCCGTGGTGCCCTGGGAAACCATGGATCACCTTGAGGGGGCTGGCGCGTTGACATCACAAGTGATTCCACCTACATTGAGAATGACAATCAACTAGATAGGGGACATATAACCGTGGCCACCAAGAGGCGAACGGAGCCACCCAAGCGCAAACGCCAGGACGAATCCTTCGATCTGGTGGAGTGGCTCCAGCAGAAAATCGGCGGGGGAAGGGGCGACCAGGGCGACAAACGCACCCTGCGCAAGAGGACGCACTTTTCCCTCTGGTATTTTGTCATCGCCTTTCTCATCCTCTCGTTTATCAACACTCAGCTCCTTCGAGAGAAAGTGACGCGACTCCAATACAGCGAGTTCAAAAAGCTCGTCACGGCGGGCCAGGTCCAGACGGCGCAGCTAGGGCGAGAGCGCATAAGAGGGACCTTTAATGAAGGGAACGAGACGAAAAAGTTCCTGACCGTCCGCGTCGAGGACCCCAATCTGGTCGAGCTCCTCGAGGCCAAGGGGGTCAAATATGCCGGCCAAGCCGAGAACACCCTCCTTCTGAACGCGCTCTCGTGGGTGATCCCGCCGCTGATCATCCTCGCCATCTGGATTGTGCTGCTGAAGCGCATGGGCCCCGGCGGGGCAGGTGTCATGTCCTTTGGGCGAAGCCGGGCAAAAATCTACGCCGAGGACGAGACCAAGACGTCATTCAACGACGTGGCAGGCGTAGAGGAGGCCAAAGAGGAGCTGGAGGAAATCATCGAGTTCCTCCAGCACCCGGAGAAGTTCCGCTCCCTGGGGGCGACCATCCCCAAGGGCGTGCTTTTGATCGGCCCTCCCGGGACGGGCAAGACCCTCCTGGCCCGGGCCGTTGCCGGCGAAGCCAAGGTGCCGTTCTTCTCCATCTCCGGAAGCGAGTTCGTGGAGATGTTTGTCGGGGTCGGAGCGGCCCGCGTGCGGGACCTCTTCGCCCAAGCGGCCGAGCGGGCCCCGTGCATCATCTTCATCGATGAACTCGACGCCCTGGGGAAAGCCCGCGGGGCCAATCCCATGGGGGGCCACGACGAGCGCGAGCAGACGCTCAACCAGCTCCTGGTAGAGATGGACGGCTTCGACCCCCGCATGGGCGTCATCATCATGTCGGCCACCAACCGGCCAGAAATTCTCGATCCGGCGCTGCTTCGGCCGGGCCGCTTCGACCGCCAGGTGGTCGTCGACCGACCCGACCTGCACGGGCGCGAGGCCATCCTGCGCGTCCACGCGGCAAAGATCAAGCTCTCGCCGGACATCGACCTCAACCTGGTCGCCCGGCGCACCCCAGGGTTCGTCGGAGCTGACCTGGCGAACATCATCAACGAATCAGCTCTCTTGGCCGCCCGGCGAGGCAAGCATCACGTCGAGATGGAGGAGATGGACGAAGCCATCGACCGTGTCATTCTCGGCCTCGAGAAGAAAACCAAGGTCATCAGCCCCCGGGTTAAGGAGATTATCGCCTATCACGAGGCGGGCCACGCGCTCGTGGCCGAGTCGGTCGAGCACGCCGATCCCGTCCACAAAATCTCCATTGTGCCCAGGGGCGTGTCGGCCCTCGGCTACACGGTTCACACCCCTTCGGAAGAGAACGTCATGGGCTTTAGCACGAAGGCGGAGCTCCTCGACCAGATGGCCGCCCTCCTTGGAGGCCGGGTGGCCGAAGAGATAGTCTTCAGCGATGTATCCACCGGAGCCCAAAACGACCTCCATCGCGTAACATCGATCGCCCGAGACATGGTGAAGGAGTACGGGATGAGCGACCGGCTTGGGCCCATCGCCTACGAGAAGGAACGGCGACCCCTTTTCATCGGCGCCCCAAGCATGATTGGCGGCGAGAGAGAATACAGCGAGGAGACGGCCCAGGCGATCGACGAAGAGGTCAAGAAAATCATTGAGGGCACCTACGAGCGCGTGCGGACCATCCTCATGGACCGACGCAACCTATTAGACCAGATCGCCAAACTGCTCCTGGAGAAGGAAGTCGTGGAGGGCGATGAACTGCGAGAGCTCTTGAAGGCGAACGAAATGTAATCATCGGCCACGCCAAGCCGTGGGGAAAGACTCGCTTCGGCCTCCCCACGTTTTTTTTTGCGCGCTCGAAGGACTCAACGGGGAGCACGCTATGTGCTCCCAACGCTATGCTATAATCACCTTCGTTTGGCTTCGCTTTGACCTCATCCATAGGGATTGCATCGTGACCAGCTCAGCCTCTGCGGGGAGGAAACGGAAGAAAGCGACCCGCAAGCATGGCCTCATTGCCGCCATCGACATCGGGGGGACCTACATCAAGGCCGCCTTGGTCGGCCCCGGAGGGGACATCGTCGACAGAGACCACCGGCCTACCGAGGCCCACGGCGGTTCGCGCCACGTGGTCGGCCGGATGGTTGACGCAGTCCGCGAACTTTGCGAGGCCAAGGGCATGGCGGTTGATTCGCTCCGTGGAGTGGGAGTGGGATGCGCCGGCCCCCTCAACCCAGAGGATGGCGTGGTCTACCACTCTCCCAACCTTCCAGGCTGGTCGCGGGTGCCCCTCAAAGCCTGGACGGAACGCGCTCTCAGCGTGCCTGTGGTCGTGGAGAACGACGCCAACGCCTGGACGTTGGGAGAATTCCGTTTCGGGTCGGGCCGGGGTCTGCGCCACATGGTCTGCTTGACGGTGGGGACGGGGCTCGGCTCCGGCATCATCGTCGATGGACGACTCGTCCACGGCGCCAGGGGGCTGGCGGCCGAGCTCGGCCATATGACCATCAACACCCGTGGGGTGCGATGTTCCTGCGGCAACCGTGGGTGTTTGGAGGCCTACGTCTCGGCGCCCTCCGTCGTGCGGGCGCTCCGCCGGCACCTTAGGGGAGGGGCGAGGTCGAAGGTGCGGGCGCTGGCTGCCCGCACCCCTGGAGGCCTCACGGCCAAAGTCGTTGCCCAGGCTGCGCGCCAAGGCGATCGGCCGGCCCGAGCCGCCCTGGCCGAGGTGGGCCGCAGCCTCGGCGTCGGAATCGCCAACATCGCCAACATCTTCAATCCGGAGATGGTCGTGATCGGCGGCGCCGTGGCCGGTGCCGGGCGGTATCTTCTAGAGCCGGCCAGGCAGGAAGCACGACGCCGGGCCTTTCGCGGCGCCACGCAGCAGCTCAAGATCGTCCGGGCGAAGCTCGGCGAGGACGCCGCCTTGCTCGGTGCCGCCGTGCCCTTTCTCGAGGACCAACCATGATGTGGCACAGAAGGGGGCTTAATCGCTACTTGCTGTTACGGCTCGGTGTCCTAGCCGCCGCCGTTGTGTTCGCCTCATCCGCTCTGGCAGGGGCCCAAGAGAAGCAGCCAGCCGCTCAACCGATCACCGATCATGCGCACCTTGCGACCGACGCCCTGCCCTTCGCTCCCGGGGAGCAGTTGACCTACCGCTTGCTCTGGTGGGGGCTTCCGGCCGGCAAGGCCGTCACCAAGGTCAGCGAAACGAACGAACACAACGGCCACCTCGTCTGGAAAATCACCTCCACCGCCACCTCGTCGGAGGTTGTGGACATCATCTACAAGGTCCGCGACCAAGTGGTCAGCCTATTTGACCCCGCCCTCCGAGCGCCCTGGTATTACGAGATCAACCAGCGCGAGGGCCGTTACCGGGCAAAGCGAACCATCACCTTCGACCAGGAGGCCGGGCGGGCGACCTACGTCAAAAACGAAAACCCCCCGCAGATCAAAGTCATCCCCACGGGCGCCCAAGACGCCATCAGTGTCCTTTACTACTTTCGGGCGTTGAAGGTCGAGCCGGGCATGACGGTCACGATTCCCACCCTACCGGGGAAAAAGCTCCACCACGTCAAGGTTGATGTCCTGCGGCGGGAGACCATCATCTTGCCGGACCTCGGCCGCATCGCAACCCTCGTCGTCCAGCCCCACATGGAGTTTACGGGCATCTTTCGCAAGGCGGGCAGTGTCTTCGTCTGGCTGACGGACGACGAGCGAAAAATCCCCGTCCGGATGAAGACGGCGATCATCTTCGGCAAGGTGACGGCTGATCTGGTGGAGGGGCGCGGGTGCCGAAAGGCCCCCAAACGGCCGGGCGAGAAGAAGCTGCCGCCGGGCGAGGTGTGCAAGTCTTAAGGCGGGGGTGGTGAGCCGGGCCTAAAACCTCCGGCGCTTCATCATCTCTTCTTCGTAGTGCTTGCTATATAGGACCTCCCACTCGGGGCTCCCCTCACGCAGTTTCCGCGAGTACGAAGCCAGGACCCGGCGGGCCTCTTCATCGACAATCTCATCAATGGTCAACTCGTCAGTTATGATGCGAACCATCTGGAGCCGCACGTCATTCGGCTCCCGGAGGAAGTCCGCCTCTGGGTCCTCCTCCAGGGCATTCAGCAAAAGCTTCGAGAGATGGTTGATTTTCCATCGGGACAAACGCACGGCCGCGCCTCCCGCCAGCTCCAGGCTGAGGCGTCCCTCAAAGGACGAGCCCCCGCTCCTGGGCCAGCTTGCGCTTAATCATCAGGAACATCTTGTGGTAATCGATGTTGCCCCTGTCGATCTTTTCCTGGTGCTGTTCGAGGATCTCGCGCACCTCCTCGTTGAGCCGGTCCTCGACCGACAAGTCATCAATAATCACGTTGGTGAAGAGGGCTTCGAGGTTGCGCAGGTTCCCCTCGTAGGTGACGTACCCCCGCTCGGTAAGCTTTTTCGCCATCACCTGGGCGATGTATTGGACCATCTCCTTCTTCAGGCGCATGGCTTCCTCCGGGGGAAAAGGCCCTCCTCTTGTAAGCATACCCGAAGGGACGACCGGATGACAAGGGCAAAAGATTTCCCAAATCGGGAAATGGGCCATGAGATGGCTATGGAAAGACCCTAGAACGGCTGGCATTGAAAGTGGTTTACCGAGCCGAGAAAGGAGAGCCAGAGGGGTGACCTCTCAGGGGCCGGGCTTGCCCGGGGCCGCATCGCGAAGGGCCTCGACGACCTCCAGGCCGATCTTTACCTTCCCGATGAGCACCTCCCCCTTTCCCGGGCCGTGGCAGTCGGACCCGCCGCTCACCAGCAGCCCGTGCTTTTTCGCCAGGGAGGCGTAATAGCGGCTCTGCTCGGTCGAATGGGCCCCGTGCCACACCTCGATCCCCCGCAGGCCGTCGCGCACCATGGCGGGGATCAACTCATCGACCTGCGACGTCGCAGGGTGGGCCAGGACCGGGACCCCGCCGGCCTGGAGGATCATCTCAATGGCACCTTTCGGCGTGTTGGAGCCGATGGGGACGTAGCACGGCCGGTCATCGGCCAGGTAGCGGCCGAAGGCCTCTTCCAGGGACGCGACCGCCCCCTGCCGGACCAGGAAGTGAGCGAGGTGGAGTCGGCCGACGATCCCCCGGTGGGCGAAGGCGAGCAGCTCGTCCATATCAACCTCGATGCCATACGCCGCGAGCTTCGCCACCATCTTGCGCATCCGCTCAACCCGCATCCCGACTACGCGCTCCTGCTCGGCCAGAAAGGCGGGATCGTCGATATCGACGAAGTAGCCCAGGATGTGAATCGGTCGCTTGTCCGTGGTCGCGCTCGCCTCGATGGCCGGGACCACCTCGATCCCATGGGGAGCGGCGGCGGCCAGGGTCTCGGCCACCCCGTCTGTGATATCGTGGTCGGTAATGGCGATGACCGTCAGGTCCCCCTCGGCCACCACACGCTCGACCACCTGGGCCGGCGACCAGAAGCCGTCGGAGTAGTCGGTGTGGATGTGAAGGTCGGCAAAGCCGTGAGCCATCAGCGTGCTCCCAGAGTCACGCTCAAAGGATTCCTGATATCGTGGCCTGGTGGTAGCGGCGTCCTTGGGGGTAAGGAAAGTGGGTTACGAGCTCGGGGGCTGATCCGACCCCACCGCAATGGGATCGCCGCTCAAACGGGTCAGTCCGGCCCGCAGGTGGGTGGGCACCTCCACCCCGGGCGGGCTCCACGTCCCGTCGCCCTCCCGCGGCGGAATGGGATGCATCGAGCGGGGCGTGGTCCGGTCCACCGGCTCGAGCTTCAGCAGCTGATCGATGGTCAACAACAAGTCCTCGCGCCGATAGGTCGACAGTTCCACGATACCCGTGTCCATCCGAATCGCGTCCTCCGGACAGGCCTCCACGCAATAGCCGCAAAAGACGCACAGGCCGAGGTCGATCTCGAACCGAACCGGGTACTTCTCAATCGTCGGGTCCGGATGCTCGCCCGCCGTAATGAAGATGCAAAATGCCGGGCAGGCGCTCTCACACATCATGCAGGCCACGCAACGAGGCGAGCCGTCCTCACGCTTGGTCAGCCGATGGAGCGTGCGGGTCCTCTCCGGCAGCGGCCGGACCACCTCGGGGTACTGAATGGTGACGGCCGGCTGAAGATTCCGGCCCAGCCCAAACAGCTGGAGGATGTGGCCGGTCATGTTGGAGAAAAAGTGGCGAGAGGTAATCGCCAGGCCCCGGAAAATCTCCGGCAGGTAGATCGCTTCCCACCAGGTCATCCGATCGCCTTTGGCGCGGGCGGGACGCTTCAGTGTGGGTGTGGTGCTCATCGAACCTCAAGCTCCTCGGGGTTGGGGGGGACGGGCCCCGACTGCCGCCAAGGTGCCCCCTTGCCTAATATATGGGACCAATGGGGGCTTGTCCAGCAAGCGGCCTGAGGGTGCGTGGGCGAACTCTCACCCCCCTCGCAAGGGAACTACTGGACGAAGCGCCAACACCCACCGGAATGCAGGCATACCGCTAGTCCGGAGGACCATCGCTCCCTCTCGCGCGGGTGTGCGACAGCAGGCCGCCCGCCTTGAGTATTTCCTTCTGGCGCTCCGTGAGCTCGAGGGTCACCTCGATGGTCGTCCCCTTGGTCCGATTTTGCACGGTGAGCCGACCCCGATCAACGCCCTCCAGAACGTCATCGATGGCCAGCTCATCGCCCTGCTCGATAGCGTCGAGATCATCCGGGGAGACAAAGACCATGGGCAACAGGCCGAAATTGATCAGGTTGGCGTGGTGAATCCTGGCGAGGGATTTGGCCAAAACGCCCTTGACCCCAAGGAACATCGGCGCGAGGGCCGCGTGCTCGCGAGACGAGCCCTGGCCGTAATTGAGCCCTCCCACAATGAACCCGCCACCTTTGGCTTTCGCCTGCTCGCTGAACGTGGGGTCCAGGCGATGAAAAACGAACTCGCTGATCTTCGGGATGTTCGACCGGTAAGCGAGAATATCGGCACTGGCGGGCATGATGTGGTCGGTGCTGATATCGTCGTCAACCTTGAGGAGCACGTTGCCGCTCAGCGAGGGCTCGAGAGCCCCTTTGACCGGGGCCGGGACGATGTTCTCGCCCCGCTCCACGACCATGGTAGCGGCCTCCTCGGGCGGAGCCGGTGGGATGAGGTTCGGGTTGTCCTGGTTGATTCGGGCGGGCAGCTCTGCCGTAGGAGCCTCGATCCCCTCCTCCTCCAGGTCCCGAGGATCGGTGATGACGCCTCGGATTGCGGTGGCCGCGGCCGTCTCTGAGCTGGCAAGGTAAACGGCGTCGTCCTTAAGTCCACTTCGGCCCTGGAAGTTTCGGTTGATTGCCCTGACACTCACGGTACCCGGCGCCGGGACGTGGCCCGACCCGATGCAGGCCCCGCACGTGGCCTCCGCGACATTGACCCCCGCGGATATCAGGTCTGCGACATAGCCCTCTTCGGCCAGCAGCTTCAGGTCCATGAGGCTTGCCGGGTGGATGAAGAAGCTCACCTCCGGGTGGACCCGCCGGCCCTTCATGATCTTGGCCACGGCCTGGAGGTCCGTATACGACCCGTTGGTGCAGCTTCCTACCATGACCTGGTGGACCTTGCGGCCCGATGCTTCGCGGACCGGGACGACTTTGTCGGGCAGGCTCGGCTCGGCGATTAGGGGCTCGACCGCAGACATGTCGAGATCGATCACCTCGTCATATTCCGCATCGTCGTCAGGCAGCGCCTCGCGCCAGTCCTCCTCGCGGCCCAATCGGCGGAAGTACTCCCGCGTGGCGTCGTCGCTCGGGAAGATGCTGGTCGTGGCGCCGAGCTCGGTGCCCATGTTCGTGATGGTGACCCGCTGCTGGGCGTTCAGGGTGTGGATGCCGGGGCCCGTGAACTCGAAGACCTTCTCCTTGCCTCCTCGAACCGTGAGGCGGCGCAAGAGCTCCAGGATGACGTCCTTGGCGGTGCACCATGGCTGGAGTGCGCCGGTGAGCTGCACGTTGACCACCCGAGGCATGACCAGGTGGTAGGGCCCGCCCCCCATGGCCACGGCCACGTCCATGCCTCCGGCTCCGATGGCAATCATCCCGATCCCCCCGCAGTGGGGCGTGTGGCTGTCGGCGCCGAGCGCCGTCTTGCCCGGGACGGCGAAGTGCTCGAGGTGGATCTGGTGGCCGATCCCGCTGGCGGGCTTGGCGAACCAGATCCCGTACTTCTTGCCCGCAGTCATGAGGTAGATGTGGTCCTCCATGTTCTCGGGCTTCACCTGAAGGACGTTGTGATCGGCGAAGCAGACGGCTACCTCGCATCGGACGCGCTCGAGCCCCATCGCTTCGAAATGGAGGAACGCCTGTGTCCCTGTCAGGTCCTGCACTAACACCTGGTCTATGCGAATACTGATCGTCTCGCCGGGAGTCATATCACCCGAGACGAGATGTTCCTGCAAAATCTTGCGTGTGAGATTGGTTCCCATGATGAGCGTCCTATCTCGGTTCGCCATTAATATGGTGCACCAGGGACACCAAAACGTCCAGGGGAAAAGAAACCCCCAGGAAAACGTCATCCCTGGCGATTTTTGTAAGATTTGAGGGATTTGGAGACCGCCCCTCTCGCCCCTGACACATTGGACAGATTAGACACATTTAGACACTTTTGGACACTTTTCGGAAGTGTCCAATTGGGGCTTACATATTGATTTTATTTGGATTACGTGAAAAGAGGCCCGCCAAGCAATGTGTCAAGTGTCCAACGGCGTCTAGAAGCGCCGATTCGGGCTAACCTATTAATTATACTACAATTATCTGAGTCTTCGGATTTCCCAAAGGTAATTATCCCATCTGCTGGACTGGGTTATACTGGAAGCTGTTGAAAGAGCAGCCAGTACTTATCCAGGAGGCCAGCAGATGGGATAATTACCTTATATTTTTTGGATGCCAGAAGAGAATTGTCAACTACTTGAGATCTAAGACCTTATACTGCTGGTTTTGAAAAACGATAGGGAGTGCCGAAGGATGGCTTACGGAAACAACCCAGTATCGGATTGGAAATCGTTTTTTCAGGATGCGGACGTGGGGGTCACTAAGATTTAGGTACAGGCGATTAAGTTCCTCAATGAAGTCTTGTTTATTCACCGTTCGGATATCAAAGCCGAACGCTCGAAGGCGTTCAACCCAATCGGTGACATAGGTCCGGTCCCATAGAATCGCGGAACCGTCTTTCCTTGTGACAAAGATGGGACGCTTTGAAAGTGCTCGAAAGGTTTCCCACGTAGGATTGATCAAGAACATCGCGTCAACGGGGGTATTCGCATTCGCCCAGATTGCAACCTGTTCAACGAAGGGATCGGGCCGAACGAAGAGCGCGCCGCTGACAGTAGGCACCTTTGCTAGGCGCACCTGGAAGGCTCGCATTCCAAAAATGAGGACTATGAGTGACAGAAAGATCCCTAAATGGCCGGGATTCCCTCGGAGCGAAGCAAGTAGATTTTCAATTCTTACAGGACGCTTCTTGGAGACCCGTGTTATGAAGAAAAAGACCAAGAATACTAATAGAGGCGCCAAAATGAATAGAGGCGCCAAAATGAAAGATTTTCTTAAGACCAAGACGCTGGCGAGGAAGGCCACTGGGAGAAGAACTTGGCTTCCACCCTCTTCTTCAAAAGCAACTGCCAGAATTGAGATAGCCCCTATCCCGGCAAAACAGTGCCACAAGTCGACACCTCGAGCTGGCTGCATTACTAACATACTGGGCGATTCCATGTATGCTGCTACAAAAGCGTATACAACCCACACCATGCTCACGCCGGTCCACGCGATGCCGTGTTTGAACAGCTTTTCCAATTTACTCTTATAGTGGAGTATCAAAACTACGAACAACGCCATCACCGTGCCAAGTTTAGCAAGTAGCCACGTACTCCACGCCATGGGGTAAAGATGGTCTGAATGGCGAACGCGACTGGCAATAACCCACAAGGTATTATCAGCAGCCTCTCTGCTATATGCCATGAAAGTGAAAACGATCGCCGGTGAGGCCAGAACTAAAAAGAGAGCAAAGGAAAGAAACCACATCCTCCATGCTTTCCAATATGTCGAATCCAGAAAAAATGCGGCTCCAAAGTATGTCAGGGCATATGTTCCGTACATACTGTTCAAATTGAACCCCAGGGAGAGCCAAACGGCCCAGGCGATTGGTTGGTGCCGATAGAAGGCTGCCATCGCCAAGAGGAAGAAGGGGATGGACAAACCGGTCTGCTCGAAATAGGAGGTGACGATCGTGCCTCCTCCAATAATCGGTGTCGGTGCCAAAGAAAAAAACGCCATCGCACCAAGAACGGCCAAGGAAGACTCAGGTGCGAAGACCCGAGCCACACGCCCAGCGGCGTATATCACAAAGTACCGTTCAATTAAAAAGAGAATAAGGAGAAGAGGTTCCAATGGAATGATACGACTACCCAGAGCCACGGCTCTCCAAAGCATCGAAGCGTAATAGGGCAAGGTCGAGGCAAACGGGTCATTTGGATAGAGGTAAGGATTTTTTAATAAGTAGACCAAAGGTAATTGGAGGGCGTGATTAATAAAGTAGACCTGGTATCCTGTTAGCAAGAGAGACAAGCAGAAAAACAACATGGTGTAGAGGTGGAAGGAGATATGTCGATCTCCAACAAGCAATCCCTCTGCTGTGTTCTGCATCCTCATCGCGGTCATACCCAAATAATATTTCCTAGGATTCGAAGGGTTTAGGCATCGGCTGTTGTTGAGGGCGTATCCCGGTTCGAATGAGAAGTCCGGTTATCCGTTGTTTGGTGCCTTGAACAGGATGCTCCCGTGGGGCGGGGAGCTATGACTCCTAAGATAATGCTACCAAAGCACATAACCGAGCTTCAGTTCTTGAGAGAACCCATCCCTCAACCCGTGCGGTCCGACCGCTTTCGAAATCTTCCTTTTGGAGATGTCGTATTAATGTTCGCAACTGTTCTGGCTCTTTTCCGACCATCAAGGAGCGTGGCCCAGCCTGGCTGGAGCAGATCAAATCAACGAGCAACCGGGCATCGGCCTCCTCCGGAGTGGAGCTCAAATATGCCTGGCCAACGATTCCGGCGCTCTTTTTGTTGATGATAATCTTTGTCAGGTTTGAAACTATGGGATCGGAGGGGGTGGGGCTAAAGAAGGTGGCCAAAGCGCGGGGGAATCGGACAAGGCCAAGAGGCATCAGCAATGTAATGATGCGCATAAATCGGCGTCTCGTTATCTGCCCACGTGGTGTCATGCCATTTTTTCCTTTATGTGGTCGGCCAGCCTCAACGCGAGGGCAACTATGGTCAAGGTGGGATTCGCGAATCCAAAGGTAGGAAATACCGAAGAACCCGTAACATATAAATTGGAGATGCCGTAGACTCGGCAATGTTCATCGACGACACCTTTCTTCGGGTCACCATGCATTCGTGTGGTTCCCATGTGATGGTGCTGCCCCGTCATCGAAGAAGGCCAGCTTGTGTCATCGTCGTCAAGATTGATTCTTAACCGACCCAGTCCTGCACGGCCAACTTCCTCGGCGAGGATCTCCAGTGCCCGCCGAATGCTACGCTTGTCTTTGGTGCTCAGTCGCCAGTTCAACTGGACGCGATTCATACCGAGCGGGTCGCTGTCTTCTGCAAGCGTCACCCGGCTCTCGGGATTGGGAACCGGCTCAATGCGTGCGAGAACTTTATATAGGTTAACTTGCTGTCCGAACAACTTATCATACGAATGGATAGCAACATCGTCAATATCGGCAATGGCGTTTCGGACATGCTTCCAAAAATCTTTCGGGAACTCTCCGTGGCGGATGGCCTGAAGGATGTGAGAAACTGATCGAACGCCTGTTGATTCCCATTTAGAGCCTCGCCATGGTCTCAATCCGAAGGTAAGATTTACCAGTTCTTCGCGTCTAAATACCTCCTCGGGAAAGCTCAGCGTACCGCGCACTTTAATCCCGTTCACAATATTGGCACCATATAGTGCGGCTGAAGCACCCGGCTTCGTAAGCATGAGGACACCACAAAAGAATAAAGGATGGTCCATAAAAAATCGACCAACGAGGTCATTTTGATTACCTAACCCTTCCCTTTGCACCTTATTGGATGCCAATAATAAGCGGGAATTTTCTATGCCGCTAGCAGCCAAAATGAACAGCTTCGCCGAGACCCAAAATTTGTTCCCTCCAAGGGTCGCGACGCGCAGGCGTGTTACGGTCTGTCCGGTTTCGTTTGTCTCAATATCCACTACGTTGGCATGCAGATAGGTGCTGATGCCATCCGCGTGAGCAATTTCATCGCGGTAAACTTCTCCGAAGCGGGTGGGGGGACTATACTGATATATGATGGTGATCACCCGGTTTCCGATGAACGGGATGGGTGGAATAGAATTGGGATCCGCCCAAAGCTCCACGTTATAATTGAAAGGACCTAGCTGGCAGAGGGTATGGGCTCGTTCGTAATATGGGTCGAGATGGGATTTGCCAAAAGGCCAGCCGCTGTGTGGAATCCAGTCACGGGCTTCGAAATCGAGGTCCTCAAGCGGGCGACACCGTCCAAACCAATGGTTAGTTGTACCCCCAAAATAACGTAAACGGCAATCTTGGAGGGGGAAATAAGGAAGTCCAATATTACTTCCTTCATAAAGGGATTGGGTGTCTTCCTCAAATGATAGACCGCCGCTCTCCAGCAAGCAGACCCGAAACCCTTGGCCGATGAACTCCCGGGCTATCGAAATCCCAGCCGCCCCGGCACCAACAATGCACACTTCCGTCTCGATAACCTGATTTTCTGGTATTGATCGTGCATCAAATATCATCGACACTTAAAAGACAATATGGTGTTTAGCTAACCAGCGGGATTTACAATCCCGGCAAATCTTTAATTCATCTTAGAAACGGAAAAGTTAGTAAATCATAATAAGGAATAGTCCTGGAGTCTAGCAAGCACTAGGGACTATTTCATCTTTATATACGACCCGCTACTGAATCGTGGGCAACCTAACCAGAAGACTTTACCCTGCCAAATCGCACGTAGATGTTATGGCAACTATGGTTCAATTATGCATTACTGTCTTCAGCAACTCCTCCCACTTGCCCATAACCTTATCCAAAACAAACCGTTCCTTCCTGGGCAGCACTGGTAATGGGCCCCCTGGGGTTGCCAATCATGTCAGTGCTACTTCCAAAGAGCCCCGTATCCGTACAACCGGTTGAGCAAGCCAGCTAAATCTTTCAAGCATACCTTACCCCAGCCTTCCCGTATCCGTAAAAGCTGGCTTGGTCTCAATACTGCTGGAAGAGCTTGCCCCAGGGGGTCTTGAAGGCATCTCGCACCCGGGAGCGGCCCACGAAGGGGTACCAGTAGACATCGTGGTAGAGGATACTGGCCAGGTAAGACCAGTGCACAAGCCAGGTTTGCAGCAGCAGTTTCTCGAGGGGCTTGAGCGGTCCCCAGTAGATGAGCTTCTGTCCGCGGCTGGAAAAGGTGTTCTCATGGCCGCGAAAGCCCCAGTTGACTGCCAGGACATCCTCCTGGCCGACAATTTCAATCTCTTTTACTTCACCGCAGCCGAGGCCCCGCTCGTGGGCCAGGCGAATGTAGGGGATGTCCATGGGGTCGAAGCCCATCATGTGGGCCGCCACAGCGTCGATGGCCACCTGGTCGGCACTGGCCAGGATGGTGTTCTTCACGTGGGGCACCATGCAGCGAGGCCCAGGGCCGTCGCCGGCGAAGGTCCCATCCATGACGGCGAAGAGGCCCGTGTGGATCTCCTTCTGGATGGTCAGCAAATCTACCAAGGTCTCGTGGATAACCGAATGGGTCCAGTGGCGCTTCTCGTGGAGAAGCCCTCCGAAGGCATTCTTCATGGCCCCCGTCGTAGTGGTGAAGACGTGGGTCTTAACCGTCGGCAGCTGGATGATGTTCTCGCCGATGAGCCGCTTGGGAATCCGGATGCCGTCGGGGTAGATCTTGGGTAGGGCGAGCATCTCACCCTTAGGCTTGTAGGTGATCCACTCTTCATCTGGTTCGTAGAGGTGGATGTTTCGAAGCCCATATTTCTCCACTACAGGCTTGTGCTTGTTGGCAACCTCGCCTCGCTTGGCAGAGACCACCACCGTCCGGTTGTGACAGGCGTGGAGAAGCTCCCGCCGATAGCCATCGGCCAACATGGAGCGAATGACCCCTTCGAGCTGCCAAGGGGCGGTAGAGCAGGCCGGATACCAATGGTGCCAGGAGATGTTGATCTTAAGGGCCGTGTCCTTGTCCTTGGGCAGGTAGGACTCGTATTCGGCCAGCTTAAGGAGCCGGTGGTAGTCATCTAGGACGGTCTCAGGCGTTGTGGTAAGGACGGCAACCTTGGACTGACCCATGCGACCACCTCAGAAGTAGAGGATGACCCCGACGGTCATAACGTAAAGGGCGATGGAAATAAGAAGCGGCTTGTCTGTCAACTCATTGTCTATTTGTTTAACGAGATATGACTTACCCATCTTCGAGCGGCCTTTGACGCAGATGACCGCCTTCTCCCGCTCGGAGATGAGCCGGTGGATGGCCTCAAGCTCATCTTCCCTGCCGACGAAAATCATGGACTCTGGCATGGCGCCATTCCAATCAGCGAAGAGATGGGGTTTCGCCTAGACTAACGGTTTTTCCCCGGCCTGTCTACGGGGAAGGGGTTGAGGGCTGTCTCTACTGATGAAGGGCCTGGCGTGATAGATGCCCCCGGTTTTCTTGACTTCCTCGACCCTGTGCCCGAGAATTAACAAATAGAAAGAGGGACTATCTGACCAAGGGAGGCATCACCAGACCGATGAGACTCTTCGCAATCGTGGCCCTCGGGCTTCATAGCCTCGCCGCCATCGTCTGGGTCGGCGGGATGTTCTTCGCCTACATGTGCCTGCGTCCCGCGGCGGGACCGATGGAGCCGGCGGACCGGCTGGGGCTCTGGGGGCGCAGCTTCGAGCGGTTCTTTCCCTGGGTTTGGGCCTCGGTCGTGGTCCTGCTGGCGAGCGGCTACGGGATGATTTTCTTCGTCTTCGGGGGCTTCGGCTCAGCCGGGGTGCACGTTCACCTCATGCAGGCCACAGGGCTATTGATGATACTGCTCTTTATGCACCTTTGGTTCGTGCCCTACCGCCGCTTCAAAAAGGCTCTGGCGGCGAACGACCAGGCCGAAGCGGGCCGGAACCTCAACCAAATCCGCATGATCGTCGCCATCAACCTGACGCTGGGTCTTCTGACGGCCATCCTCGGGACGACTGGGCGGTACTGGGGTTGACCGGTCAGACCGATGGGGAAAAGGCGTCGGGCGGCGACCCGAGACGACCCTACGGCGACCCTGAATCCCCGCCCAAACGCGCAACCCCTGATGTCTCAGGGGCTTACTTGGAGCGGGCAACGGGTCTCGAACCCGTGACGGATGATTGATTTCATTGATGTTGCAGCACTTAACGCGACATCAATGGTCATTGAGGGGGTATCAGTCGCGTAAAAACGCGACTGACTTTGAGCCTTCCCGCAAGGCCCGGCATGCCGCCGGTTCCGCAACAGAGTTCAAATAAAGCTTGAACCCCACACCAATTTTGATACCTTATGAAATCCCATTCCGAGGTGAAGCTAGGACCTTTAGCTAAAATTGGAGCTGAGAGCAATGTCAAACGAGGAAATTACATTTGAAGGCTTAATTAGCCCCCTCTTATATATGCCGGGAGAGGAACATTATGCAAAAGCAACCGGGAGGGAAGCGACGCTTGAATCTATCGTAGATTTTCTCTGCACACATGGCCTAGCCAGTGATTTGCCCAGCCTGGTTTCTAGATATCAAGAGATTTCTATTGAAGAACAGCCCCTCAATGTTACACCTATTGAGCCGTGGATATTAGAAAAGCTAGTGTGGCCCCTTCGTCACGCTAAAGGTAGCTATATACTCGGCAACTATCTTGGGACTATCGCCTTATGCGGTATCGTTGCCGAAATGGTGGCTATGCTACTCTTTGATATCTCTAAGCCCGCAATCAGTGGGAAGCCGATGGACAAACAAAAGCAAGAGGAACTTTTTGGTTATACGTTTGAGAACTTAGGACAGTACCGCAGAGTTGGGGTTCTTCAAGGATTGGGTTTGATTGATTCGGACCTTAAAGACTCCTTTGAATTCGTTCGTATAACAAGAACCAAATACCTTCACCATTCTTCTAAGGACCACACAACCCTTCCTGGCGATGCCGTAGCCGTCTTTATCAAAACTGTATCTTTGGTCGTGGGTGTTATGGGACAGGATATAAAGGACGGGAAGCTTATTCTTGGAAACAAGTTTATTCAGCACCTCAGAAACCTGGATGCCGCCAAAGAAGGCTCGTAGTGCGATAGTAATCTGCCCACATAACATTCTGTTGCAAGATAAGCTTGCTTCTAACGTATGAGTTTACTCACAAAGGATTAAAAAAATCGCTCTCGGCGACTATATAGGGGATATGCTGTCACTAGCGGGGATACGCTGGGAGGCGATATAATCAATGAAAGGGGGAAATCATGGTCAAGGTCTGGCTAGCTAAAAGCGTTCGGTCCGAGGAAGAAAGGGCCATAACTTCCTTTCCGCCCCTTGAGATATCCCTAGAAGTGGCTACCGAAAAATTTCATCTTACAGAAGAAAGTTGGATATCACCGCTAGACAGCCCGCCCAGGTTTCAAGAAGATAGTGACTTGCCTGCCGATTTTCACGAATACCGCTATGTGATTCTGGAAGTGCCGCAGGATACTACAAGCTGGAAGGCAGGTTTCTATCTTATTCCAGAGAAGGTGCTCCAACCAAAGGAAGCATGTGAGCTGATGACTCAGGAAGGATGGCGGCAGGACAAATAAGATTATCAACTGAGAACCACCATCATGCTTAGAGAGCCGATGCCATTTGTGAAAAAAAGACGCGTCAGGCACAGTATGATTCCGATTCGAGCCGCGTTGGGGGCCCTCCCCCTGGGGTCGCTCTGCACCAAAAGGCTCACAGGCCAAGGGCCAGCATCAATGACCGCCCACACCATGACCGCCCACGCCTAAGCGCCAGCCACCCCTTTCGCTGTATATGGATGATGTCCATTAGGCGGACATCATGCCCAAGAACGATGGACGTTCTCCATCCAGATGGAGAACGTCTTCACCACCAGTCCAGTCCTGCTATCAATGGGCAAGGTGGAAGGTATCGACATCGATCCGCGTCGACACCTTCGCCTCCCTGTACAAGCGGTTGGGTCAGAGTTTCTTACATTCTTTGCCCCAATCACCGACAGGGGCCACGTCTTTACAGGGCCTAGAGCGACCCCACCCATGCTGGTTTGGGTCACAATATGTCAGGCAGGGATGATCGTGGGACTAATGGGGGGAAAGAGGGCGGGGGTTCACACGTCAATGATATCGAGGCCCTTGCCTTCGTCCTTCAACGCCTCGTATGCTTCCCGTTCAGCCTCTAATCGAGATCGCGCTTCTCTATCAGCCGTGGCCTTAGCAAGCAAAAGGGCCACCATGGTGGCTGGAGAAGCCGCCGTGTGGCCTGGAACGAGCGTACCGTCACGCAACATGACCTTATCCATGCGAATGCCAAACATTTTTGCTACTTCTACGCCCGCTCGGGATAGTTCTTTTATATCCAATGAGTCGAGTCCGTTGTCATTTGCTTTCTCTATGATCTTGTTCGCAATAAGGTCGCTGATATAAGAGAGTTTTTGAATGGCGTCATAGTCAATTAGATTAAGTGCCTGCTTAATTGTTTCTGTTTCATTGTGTTCACTTTCATCTTCTTTCATCCATCGCCATATAGTAGATTCGGCGACACCGACCTCCTTTGAGACTTGTTTCCATGATTTGCCCTCTTGGAGTTTGACCTTGACGAGAGCCTTTTGGGTGTCCCGGTTCATCTTGTTATTCGGTGCAGGCATGGTTCTATAATAGGCGAATTTTAGGCGAAAATCAAGTTCAGCTCAATACTCGATTGTACCTTGGCCCGCTAGGGTCAATTTCTGATGAAATATGAACTTTTCTGCTTGATGGTCGGAGTAAATATTTCCTGGGATAATACTTACTAAGTTGACCAGCCCGGCCGGGCCGGGTCGGCCATACTGGGGCCTGCTTCTC
>JALLOF010000249.1 GCA_027717595.1 Nitrospinae bacterium AH_259_B05_G02_I21 | reverse complement strand
AGGCAGGAGAGCGCGTTCAGGGTGGGGGCTGTCTCGCCCGCCGGGGCCGTCGGGCTGATGCAGGTGCTGCCCGGCCGCAGGGACAAAGACGGAGAGGCGCTGTTCGACCCCGAGGTCAACCTGGCCCGAGGCACCTCACACCTCGCCCGGCTTCTCAAGCGCTACGACGGACGGCTCGTCGACGCGCTGGTGGCCTACAACGCGGGCGTCCGTCGGCTCGAACGCTGGCGGCGGCGCTTCAAGGGCCTCGACGAGGATGAGTTCATCGAAGCCATCCCGTTTACCGAGACCCGCACCTACGTCAAGCGCGTCCTTCGAAACGCCGCCCTCTACCGTATGCTCTATGCGGGCGAAGGCTCCGCCGTGCGTTGACGTCCCTAAATGGGTCGGTCTATCATGGGGGCTGGTGCCGCTGAGGAAACGCCATGCGCCCGACCATTGGCATTACGGCGGACTACGAACCCGCGACCCACGCCAGCCTGGATGAGCCGGACGAGTCGCTCCACTTCGTCAAGGACGATATGGTGCGGGCCGTGGCTGCGGCGGGTGGTGTGCCGCTGCTCATCCCGTGTTCGTCTGATGCGTCGCTCGTGGAGGCCTTCCTCGAAGCGGTGGATGGGCTCATATTCTCCGGCTCCGGGGCCGACATCGATCCGGTCCACTACGGAGAGGAGCCCCACCCGGCGCTCGGGCCGAGCAACCCCGATAGGCTGGGATTCGAGCTTGCGCTCGCCCGCCGGGCCCTCGACGGACGCCTCCCGTTGCTTGGAATCTGCGGGGGGCTCCAGACCCTCAACGTGGCCGGGGGC
>JALLOF010000248.1 GCA_027717595.1 Nitrospinae bacterium AH_259_B05_G02_I21 | reverse complement strand
AAGCCTCGATTACGTCTTTGCGCCGCACCATCCCCATGAGGCGCGTGGAGTCCTCCGGGCTCACCACCGGGATTTCCTCGATGTTCTTCTGGCCGAACTTCTGAAAGACCATATCTAGGTCGTCTTCCGGCATCACGGTGATGAGCCCATCGGTGGTGGCGATATCCTTGGCCACAACGAGGGGCCCGAGGGCGGCCATGTCCTCCATGAGAACCATCCGGAGGTCCTGGAGGCTGAAGATGCCCGTCATCTGGCCACTGCCGTCCACCACGGGGAAGTAGGAATAAGGGCTGTTGAGGGCTTCGGCCACCAAGGTCGGCAAGGGGGTCCTCTCGTCGAAGGTGCGCATTCGATCGGTCATGACCTCGTTCACCCTGAGGGCTTTCATCACGCTGACCTCTCGGCCTGCCACGATGGACAGCCCCCGGCGGGCGAGCTTCAGGGTGTAGATGCTCTCCCGGCTGAGGGAGGTCGTAACGATGGTGGCGATGATGCAAGCGGTCATGAGGGGAAGGATGATGGTGTAGGAGCCCGTCATCTCGAAGACGATGACGATGGCGGTGATGGGGGCGTGGGTGGTGGCGGCTACCACTGCCCCCATGCCAACCAGGGCGTAGGCCCCTGAGGTGGCCGTCAGGGAGGGAAATAGGCCATGGGCCACGGTGCCGACGGCCCCGCCCGTCATGGCTCCTATGAAGAGGGAGGGGGCGAAGATGCCGCCCGACTGGCCCGAGCCGATGGTGAGGGATGTGGCCAGCAGCTTGATGAAGACGAGGGCCAGTAACAGCAGGAAGGGGGCCTGCTCCCGAAG
>JALLOF010000247.1 GCA_027717595.1 Nitrospinae bacterium AH_259_B05_G02_I21 | reverse complement strand
TGCTTCATCATCTTTGCCGTGGCCTACGGCGTTCGGCTATCCTTCGCCATCTTCTTCGTCGCGCTCCTTGAGGAGTTCGGCTGGAGCCGGACCCTGCTGGCGGGGGTCTTCTCGCTCGGCACCCTCGTCTTTGGATGCACCTCGCCGGTGGTGGGCGCCCTGCTCGACAGGTACGGCGCCCGGCGCATGATGCTGGTGGGGGCGGCCTTGACGGGGGTGAGCCTTGTCCTTTGCAGCCGCATCAGCGCTCCCTGGCAGCTCTATCTCCTCTACGGTGTGCTTCTTTCGCTGGGGATCGGCTTTCTGGGCCTCGTGCCCCAGGTGGGATTGCTGTCTCGCTGGTTCGTCCGCTGGTTCAGCTCGGCCGTTGGCTTCGCCTTTGCCGGCGTCGGAGTTTCGATGCTTCTGGCCGGTCCCCTCGTGCAGGTTATCATCGATCGGTTCGGCTGGCGGTGGGCCTTCGTAGCCCTGGCGGGGCTTGTCGGCGCTATTATCGTGCCCCTGGTGCTCTGGGTGCTGAAGGAGGGGCCCGAGGAGGTCGGACGGGGCCCGGACGGGGAGCCCCTGGAGGAGGTGAGAGAGCGCCTGGACGCGGCCGAGGACGAGCAGGAGGGCTGGACCGTCGCGCGTGCCGCCGCCACCGTGCCCTTCTGGGCCCTGGTCGGGACGTTCTTCTTCACCCCGCTTGGGATTTTTCCCATCGTAGTCCATCACGTGGTCTATCTCGTGGACGCGGGCTTCTCGACGCTCTTTGCCGCCAGCGTGTTCGGCTTCCAGGGGGTGATGAGCGCGGTGGGCAAGATGGCCATTGGCT
>JALLOF010000246.1 GCA_027717595.1 Nitrospinae bacterium AH_259_B05_G02_I21 | reverse complement strand
GATCGGGGCGGCGGGGATGGCGCTGGACAGCGTCGTCACCCAGCAGTCCCATCCGGCCCTCGACCCCGACTCATCGGACCCCGTCGTTCGGGCGGTCTACGATGCGGTGCCCGACCCGGAGAGCTTGCACGGCGTCGCCGTGAGCGTCACCATCGTTGCCAGGAAACCAGAGGAATGAGGGCCGCCCCTGGCCGGTGCCTAAGGCAGGGAGAGAAGGGAGGGAAGGATTTCAGAAGGCCCTTTAGTGAGACATCCGCTCTTTCACGCCGACGGATGAGAACCACCGCTGGATAGGCTGGCACTCACTCGACCTTGATCTTCACCTTCCGGGCCCGCTTGTCGCGCCGCTCCTGGCGGGAGGCGAACTCGTCGGTCTTCTCGATGGCCTTATCTAGCACCGCCCGGGCGGCCAGCAGCAGCTCCTTCTCGGCCATCAGCAGGTGCTTGAAGGCCGGCGCCAGCAGATCCAAGACCTCGCCGGCGGCCTCGCGCATCCCCTGGCCGAGCCGGTCGGCGTTCGGGCCTTTAGCGTCCTTTTTTCGCCCTCGTCGGGCGCCTTTCGTGGTCTTCTTCTCCGCCATGGTCCTTCCCTCCAAATTGGATGGTCAGATGGTCGTCCCGGTAGGCGGCCTCCGTGAGCTGTCGGCCGGCGTAGGTCCGAGGAAGCAGGATGTTGCGCTTGAACGAGTCGGCCTGGAGGATCAGCTCCTCCCCCGCGACCCACAGGTCCAGGGCGTTCGGGTCGCAGCCGGGCAGATGGATGCGGATGAAGTGCGCTCCGTCGTCCTGGCCGAACTCAATCGGCCGCCGGTGGG
>JALLOF010000245.1 GCA_027717595.1 Nitrospinae bacterium AH_259_B05_G02_I21 | reverse complement strand
AAGAGCCTCGTGAGCCTTCTCCGCGAACAGGAAGAAGCTCCCGCTGAAGGTGTGTAGGTTCGATGCGCAATTTCTCCCTCCATCCTTGCTAGGGGACACAAAATATAGACGAATAAAAAGCGAAAATCAAGGGAAAAATAAAACCCCTTCCGGTCTAGCCAACCTATTGGGAAACTTACACTTTGAAGGCTATGGAAAGGGTTAAGATTATTCTATGGGCTGTATGCAGCGTACTTCATCGTTCCTCGGGTTGTTCACGAAGGTACTGACCGGGAGGCCTGGGTATCAGCGCATCGTAAACTCGCGGCCGTGCTGTTCAAGCCACTCCTGGAACAAGCGCTGATTTTCCTCGATCGGCGCTTTGTCCTTGGCCCAGTCGTAAAAGGAGGGGAAATAGATTGCGAAGGGTGGGCTGGTGTCAGTGCCTTCTTCTTTCGTCCTCCAAAACGCGACGAAGGGGGTCGCGCCTTCCTTCTCCATCACGCGGGCGTATCGAAAGCTCCTTTTGCGCAGATGGAGGTGGCTTTGCGACTCCGAGCTTTCCGCCGTCGAATGGTAGATCGTGAGCCACTCCTCGGAAGCCCTGAGCACCAAGTCCTCTCCTCGTAGCTCCATGGCGCCCTGCTCGTTTCTGAGGAGAATCATGCCGCCTTTTCGGACGTAGGAGAGCATGTTTTCAATGAGTTGGTCATCTGTAAGGTTCTCTTCCAATGTTGTCCTCTGGCCGCAACTGACCTATGAGCCGGAAGGTGACTGATGGCTTATGCGGCGCAGTGTCACCTCGTAGTATGGCTCGAACAGGCCTTCTCCTGTATCGATTTC
>JALLOF010000244.1 GCA_027717595.1 Nitrospinae bacterium AH_259_B05_G02_I21 | reverse complement strand
GTCCCGGGGCGTGCCGTCGGGCGAGCTTTCGTTCACCTACGCCGGCCCCGAAGGTTCGCAAATTGTGAAACGATTCATCTTTCACGACGACAAGTATGCTTTCACCCTCGACCTCTACGTGAAGCGCCCCGATGGCTCAACGATGCCCCTGGACCATCGCGTGCTGTGGGCCTACGGCCTGGGCGGGGGGGGTGCCACCTACGGGACTACACGACCGCCAGCCACCTGATCGGCCAGAAGCGTGCCAAGGATAAACCGGGAAAGCTGCCGCCGCTGACCGTCCACAAGGGCGCTGGGGCGTGGTCGGCCATCCAGACTAAGTACTTCGCGGCCATCTTGGCGCCACGCTCCGGGACGGCGGCGGCAGCCGTGGCCCAGCGCACGCGCCAGAAGTCCGTGACCAAGACCACGTGGACCTTTCAGAAACGGACGACCATCCGGAAGGTCGCCGAGCTCGCCCCCGCGCTCGCCTACACCCCCTCGGCTGAGACCGCCCGGGAGCAGATCCTCGTCTTCGGCGGGCCGAAGCTCCCGCCCCGCCTGAAGGCCTACGGCGCGAGCCTCGATCGGGTCATCGACTACGGGTGGTTCGGGCCGATCTCCCGCCCCCTCCTCCAGGGACTCCGATTCTTGAACGGCTTCGTCGGCAACTACGGTGTTTCCATTGTTTTGCTCACAATCATCATCAAGGGGGCATTTTTCCCTCTGAGCATCAAACAGCATCAGAACATGCGTCAGATGTCGAAGCTCCAGCCCAAGCTAAAGACCCTGCAAGAGCGGTACAAAAACGACAAACAGAAGCTCAACCAGGAGGTCATGGCAC
>JALLOF010000243.1 GCA_027717595.1 Nitrospinae bacterium AH_259_B05_G02_I21 | reverse complement strand
GGATAGTGTTATCAGTCTCTTTGAAAAACCCCGAGATCCCATTCCGTTCGATGCCATTCGGATTCGAATCGCTTCGCCAGAGAAGATCAGATCCTGGTCCAGTGGAGAGGTCAAGAAGCCTGAGACGATCAACTACCGGACCTTCAAACCTGAGCGCGACGGGCTGTTTTGTGCCAAAATTTTTGGCCCCGTGAAGGATTGGGAATGTAACTGCGGCAAGTACAAGCGGATGAAGCACCGGGGCGTGGTCTGTGAGAAGTGCGGCGTCGAGGTCATCCAGTCCAAGGTGCGTCGCGAGCGGTTGGGTCACATTGAGTTGGCCTGCCCAGTCAGCCACGTCTGGTTCTTCAAGGGGTTACCGAGCCGCATCGGCAACCTCCTCGATATGAGTCTGCGCGAGCTGGAGCGGATTCTCTACTTCGAGAACTACGTGGTCATCGACCCTGGGGACACTCCCTTGAAGGAGAAGGAGCTCCTGACGGAGGAGCGCTACCGGGAGCTGCGGTCCGAATATGGCCCGGCCTTCAACGCTGGCATGGGTGCCGAGGCGATCCGGGAGTTGTTGAAGAAGCTCGACCTGGAGGCCCTTGCCCCCGAGCTGAAAGCCGGAGTGGCCGAGGCCACCTCCGTCCAGAAGAAGAAGAAGCTGATCAAGCGCCTGAAGGTCGTGGAGGCCTTCCGCAAGAGCGGCAACAAGCCTGAATGGATGATTCTGGAGGTCGTCCCCGTCATCCCGCCGGAAATCCGCCCGCTCGTGCCGCTCGACGGCGGCCGCTTTGCCACGAGCGACCTCAACGACCTCTACCGCCGCGTGATTAACCGTAAC
>JALLOF010000242.1 GCA_027717595.1 Nitrospinae bacterium AH_259_B05_G02_I21 | reverse complement strand
GCGATATCTTGCTCTTGATGTCGAGCGGCAGGGGCCGGTCGGTGCGGCAAAGCAGGACGTCGGGCTGGACGCCGAGCTGGAGGAGCTCTTTAACGCTGTGCTGGGTCGGCTTGGTCTTGAGCTCGTGGGCCGTCTCGATGTACGGCACCAGCGTCAGGTGTATGTAGCAGACGTGGCTTCTGCCCAAGTCGGCTCGAAACTGGCGCATAGCCTCGAGGAACGGGAGGCTTTCGATGTCGCCCACGGTGCCGCCGATCTCGCAGATGACGACGTCGGCGTGGTCCTTGAGCGCCAGGAAGTGGCTTTTTATCTCGTCTGTGATGTGCGGGATGACCTGGACCGTGGCCCCGAGGAAGTCGCCCTGGCGCTCCTTTCTAATCACACTGTCGTAGATGCGGCCAGTCGTCACGTTGTTGATCTTGGCCGAGGTGAACCGCTCGTAGTGGCCGAGATCCAGGTCGGTCTCGGCCCCGTCGTCGGTCACGTAGACCTCGCCGTGCTGGAACGGGCTCATCGTGCCCGGATCGACGTTGATGTAGGGGTCGAGTTTTTGGAGGGTGACGGTGAGCCCCCGGGCCTCGAGAAGCGTGCCGATCGAAGCGCTCGCGATCCCCTTGCCGAGCGAGCTAAGAACCCCGCCGGTTACGAATATGTATTTCGTCATCTCTGTTCCCTTAGGCCTTTCGGTGCGCCAGGATGGCCTCTACCTGGGCCACGTCCTCCGGGGTGTCGACCCCGACGGCGTCGTGGTCCGTCTCCACGACCCTGATTGTATACCCATAGGCGAGCGCACGCAACTGCTCGAGCCCCTCGGCCTCCTCCAGGGC
>JALLOF010000241.1 GCA_027717595.1 Nitrospinae bacterium AH_259_B05_G02_I21 | reverse complement strand
CCCTCCCATGCGGCGCCCGCGCTCGATGGCGGGCCCCTCAAAGTCGCCAATGGTATAGGCCGCACCGAGGTTTGTCAATCCCTGGCTCCACGGGACTCCATCTCCTCAACCGCTTATGCCCAAGACGAGCCAGCCACACCGCCTCTTACGGCGGTCTTTGCGGCCCACCCTCTCAAGGCAGCCCGCCTGAGGCGGGCTGCCTTGAGAGGTTAGACACTTTTAGACACATTTAGACACTTTTCAGAAGTGTCTAACCGGACATAACACATTGAATTTACTTGCGTTACTAGAAATTATGGCTGTCCAACAGGTTGACAGGTGTCTAAGGGCCTCTGGAAGCCCCAACTCAGCTCAACGTATTGAATTTACGCCGTTTGCGAGAATCAATGGCTGTACAGAACGCGAGCGGGTCTCAAGGAGGTGTCCAATTTCACCTAACTCATTGTAGGGACAGCCTTTATCCGCCAGAGGCGAGTCCGCGGACAGCCTGGGATAATCGTAACTTCTAATGTATGAAGACCCACACCCGTTGTAGGTTTGCCAACCGGTGGAAGCACAACTCAATATTCCTACCCGGCTTCTCCTTCGCTGAGCTGTCGCAACGGCTCATCGCTTGTCTGTCGGCAACTCCTTTCTTATCAGACAGTTCCAGGCCCACTGCCATAAAATAGCCCTAATATTGCAAGCCGAGCTCCACAGTGGCACCAAATTTGCTCTAAACACTAGATAAGACAATGCCAATGAAGATTGTAAGAGAGCTCATGTAAGTCCCGCCGGTGGGTCGCGCTGGGGGGTAGGTTTCACCTCGACTTCCTGCCTCCCAGCATCCTTT
>JALLOF010000240.1 GCA_027717595.1 Nitrospinae bacterium AH_259_B05_G02_I21 | reverse complement strand
TTCATGATCTCGGCGGGGTCTCCGGCCTTCCTAAGCGCCCGGAGCCGGACTGCGAGATTGGCTCCTTCTAAGCCGTCGCCGGCCTTGGATAATGCCTCCGCCGCCTCCTCGAAGCGCTCCACCCGGTAGGCGGCGAGCCCCGCCCGCTCCCAGCGGGCCGGGCTGAAGGCCCCGGCCCCCTCGTCCCGGGCCGCCTCGCGGTAAGCGTCCGCGGCCTGCGAGAAGCGCTCAAGCCCAAAGAGGCTATCGGCCCGGATGAGCCTCGCCGTGCCGGCCTCGGGCGCTTCGGGATGGGTTTTCAGGACCGCCTTCACCTGGCCGAGCGCCTCATCGAATCGGCCCGCGCGCACCGCCTGGGTCGCAAGCTGAAGGCGCGCCTGGGCCGCCCGAGGGTCGTCGGGAGCGCGCTTGATGAGAGCCGCCCACGCCTCGGCGGCCTGCTTGGGCCGTCCCTTGCGCGACCGCACCTCGGCGAGGCTCGACAAGGCATCCAGCGAAACCCCTTCGGGGGCCTTTTCGGCCCGAGCCACCTTCTGGAAGACGGCCGCCGCCTCGTCCCACCGTTTCCGCCCCGCCAGGGCACGGCCCCTAAGCACCTGCACCTCCCACCTAAGCGAGTGGCGGGAAAAGTAGCGAAGCCACCGGTCGGCCTCGGCCTGCGCCTCTTTGTAGCGGGCCCTATCGAGGAAGCGTTGGGTCCGAAGCAGGCGGGCCAGGGGGGGCGACCCGGGCCTTGGCGTCGGCCCGAGCGGCAGCCTCGAGCGCGGCGAGGCCTTCGGCATCATTCCCCAACGCCAACAGCGCCTGGCCGAGAAAGAAGTTCGCCTCGGCCC
>JALLOF010000023.1 GCA_027717595.1 Nitrospinae bacterium AH_259_B05_G02_I21 | reverse complement strand
AAGTTGAAGAGCATGTACATCGCGGGGCGGTTGGCGCTGGTCCGAAGGAGGTTGCTCGAGATGCGCCCGTAGATGCCGACCGGGAGCGTGAAGCTCGACAGCAACGCCCCGAAGATGATGATGTAATTGGCCGGATGGAAAAAGAGGATGGCCGTGATCCCAAAGCGCGTGAAAGCCCGCCCGACGAACAGGAGGGCCACGAGGTTGATGCCATTGCTGGCGGCCTTAAAGAGGGAGTAGAACATCAACAGCCCCTCCTCGGAGGCGAAGCGCTTATCGAGGATGACGCTCCATTGGTAGTTGAAGATGGGCAGCAGGAAGTTCGGCACCACCACGAGGACCACAAGCAGCTGGAGAAACCGGCTCTGCTTGATGAGCGGGATGATTTCACCGAACCCCGCCTTGCTCTTGTCCATCTCGAGCGGCCGCTTCGCCCCCGAGGGCCGCTCGGCGAGCACCGTCGCCATCCGCCTATCGATCCCGTAGGTCACCAGCACCCCTCCTAGCAGGATGAGGGCCCCGACCAAGAGGACGTTGTCGATGGCCACCAGCCGGGCAATCGGACCCGAAGCGGCGCTGCCCAGAATCACGCCCAACACACCGCCGGCCTGGACCGACGGGAAGAGCCTTTTGGTCTGGCGAAAGGTAAAGAGATCGCCCCCGATGACCCAGAAGACCACCACAAGCATGTAGCGGCTCTGGGCCGACAGCACGAACAGGAGCGGATAGAGGAGGCTGATCTTGAGGGGCAGCAGGAGGCGGATCAGGACGAACAGCCCCATCAAGGCTAGCAGCAGCCGGCGAAGCAGAGTGGTGCGGGCCATCCGGTCGAGATAGAGGCCAACGATCGTTATGACCGCGAAGAGGACGATGGAGTTGACGAGATAGACGGAGGGCAGGTACTCCACCCCGTAGCGCTTGATGAAGGTCGTCTCGGCATAGTTCTCGACCATGATGCCACTTGCGCGAATGCACAGAAATAGCGTCATGACGAGAAGAAGCGAGGGCTGCTCCTCTCGGTAAACCTTCAGAAGCCTCTCAGCAACCTGGGCAAACATAGTCGTAGTCCAAAGCGTGGGGACTCGGTGAGAGCGGTTCCATTGGACACATGCCCGGGAGCGTCTGGTCTCTCAATCGCCCTCGTCCGGGCTCAAGCTCTCCAGGAAGGTCTCCCAGGCACGAAGGTACGGCTCCCCGCCTACAAAGTAGGTGTCGTTGTGGCGGGCACCCTCGATGGCGTAAAAGCGCTTGGGCTCGCCCGCCGCCTCAAACAGCTTCCGGCCCTGGACGAAGGGGACGATTTCGTCGGCCGTGCCGTGGAGGACGAGCAGGGGGACGCGAAGCTGGCCGATCTTGGCCAGGGAATCGTACTTGGTCGAGAGCAGAGACCCAACCGGAAGCCACGGGAAGATGGCCCGGGCCATGGCCGGAATGCTCGTCATGGGGCTCTCGAGAATGAGCCCCGCCGGCGCCCGGCGGGTCGCCAGCTCCACGGCCACGGCCGCGCCGATGGACCGGCCGAAGTAGATAAGCCGACTCGAATCCAGCCCGGGCCGGCCCATCAGGTAGGCCAGGGCACCCTCGGCGTCGGCGTACGTCCCCTTCTCGCTCACCTCGCCCTGGCTGAGGCCGTACTCGCGGTAGTCGAAGAGGAAGAGGTTGACGTCGAGCCGGTCATGGAGGAGGCGGGCATTATGGAGCCGGTGCGAGATGTTGCCGGCGTTGCCGTGCATCCAGAGGATGACGGGGCGCCCGGCCCCGCCCGCCTTGGCCGGAATCCACCAGCCGTGGATCTCCATCCCGTCAGAGGTGGGGAAGAACACCTCCTCGAAGGCGAGGCCGTAGTCCGCCGGGGTCGCCTCGAGGTACTTGTCGGGATAGTAGATGAGGGACTTCTCCAGGAACCACACGAGGCCTCCGAGACCCAAGGGGAGCGCAAGGATGAAGACCAGGAGTGCTAACGGTCGGCGGACGGAAGACGATGGCGGGCTCAGGGGCGTCTCACCTCACCTCATCGGTTGCCTCGTCGTCGGGCAGCTCCTCCACCTCGTCCGTCTCATCGCCCACATCCCACTCCAGGGCCTCCATGTAGTCATCCAGCAGGCGGACCTCCAACAGGGCCTCCCGCTGCAGATAAATATCGTGCAGATTGCGCACCATGCGCTTGAGGACCTCTCTGTTGGTGGGAGGGTCCAGGCACGTCTCCGAGAAGGAGAAACCTGCCTGGTGGCACAACTCCACACAACCCTGATGGGTCAGGAGGCGGCCATCATGGAACGGGTCGAAATAGACGCCCTGCTCCTCAGCCCCAAAGCGGCAAAGGAAGTGGCCCGGCAGGCCGATGCCCTCGATGGGAAGCCCCACGCGTTGGCCGACGAGCAGACAGAGGGCGCTCAACGTGATGGGGATGCCTCGGCGGCGCTCCAGCACTTTGTGGAAGAAGCTGTTGTCCGGGTCGTAGTAGGAATTGACGTCCCCGCGGAATCCTTCATCATGGAAGAGGACCTGAATGAAGCTCTTGAGCACCAGGACCGACGGCTCGATGCGTCTGATGCGACTGCGGACGGCCTCGGACAACCGCTCCAGCTCCCGGGTGTAGGGGACGGTCACCAGGCCGGGGTCGCGAAAACGGGCCAGGCACCACATGCCCGCCTCCAGGTCCACCTGATCGCCGCCCGTCTCGACGAGGGAGGCCAGGTCCTCCACCACCTCCCGCCTGGGAAGGAAGAACGCCAGCTCATCGATGCGCCGGGCCACCTCGGGGGTCATCCGATCCCGGGCGTCCCGAAGCTGGTCCAAGGCCACCGGGTCCAGGCCCGCGAGACTCTCTTCCACACGAGCGCGGGTGGCGTCGTTCGAGTCCTCCAGAAGCCTAAGGAGCGCCGCAAGCTCGCCTTCGGTCAGGGTCGCCATATCTAGCTGTACTCCACCAGGCATTTGGCCAGGGCCCCGGGCAGCTCATCGATGTTCTTGGCGAAGCAGTACGTCCCCTTGCCTTCCCGGGCCAATTTATCCACTTGCGTCCACTCTCGATACATTGCAGGGATTCTGAACTCGTAGTCCATGATGTATCGCTCCGGGTCCTCGAGGCCGATGACGTGAAGCTGGGTAAAGAGCCGGCAGCTCTCCAACGGGCTTCCGCCGTGGGTCCAGTCGCCGTCGGTCAGCAGGATTCCGAGCTTTTTCGGATAGGCCTGCATCTGGTTGATGCCAATCAAGAGGGCATCGCGAATGTTCGTGTAGCCGACGGCGGAGAGGCTCAAGACCTCCTCGGCCACCTTGAGAGGCGGCATGTGGGCGTGAAGGGGCTTGAGCAGGTGGGCCTTCGTGTTGAAGACCACGACCCCGTAGTGCTCGCGGAAGTGCAGCGCGATGGTCGCGGCCGCCAGCGCCGCCATGGAGACCTTGATGCCCCGCATGGACGAGGAGTGATCGAGAAAGACCATGCAGGCGGTCTCTTCGGGCTTGCGCGTCATGATCATGATGTTCTCCTCCAACCCCCCGGTGGGATTGTCGATCATGCGAGCCAGGGTCCCGTCGATCTCCACCTCATCACCCGCCGTGATGTCGTTGACCGCATGGAGGGGTCCGGCCTTTATGCCAAGGTTGGCAATCTGGCGGGCCATCTTCATGATGAGGCGGCCCGCGTACTTGAGAGCGAGGTCCCGCAGCTCCTCATCCAGGTCGTCCTTCACGTAGCTGTAGAGATCGAGGATGAGGGGGCTTTCGACGATGTCGCGGGCCAGCCGCCGGTGCACGTTGAGGTAGCGGCTCACATCGGCCGGTTTCTGCTTCGCCTCGCGCAACAAGTTGCGGCTGAGCCGGGCCACCTCGTCGTCCTGGAAGAACTCCAAGTCAACGTCAAGCGGCAGGTCCTGGCTCGGCAGGCGCTCGAGACGCTTGTCCTTTTTCTCGGCCTCCTCGGGCTGGACTTCCGGTCGCTGCCGCGCCCCGTCGCCCTCTTCCTGCTGCACCTGGTAGAAAAGAGCGAAGAAGATCTGCCCGATAATCTCTTCCGGGGTCTGATCGCAGGTCTCCCTGAGCCATATGCGCCCGCTCATGGCAACCAGCGCCGCGTCGAGGAGCACTTCGCCGACATCCCCGCCCACCTGTTCGAGGCGCACGTGGGCAATCCCCAACATGTCGATGGCCCCCCGCAAGCTTGAGCCCTGTTGCACCTCGGGGTGCTCCCGGGTGGCCCGGACCAGGCCCACGGCGAGCGGCACGAGGTCGGCCAGGGCCTCGGGGGCCAGCCGAAGGACAATCGCCTCCTCGTCCTCCCTCGACTGGTAGGAGAGCTTCAGGCGGCAGAACCTATCGTAAATGGAGCGGCTCACCCGCTGTGTGCCGACGTCATCGAGAGGATTCTGGGCGCACATAACACGAAAGGCCGGATGGGCCCCGACCAGACCGTATCGGGGCACGACGAGGCGCCCATCGGCCAGGACCGGGACCAGGACGTTGGCCGTATCTGCCGGCATGCGGTTGAACTCCTCAATGTATAGAAGCCCTCCCTCCATGGCCTTGACGAGGGGGCCCTTCTCGAACGCCTCCGGCCTGAATCCATCCCGGAAGACATCGGCGGGGGGGAAGTGGCCGACGAGCTTCGCCAGCGACAGGTCGATCCCCCCCTCGACGAAGTAGATCGGCAGGCCGCTGGCCTCGGCGACCGCCCTAAGCAGCGTCGATTTGGCCGTCCCCGGCCCCCCTTCGAGGATGAGGTGGCGGCGGGCATCAAGGGCGGCAAGGATCTGCTCGATCTCTCTGCGCCGGCCCACCACCTTGCTCTCGACGGTGGACCGTAGCGCCTGGAAACTCAGGGAGTTCATAGCGGAGTCCCTCGAACATGCCGAAGAAACGAATCGGTTTCAACCATAGTATACGAACGGCCTAACTAAAAGACAACGGCTCCCCCCGGCCCATCACCGACCTTCTCCCCCTTCACGGCGCCCGAATCGTGAAGCGCCCCGAGCCGCTCGCCCTGGCCCCAGCCGCCTCGACCACCCCGAGCAGCAGGTAGCGGCCCGCCTCGGCGGACGACGGCACGTGGAGCTCCTGGACGGAGGTGTGCCCGCCGTTGCCCAGGGTGTAGACGACGCGGAAGGGCCCCGCCACGAGGCGGCCGGCCCGGTAGAGGCGACGGGTCTCCGTCACGTCAACTACTGTTCCCGGCGCCAGGCCGCTCATGGTATAGGCGATGACCATCCCGGCTCTGCGGCCCGGCCGGAGGGTCTCCGGCTCGAGGGCCGTCCGTTCAATGGCGAGCCGGGCGGTGGCGGCGGGCGTCGGGGAGCGGCTCTCCGCCTCCAGGACCGACGCGAGCCAGGCGCCCGAGAACTTCGCCCGAAGCTGCCTGCCGACGTCGCGGACAGCCTCTTCCACCCGTTCGCGCACCTCTGGACCGGCTCCCCTGTGATGGAGGACGTCGATGTCCATGCGCCGGAAGTCCATGCTGACCTCATCGGAGCCTTCAACGACGAGAGGAGACCCCAAGGGCCTGCCCGTCCGGCCGCTTAGAAACGAGAGCTCAAGCCTCACCCGCCCGACATAGGCCCTCCTCCGAAATCCGGTCACCTGCATCTGGCCGAAGCCGAGCCGGACGGCGCCGGCCACAACGGCGTCGAGGCGGCGGACGCCGGCCACGGCCCGCACCCTGTCCGAGGCAGGCCCGGCGGCAAGCTCCGGGGCCTCGACCACAGCGATCCCGTGGGTTTCGGAGAGCGCCTTGGCGACCTCGCGGCGAAGACGCTCTGGCAGGCCCCGAGGCTGGGCGGTCAGCGTCCGGAAGGGGCTGTCCACACGGAGGGGCAGATGGTCCGGGAAGGCGAGGGTCCTGCGCTCGGCGACGGGAGCGACGGCCACGCGGAGGGCGGGTCCTCCTGGAGGTGCGGCGGAGGCTGAAGCGGCCAGCGCGCCTGCGGCCAGCGCGCCTGCGGCCAACGCGGCGCCGAGGAACGCCCGGCTAAGCCTCCTTAGCGGTGCCTGGATGGTCATGCCACGCCCCCCAGGCCCTCCAAGCCCGAAAGCGGGACCCCTTTCGATGGCGCGCTCAGGGGGGAGGGACGTCCGTGGGCGGCTCGGCCAAGCTCGAGTGGGTCCCGTCGCAAAACGGCAGATTGCCGGACCGCCGGCAGCCGCAATAGGCCACCGTGCCGTCCTCGTCGATTTTGACCTTTATGGGGCTGAACTCGCTCCCCTCGTGGGAGCTGTCGCAGTAAGGCTGGTTGTTCGATCGGCCGCAGCGGCAGTACCACTTGGTCCCAGCGGTCTCATCAAGGACGTAGGGCTGGCCCTGGACTCCATGCGCTTCCATCGAATCGCTCCTCTTTCAGGCAATCACCTGCGGGCGACTCACGACGGCGGCCACTCGACTTCCAATAATCCTGCATCAGGCGAGGGGTGTCAAGGCGGGGGGCGACGGCGACTCGGTTCGGGCTCACTCATGTTGTTCCCTAACCGCAAAAGCGCTACAATCTGGCCCCCTGGTCGACGTTGTCCGGGGGGTCCATCTTTCTTTGGAGCGCCTCCCCTATGCTGAAGCGTTACTGGTTTGTTCTTGCCGTCGGGTTGGTGTTTGTGGGGGGCCTCTTACCATCGGCGGGCCTTGGGTGGGGATCAAAACCAAAATCCACGCCAGCAAGGGACCTTAACGTAACCCTCTCGGTTGGTAAGGACTCCTACCGGACGGGGGAAGCCATAAGGGCCACCCTACACGTGGCCAATCATGCCTCTGGGGCTGTCACCCTTATCTTCTCTACATCTCAGCGCTACGACCTAGCAGTTGAAACCGAAGGGGGTCATGAACTTTGGCGCTGGTCGCGGGGAAGGTTCTTTCTGCAAGTTGTTGGTAAGGAAATCCTCGAACCCGACGGACCACCTCTGACGTATCACATCGAGGTTCCAGTGCCCGACGAGCCTGGTCGCTATCGCCTCATTGGAACCCTAACGACCAGAAGCCAAGTCCTCAGCGCCACTGCCTTCTTCACCGTCCGCTGATAGCCCACCATGCACAGGAACCGGTACAACGGACTGGTCTCAGCCCTCCAGGTCGAAGGCGAGTTGCGCGGTTGGGGGCCAGGCGGGCTCCGGTTGCTCGCGGCCTTCGGTACGGCGGCTAAGGCCCTCCAGGCCGTAGCGGGCCCGAATCTCGCGCACCCTCCCTATGACGAGCCTGCGGTACCCCTCACGCGCGTTGAGGCCTGAGGCGTAGAGGCGCCGATAGAGGGGCAGGTGGTCGGGAAAGTGGGCCGCCAGCAGAGGCCAGAAGCGGGCCCGGATGGTGGAGGTGAGAAAGAGCACCTGGGCGCCGAGGAAGCACGAGCCGTGGTCGCGGGCGGCGCGGCATAGCTCCTCTATGGTGCCGGTGCCGTCGGTCAAGCCCGGCAGGATGGGGGCGCAGTGGATGCCGGCATCGAGGCCGGCCAGGCTCAGGGCCTCGACCGTCTTCAGCCGCTCTGAGGCCGAAGGCGCCCGGGGGTCGAAGACCTCCAGGACGCCCCGCTCCAGCGTGATGAGCGATACGAGGATGGTCAGGTCCGCGTGCGCGTCAATGGACTGGAGTAAATCGATATCGCGCGTGATCAGCGGGCTTTTCGTCACGATGGAGAGCGAGATGCCCGGATAGCGCGCCAGGACCTCCAGAATCCCCCGGGTCACCCGGTAGCGCTTCTCGGCCGGCTGGTACGGGTCGGTGGCCGTGCCCAGCGCGATGGGCCGCTTATATAGGGCTTGGGGCTTTAGGGTGGAGGCCAGCACCTCGGGGGCCTTGGCCTTCACGAAGATGGTCCGCGCGAACGCCTCGGGCCCCTCGAAGCCCAGATACTCGTGCGTGTAGCGGGCGTAGCAGTAGCCGCAGTCGAACTCGCAGCCCCTATACGGATTGATCGTCCAGACGTCCGGCATCCGGGTCGTGTTGCAGTGGTTGAGGACGGTGCGGCAGCCGAGCTCGACGTACTCCACGTCTCTCTTTTCCCGAATACGCTCGCCTTTCATGCCCTCCATACCCGAAGGCTTCTGCGAGGCGTTGGGGAGGGGAAAGAGGGTCGGAGGCTTGCTATTCGCACTGTTTGGGCTTTCGGCCACCAATCATCCCTCCATGTTTTCGCCTTATTTTCGCTTTTTCTTCGGGAGATGTCAAGGGGAATTTCACCGCCCCGCCCGGACGGCCCTTCCCGGCCCTACCGGCGCAAGGCTATACTGGAAGGGACCACAGGGAGGCTTACATGCGCTTTGGAGCCCACGTCTCGATCGCCGGCAGCGTGGCCGAGGCCCCGGGCCGGGGCCTTGAGCTCGGGTGCCGCACGCTCCAGATTTTCACCAAGAACGCCCGCCAGTGGAAGGCCAGGCCCATCGGCCCCGAGGATGCCGAGCGCTTCCGGGCCGCGTTTGCGGAAGGTCCCCTCTGGTCCGTGGTCGCCCACAACACCTACCTCATCAACATGGCCGACCCGCGCCAGCCCGGCTGGGAGAAGTCGGTGGAAGCCATGATCGACGAGGTGGACCGGTGCGAGGCGCTCGGCGTGCCGTACCTCGTCGCCCATCCGGGAGCGCACCGCGACTCGGGCGAGTCGGCTGGCCTGAAGCGCATAGCCGAGGCGCTCGATGCCGTACACGAGGCACGCCCGAAGGCTATCTGCAATATAGCGTTAGAGGTCACCGCCGGCCAGGGCACCGCCCTCGGCTGGCGCTTCGAGCACTTCTCGGAAATCCTGAGCCTGCTCAAGGCTTCGGAGCGCCTCGCCTTCTGCCTCGATACCTGCCACCTCTTCGCCGCCGGCTACGACCTCATAGAGAAGGACGGCTACGAGGCGACGATGAAGGCCTTCGACGAAGCGGTTGGCTTGGAGAGGCTCGCTCTCTGGCACATGAACGACTCGAAGAAAGGCTTGGGCTCTCGCGTGGACCGCCACGCCCACATCGGCCGGGGAGCCTTGGGGCTCAAGGGCTTCCGGCGACTCGTCAACGACGAGCGGTTCTTCTCGACGCCGATGATACTGGAGACGCCCAAGGACGAGCCCGACGACGACACGATGAACCTCGCCACGCTGCGGCGCCTCGTGACCGGCAAGGCCAGGAAGGCGAGCAAGACCCTCACGCCCAGGCAAGCCCTGCCCACGAAGGCCAAGCCGAAGGCGAAGAAGAAAGCCGCAAAGAGGCGCTAAACGCATTTCCCGCCCTTCCCCGCCTGAGGCGGGCCACTCGACACATTAGACAGATTAGACAAATTAGACACTTTTAGACACATTTAGACACTTTTCGGAAGTGTCCAACCTCACGTTGCGAATTGATATTGCAGGGATTACCGTAAAACCGGGCCTTGTACGGAAGCGCAAGGTGTCTAAGGGTGTCCAGAAGCCCAGAACCGCTATAATCCATTGATTTAGCTTAGATTATCGGATTTATCCCGATTTAGGAAACCGAATTGAGGAGAAGGGAGCGTCTAATTCTTGTAAGCGACTGATATTTAGTGGGTTGTGGGATGTAGAGACAGGGCTCGCCCCTGTCTCCGCCTCAGGCGGATTTGAACGAAATATGATACTCGACAGAGCAAGGCTAAACTAACGATTACATCGTGAAGTTGCCCTTGGCACGGGGAAAAACAAGCAGGGTGCCTGGCATGGAGGCACAGCTTTTGTAACAGATTTGGCTATTGGGTTACTTCCCAAATGTACCCTCCTCCTGGGGGTGAAACTGCCGTTGACAGGTTCCCATACAATTGCCTACATTGAAACTGATGGGCTCTACCTTTTCTTTCGGTCTACTGGTTTTTTCTTGCCTGTTTTCCAGCCGGCATCGCACTTCTTCGAGGCCCCTTGGAGCGGGCTGAAAACCCATGCCCCGGATCACCCATCTCCTTGCTAGAATAAAGCTCACCGAGCAGGCCCTTATGATCCTGTGCGCCCTCGGGATCGGGGTCCTAGGGGCCTTGGGCGCCATCGGCTTCCGCTACCTCATTCGCCTCTTCCAATCCCTCTTCTTTGGGCCCGGGCTCAACCTGCTTAAGCTCGTCTGGACCCTTCCCTGGTACCACAAGCTCCTGGCTCCCGCACTTGGGGGGGGCAATCGTCGGCCCCATCATCTACTTCCTCGCCCGGGAGGCCAAGGGCACCGGGGTGCCGGTGGTCATGGAGGCTGTGGTCATCCGAGGAGGGGCCATCCGGCCGCGGGTCGTCATGGTAAAGGCCCTGGTCAGCGCCCTGACCATAGGCAGTGGGGGTAGCGTGGGCCGGGAGGGACCCATAGTCCACATAGGCTCGGCCTTGGGCTCGGCCTTAGGTCAAATGCTTAAGGTCAGTGGCGAGAGGCTTCGGACGTTCGTCGGATGCGGCGCCGCTGCCGGCATCGCAGCCACCTTCAACGCCCCGATCGCTGGGGCCCTGTTCAGCGTGGAGGTCATCCTCGGCGACTTTGGCCTTGCCCGCTTCAGCCCCATCGTCATCTCCAGCGTCGTCGCCACGGTCATAAGCCGCTACTTCCTCGGGGACTTTCCCGCCTTCCGAGTCCCCCTGTATCGTTTCGTCCACGCCTTCGAGCTGCTCCCCTACCTCCTGCTTGGCGTGGCGGCCGGCCTGGTGGGCCGCCTCTTTATCTTCCTCCTCTACCGGTGCGAGGACCTCTTCGAGGCCTCGCCCCTGCCCGAGGCGGTTCGGCCCGCCCTCGGTGGCCTGCTCATCGGCACCATCGCCCTGGCCTTCCCCCACATCTACGGGGTCGGCTACGAGACCATCAACCTGTCGCTTCGGGAGCAGGTTCCCTATCTACTCTTGCTAAGCCTCGTCTTTTTCAAGATGCTGGCCACCGCTATTGCCATCGGCTCGGGCCAGTCGGGCGGCATTTTTGCCCCCTCCCTCTTCATCGGAGCCATGACGGGCGGGGCCGTCGGCGCTGTGGCTCACAGTCTCTTTCCTGCTCTGACAGCCACCTCCGGGGCCTACGCTCTGGTGGGCATGGGGGCGGTGGTGGCCGCCACCACCCACGCCCCCATCACCGCCATCATCATTCTCTTCGAACTCACCGGCTCTTACACCATCATCCTGCCGCTCATGGTCTCCTGCATCACGGCCATCCTCATCTCAGCGGCTATAAACAAAGAGAGCGTCTACACCTTGAGACTGGCCCGCCGGGGCCTTAGCATCAGGGCCGGCCTGGAGGAAACCGTCCTCAAGACCCTCCGTGTCAGAGACGTGATGAGCGATCGGTTCCAATGCCTCCCCGAGGATATGCCCCTGGAGGACCTCGTAACCACCGCCTTAAGGAGCCCCTACTCCTACTTCCCCCTGGTAGACGACAAGGGGCTCATGACGGGCATCATAAGCCACCAGGACCTTCGGATGGCCATGATGTACCATTATGAGCAAAAGGCGCTCCTGGTGGCCAAGGACGTGGCTACCACAGAGGGGATCCTTACCGTATTCCCCCACGACGACTTGGCCACGGTCTTCGAGATGTCCGCCTTGAAGAGGATAGACGAGCTGCCCGTTGTGGAACCGGACAACCCTCGTAAAGTCGTAGGAATGGTAAACCACAAGGATGTGCTGGCTGCATACAACCGGGAGCTGCTCCGCCGCTCGGTGACGTGATGCTTTTCTCTTTCACGGGAAGGTCCGAAGCCTAGTTATTATAGGGGTTTGCGCTGGGACTATGCTTTTGCGGATTGCTATAACGAGAGGGTAGAGAGGCGGATGGAGGTGAGTGGCGGCTCGGAGTCAGTACAGGGCCTTGTGACCCCGCTCGCCCGTGCGGATGCGGACTGCTTCTTCTACCGGCAGGACGAAAATCTTGCCGTCGCCAAGGGCCCCAGTGAAGCAGACCTTGCAGATGGTCTCGAGGAGCTCCTCCACTTGGTCGTCTTCCAGCACGATGTCGACTTGGAATTTTGAGTAGAAGTCGGGGGCTGAGTGGCCCTTGGCCATGAAGCGCTCCAGCTGGCTCATGGGCTTGCCAATGCCCATGATCTCGGTGGCGCTCATTCCAGGAACTCCTTGAGCGAAAAGGGCTTCTTTCAATGAGGCCAGCTTGTCGGGATTGATATAGCATCTGACAAGCTTCATTCCCAGCCCTCCTTGATTTCCCTCGCAGAGATAGTGCGGTTATTGTCGATATATTTACCCGGAATTATTCCTCAAGGGACCCCTCGACAGAACTATCGTATACATAAAGGCCCAACGTCTCCCTCGAGCTCCGCTTCCTAGTCAACGTAGCGCCTCCATGCAGCACTGATAGCTTGGTCCGGAGAGGTGTAATTAATATGAATCTTACGGAGCACTTTAGCAACCAAATAGCAAAAGGGAAGATTATCCCAGGAAATATTAACCTTGACCAACTGACGGAAAAGTTCATATTTCAACGGTTATTGCCCCTGAGCCCCAACGGTCAAGAGTGACGATTACATCGTGAAATCTTCCTTTGGAGGGGCTTGAGCTAAAGAAACTCTTCAGGTACCATCAATATTTGCCGTTTCAGCCTTAGCTGTCATAGTTGTTGGCTTGACCGCCGCCTGCGTTTTCTGACGTCCTAGGTGTGAAGAAGGAGACCGGAGTGGCCTCATGCAACAACGTGGTCGTTTTAGGCTGGGGGCCACAGGGGTGATTCACAAGCATTCTTCGAAACGAAGTCAGGAGCTAGGATGTTCGGCACGGGTCCGCGTATTCTCAACCATAGCCCCATCCCAATAGATGTCCCTGACACCTCAGTGGCCGAGGAGCTCTTCACGGCAGTCGGTCGCATAATGGAAACCGCAACCTTCGACCTAGACACAAGCCGGCTGGACTATGCGGCCCTTCGCGGCTCGGAGGCCTACGAGGCCTACGTAGATCTCAGCTCCAGACTCCGCCGCTTCGATCTAAGACAGCTGAACAGCCGCGCAGACCGGTTGTGCTTCTGGATTAATGTCTTCAATTGTTTGATAATCCACGGCATCATCGCGCTCGGGATCGAGGAGAGCGTCAAGGAGGTAAGAGGCTTCTTCCGCCGCATCGCCTACAACATCGGCGGCTGGCGTTTCTCGCCCGACGATATCGAACACGGCATCCTGCGTGGCAACACCCGCCATCCATTCGGCCTCAAACGGCCTTTCCACCCATGGGATGACCGTAGGGCCTTTGCCGTTGAGCCGCGAGATCCCCGCATTCACTTCGCTCTGGTCTGCGGGGCCTCCTCCTGCCCGCCCGTGGGCGCCTACAGCCCCTCCAAGGTCGAGGACCAACTCACCTTCGCTGCCGAGGCCTTCATCAATGACCCTTCGCGAGTGCTGATTGAGCCGACGAAGGAGTCCGTCCGGCTCTCCCAAATTTTTCAGTGGTATGCTAAGGACTTCGGCGCCACCCACAAGGCCGTCCTGACCTACCTCCTTGACTATCTCGACCCAAATCCAGCGAGGGACTGGTTAGAGGCTAACCTCGACAGCGCCGCCATCCACTACATCCCCTACAACTGGTCCCTTAATACCTCAAAGTAGTCTCCGGCCTCTCCTAGCGAGAAACGCTGAAAGGGGCAGATTTCGGTGTTATTTGCCCCTTGGAGGAGAGGTGCCTCCAGGGACAACAACATCGTGAAATCTTAACTTTATGATAGAGCAAAAAGGGAGGGGAGTGCTTCTTCTGGCATCAACGTTTCTTGAAGTTGGAAATCTTATTGTAGCCAGCCTCGAAAGCGAAGGAGTTAGTCTGCAATATTTCTTTGACGTTCTGGGAATTTCCCTTTTCTAACTGTCTTTCGTAGAACTTTCGAACATCAGGCCTGGTCATGTTAGGTTTCTCAGCACCCAGCTTCTGGGCAGCCAAAAAAGCTGTCCGCTCGAAGTCACGTGGAGCGTAGTCTGGTCTGTGTGCCAACCTATTGCTCATCCACTGCCAACCTGTTACGAGACTGGACATACTAAAGGCCAAAGCGACTATTAGGAACCCAACAAGCATAGCTCGCCGCCTTTTCCTGCGCCACACGCTTTCCGGAGTGGCGTGTATGTAGTAAACACGGGGCATGGTTTTTACTCCCACATACTTAAATTACTGCAAATTCAATGCCACCATTGCCACCATTGGGGTGTCTTTGGCTAAAAAAACGGGTACTCACTCTCCAATATCGCTGTAAGTATCTAATAAGAAGAGAGTTCCAGGCAAGTACGCTTTGAGGGACCTTCTATATTCCCGGAGGATAAAACCTGGGTTGAAGTTGTTGTTCTTCCTTCTTTTGTTGGCAATCAAACAAACCGATGAATATGGAGCAACTAATATTTTAGGTTACGATTATCCCGGGAAATCGTTACTTTCGCTTAGGAGGGGAAAGGGGCATATTTCAACAGTTATTGCCCCTGCGACCCAAGCAGATGCTATAGCTCGTCCAATAACGCCCGCCAGCCTTTAACATCATCTAACGCTGGGAGCTCACCTATACCTGATTCCTTGATGAACGGCGGCAGGCGTTCTTTGTCTGCTGTCAAGGCATAATCAACGCCGCCTTTATTCGCGCTGTTTTCAAAAGTGTTTTACGAGACCATCAAGAGGTGTTATCATCAGGCATCCCAATCCATTTTCTCCTAGACAAAATAGACGTGCTTTAGGGAGTAAGACCATGAAAGATGAAAAATATTTTCAAGACTTGTTTGACCGTGTCTGGGCCGTAATGGACGAGCTTGAGAAACTTAAAAGGGTAGACCCTCCTGAAGATATAGAACTTGAGTCAATGGTTCGCGATTGCAATAGTTACCTTAAAAGGGGAGGACAATGCATAGTGAATTTAGCGAACTTTCTAGGATACTCCTTAAGGGACGCTGAGGAGCATTTATACGGTGAAGATGGTTTGTACGGTCAGCTCGCGAAAAAAGAACTCGATATCATGAAGGAAACAGATGAAAATGATACGGTCAACTAAAAGGGTTCGCAACCTACTAAGACATTTTTTAACAGCGACCCAATGAGCTAAAATGCACCCTATCTGCACCCATGCGCAAATTAACTATCGAAGAAATGCACAGAATGGCCGAGGAGCGCGGTGGCAAATGTCTGTCTGACACTTATGTGGATAGAAGTACAAAACTTCCTTGGCAATGCGGCAAGGAACATATCTGGGAGGCTACCCCCAGTAATATTATAAACCGGAAGAGTTGGTGTCCTACCTGTGCTCGTGAAAAAAGACGTAATAGATAAGAACTAACATATTACTTCCCAACTAGCCGCAACCAATATACAAGCAAAATAAATAAAGACAGAGGTGTGTTACCCTATATATCTACGCCAAGAGTAAAATCGCAAGTATTATTCTAGTTGCGATTATCCCAGGAAATACTAACCCAGGCCGACCAAAAGAAAAGTTAAGATTTCATCCGAAATTGTCCCTCGGGGTTCAGCCTGCAAGGCTTTCCTCGGACAGGGACAAGCCCGCCCTCACCCCCCAAGCCGCTTCGCGAAGAAGGCAAGCGTGCGGGACCAGGCGTCTTTGGCGGCCTCGGCGTTGTAGCGGGCCGGTGAGGTGTCGTTGTAGAAGGTTCGCCTCCGGCGGACCTCCAGCCGTCGGCTACTTGACTAGGTCGTGATACACCCACCCGGGCTTGCCGTCGGCCAAAAGGATTTTGACCCAGCCGTAGCGTCGGTGAGAGGAGGCGGCCACGGTGTCGCCGCGCTCGAGGGTTACTACCACCGGGTGGGCGAGCCCGAAGCCGGCCCGGACGTTGGCCCGCCAGTTGGTGACCTTGACCTCCGCGAGGTTCCCGTCGAGGTATTCGGTGTTGCCCCTCGGGGCCTTAAGCTCGGCTAGCTCGCGCTCCACCTCCGCCGTCACGCGCTTCAGATGTGCGCTTCGCTCTTTACCCCAGAGCTTATTGGCTGCCACGGCCTCGGTGGCCTGTCTCAGGGCCGCCACGGCCCGGGTCAGGCGGAAGACGTCCTCTTTGGCCTCGGGCTTGAGGGTGGCCTTGGCGAAGGACCGGTGGGCCGCCTCAAGGTGGACCAGCGCGATGTTCTCGTGAGCCACGTCGAAGGTGGGGATGATGGACACCGCCCGCTCGAAGGCACGCAAAGCATCGTCGGGCTTACCCAGCTCTGCATCGAGCACCAGGCCCCGAAGATAATGGAGGTAGGCGCACTCCGGGTCGCCGGCGAGCCCCGCCTCGACGATGGCGAGCTTCTCCGCAGCCTGGGTGTTCGTCCAATCCAGGGTCTCGGCGCGGGCTGGCTGGCGGCCCAGGGCTGCCTGGTAACAGTGATCCTGGCTGGTCTCGGCTGCAAGTCCCGCCGCAGTGACGCTCAACGCCAGCAGAAGACTCAGGCCTGCGCTCAGAGGCCGCCTCACGCCTGTTCCTCCCCTTCTCTGCGCCCGCACCGGGGCGATGGTACCAGAGCGCCGCCGGCCAGACAAGGCGAGCGGAGGGCTCGAGGGGCCGAGGCGCTTGCGACACCGCCCCTCATCGCGCATAATACTCCCTCCTGGAGCGTTTCGGAGGCTCCATGACGCTGCATCGAAAACTCGTCCTCCTCGGCGGTCTGCTGGTCACCCTCCCCCTGGTGGTAGTGGGTGTCACCAACCACGTGATCACATTTCGCCACATGGAGGAGCAGGCCCGCCAGGAAGCCCAGACACTCGCCACGGAGCTCGCCCGAAGCACCGACCGGTTCCTCGAGGGGGCAACCGCGCAGATCAAAACCCTGGCCCGCATCCCACCCGTCAATTCCTTTACGGACCACCCGCCGTCGGTCGTCGAGGCCAACCTGGCCCGGGCCATCGCCACCTCCCCGGCCTTCGAGAAGTTCTACATGGCCACCGCGCAGGGCCGGGTCACCATCAAGGTCCGCCGGGACGGGAAGCCCCCCGTCAAGAACGAGCTGATTAAATATCGGGACTACTTCAAGCAAGCCATGTCGGGCCGCACAGTCATCTCAGACGTCCTCATCTCCAACACCTCGGGCCTGCCCATCCTCGTGCTGGCGACCCCCATCGCCGGGGCGAACGGTCCGAAGGGGGTCCTCTGCGGACTGATTGATCCCATCCGCCTCTTCGCCCACATCTACCAGCTGGCGGTGGGCTCGCACGGCCCGGGCGCCGGCAAGGACGCCCCGCCACTCCACGAGGGGCTGGAGGAATTCGGCCCGCCCGACACGCATCACCAGATCTTCCCGATGGTCATCGATCGCAGCGGGCTGGTGATCGCCCACCCCGACCGGGCCAGGCTCTTCATAGAAAAAATCCAGGACTATTTGACGGAGGAAAACAGGGCGATCTTGAATTCCTTTGGGGACCGACCCTTCGGCCACGGGGTGATGACCTACCAGGGCCAAAAGGTTCTCTTCGCTTTCTACGAGCACCGGCCCACGGGCTGGACGCACATTGTCAGCCGACCCTACCGCGACTTCACGGACAGCCTGGTCACGACCCGCAACCTCACGGTGGCCGTCCTGGCGTTCGGTATCCTGCTGTCCATTGCACTGATGCACCCTACGGTCCGGCGGATCACCGCGCCGGTCTTGTCGCTGGTCGCCTCCACCCGACGCGTGAAGGACGGGCACCTGGACGAGCAGGTCGAGGTCACCTCGCGGGACGAAATCGGAGAGTTGGGTGAGGCCTTCAACCTCATGGTGACAGGCCTGCGGGAGCGCGAGGCCTTGCGCTCGGCCCAAGAAAGGATGCGCCAGCAACTCGAGAGCGCCCGGGTCATACAGCAAAGCTTCCTGCCGGCCTCCCTTCCGGGGGCCGACGATCCCCGGTTCAGCCTGGCCGCACTCAACCATCCGGCAGCAAGTATCGGGGGCGATTACTACGACGTCATCGACATCGGCGGCGACCGGCTGGGGCTCGTACTCGGCGATGTATCGGGCAAGGGCGTGCCGGGGGCCCTTTACATGGCCCGCCTGGTGAGCGACTTCCGGTTTCTCGTGGGCCCGCACCAGGACTCGCCCGCCGAGACCCTAACGGCCCTCAATAAAGTCCTGCTGGGCCGCGGGGAGCCGGGGATGTTCGTCACCCTCCAGTACCTCATCCTCAACGTCGGCACGGGGGTCATCACCTTCGCCAACGCCGGCCACCTGCCCATGTTCGTGCGCCGGGCCGAGGGTGTAGTGGAGGCGATGGACGGTCCGGCGGGCCCACCGCTGGGCATCGTGGACGATCTTTCCTACGACACCGCCGAGGTCCTCCTTGCACCAGGCGAGGACCTGCTACTCTTCACCGACGGGGTGACGGAGGCCATGACTCCGACCCGGGAGCAATTCAGCCAGCAGCGACTCGTGGAGGTGTTTCGAGATGCACCCCACCAGCCAGAAGCCCTAGTTAAAGCAATAGCCGGTGCGGTACAGGCCTTTATCGGAGACGCTCCACCCCACGACGACCTTACACTCCTGGCCGCCCGATGGGAGGGGGATGGACCGGCTGCAGATTAGCCCCACATGGCCGGCCGTCAGGGCTCCAAGCAGAACATGGTGTGGGTCGCCTCGACGCCCTCGATTATGCGGACGCGATTGTAGACGGTGTGTAGGATGTCCTCGGCTGAGGCGCCCGTGACGGTCGCCACCACGTCGTAGAGACCGCTCACGAGATAGACGTCCGAGACCCCGTCGACCTCCTTGAGGGCTCCGGCGGCCTCGGTGTCGAGCCCGGCCTCGGTGTTGAGAAGAACTACTGCGCGCGCCATGGGTGTACCTCCTCTAGTCAAGCCGTAAGTGCCATCCGTCTGAGGCCCGGAACGTGGGCTGGGAATTGCCAACGCCCCCTTCCCTTTCCTCCGGTACGTTTCAATATATAGGACTGATGCGGGAAATAGCAACGAGCAGCCAGTATGTGGGAGGGATCAGCGGCCGGGCAAACAGAGCCGCTCGATGGAGTGCGCACGGCCCGTCGTCTCATCCACTTCGATGATGCAGACTGAGAACTGGGTCCGTCCGCCTGCGACTTCCAGCTTTTGGGGCTGGAGAGTGAGGAACCGCTTTAGCGCAAGCTCCTTGATCACGCCGATAATGCTCTCTGTGGGGCCGGTCATCCCGACATCGGTGATGTAGGCGGTGCCGCCGGCCAGGAGGCGCTCGTCCGCCGTCTGGATGTGGGTATGGGTGCCGATGACGGCCGAGACCCGCCCATCTAGATAGTAGCCCATGGCCTGCTTCTCGCTCGTGGCCTCGGCGTGCATGTCCACGATGATGACCTTGGCGGCCTCGGCGAGCGCCGGTAAGAGCTCGTCGGCGGCCCGAAAGGGACAGTCGTAGGGCGCCATGAAGACCCGGCCCGAGAGGTTGAGGACCGCCACGGGCACACCGCCGGCCGTCTCGACGACGACGGAGCCGAAGCCGGGCTGGGCCGGGGGGTAGTTGGCGGGCCGAAGCAGCCGGCGTTCGCTCTCGATGACTTCCAAGACCTCGCGCTTGTCCCAGATGTGGTTGCCGCTGGTTAAGACGTCGATGCCGTAGGCGAAGAGCTGCTTGAGTATCGCCGGGGTCACCCCAAATCCCCCGGCGGCGTTCTCGCAGTTGGCGATGGTGAGGTCCAGCTGGTGGGCGTCCACCAAGTCGTAGAGGTGCTCGGCCACGGCCCGGCGGCCGGGCTTGCCCACGATGTCGCCTATAAAGCAAATCCTCACCATGGCTTCGTCTCCCGGCTCTCAACGGGCGAAGTCCGTGGCCCGGGTCTCCCGGATGACGGTGACCTTGATCTCTCCCGGGTAGGCCACCTCGGCCTCGATTTTCTTGGCAATGTCCTTGGCCAGCAGGAAGGCCTCGTTGTCATCGATCGACTCGGGCTGGACGATGACCCGTACCTCTCGGCCCGCCTGGATGGCGTAGGTGTGCTCCACCCCGCGGAAGGAGTTGCCGACCTCCTCGAGCTGGGCGAGGCGCTTGATGTGGGTCTCCAGCGTCGCCCGGCGCGCCCCGGGCCGACCGGCGCTCAGGGTGTCGGCGGCGCTGACGAGGACCGCCTCGATGTGGGTCGGCTCTTGGTCCTCGTGATGGCTCGCGATCGCATCGAGGACCGGAGCCGGTTCGCCGTAGCGGCGGGCCAGATCGAGGCCGATCTCGACGTGGCTGCCCTCGGTCTGGTGGTCTATGGACTTGCCGATGTCGTGGAGCAGGCCCGCCCGCCGGGCCATCGTCGCATCGATCCCGAGCTCCGAGGCCATCATCCCGCAAAGATGCGCGACCTCCTTGACGTGCTGGAGGGCGTTTTGGCCGTAGGAGGTCCGGAACTTGAGCCGGCCGACCAGCTTGATCATTTCGGGGTGAAGCTCTTCGATGCTCAGCTCAAACGCCGCCGCTTCGCCTTCCTCCCGGATGAGCTGCTCCATCTCCTTTTTGACCTTGGCCACGATCTCCTCGATGCGCCCCGGGTGGATGCGGCCGTCTTTGATGAGCCTCTCCAGGGCGATCCGGGCGATTTCGCGCTTGACGGGATCGAAGGCCGAGAGGATGACCGCCTCGGGGGTGTCGTCAATGATGAGGTCCACGCCCGTGGCCGCCTCAAGGGCCCGGATGTTGCGCCCCTCGCGCCCGATGATGCGGCCCTTCATCTCGTCGTTCGGCAGACCGACCACGCTGACGGTGGACGCCGCCACCCGCTCCGTCGCACACCTCTCCATGGCGAGGCTGACGACCTGCTGGGCCTTTTTCTCCGCTGTGGCCTCCGTCTCCTCCTCGATTTTGCGAAGGCGATCGACGGCCTCGCGCCGGGCCTCATCTGTAAGCCTATCGATGATTTGGGCCTTGGCCTCCTCGCGGCTCAACCCGCTCACCTCCTCGAGGACGGCTACCTGGCGCTCAACGAGGCGCTGGGCCTCGGCCTGCCTGGCGGCGAGCACGTCCCTCGCCTCTTGGAGCGACGCTTCCTGTCCGCGCAGATCCTGATCTCTCTTCTCCAGCAGCTCCACCTTCTTGTCGAGATTTTCCTCCTTCTTGGCCAGGCGTCGCTCGATCTCCAGGACCTCACTTCGCCGCTCCTTCGTCTCGTGCTCAAAGTCCTTCTGGGCCTGGTAGATCGCCTCCTTGGCCTCGAGCAGGGCCTCTTTGCGTATAGTTTTGGCTTCCCGCTCGGCCTCGGTGCGAACCCGCTCGGCGTAAGCGTCCGCATCCTTGACCCGCCGGGCCGCCCGGACCTTCTGGATAAGCATCCCTAACGCGAAACCGACAACGAGGACTGCGAATCCTACTATCGCCGGATAAACCATGGGGTTCACAGCGTCTCCACCTCCTTCACGTTCCGGGACGCGGGGCGCATCTCCGCCCGCTCCCCTCGCGACTGTCCGCGGCAATCAAGCACTCGCTTCTCCGTACAGATGAAATCCATGGGAATATCGTGTTCGTCGGCCGGCAGGGCCGGCTGAAGCTGACATTCAAACGCCAAGGCCGCGATCACGCTTCCGGGTGAACGACTGGCCAGCAGCCGGTCGAAGTAGCCCCTGCCGGAGCCGCATCGGCGGCCTGAGGGATCGAAGGCCACCCCGGGAACGATGAAGCATTCCACAGCCTCGGCCTCGATCGGCCCGGCTGCGCCGGCTGAGGGCTCCTCGACGCCAAAGGCGCCGATCTCCACGTCCGCCTCGATGTCTTCGATGGCGTAGAGCTCCAGGCGGCCTTCGGCAGCCACACGAGGCACGACCACCCGGCAGCCGTCAGCCAGAGCCCTGGCCACCAACGAACGAGGAGGTGGAGACTCGTTCGTGGCCAGATAGAAGCAGAGGGTCGCGCCGGGACGGATTACCCCGAGGCCGGCTACCCTCTCGGCTACCAGCGCGCTCTTGGCGCGGCGCTCCTGCGGACTCATCTGTCGGCGTCGAGCCCGCGCTGCTTCACGAAAGCGGGTCTTGGGCCCCATTGGCTTCCACCACGCCCCACACCGGGGGCATCAGAACTTAGCTATAAAGGGACGCGACGACAGAGGAAGGATGCTGTCAGGAGAGAGGTTGGTTGCCTCGGGCGGGTAGCGGCCTCTCGGCCGCCAAGGCCTTATGTCATGACCAGATAAGGACGGTCCAACGACCACGGGGGGGCTGGGTTCGCCCACCCCGGAGATGGTCGTCTACGGAGTCGACTTTCGCTTTGACGAGCGCTGACGTTCCTCATTGCTTTCGAACAAGTAACCTTCCGTTGAGGAAGGGTTGACGAGAACTGGGATAACCCCTTATCTTTTAGTGAGATAAGGAACCAAGCCGCTCCACGGCCGTCCTTATTACCCTGTGTCGGCCTCCAACCAACGGCTGCCTATCAACGCAGCCGTTCCTGACCAGTTTCCCTCGCAGTCTCTCGGCGGTGCCGAGGTGCCATCAGGCAGGTCTTCCGACCTGCCCACCATCAAAGGGGCGCCTCCCGCCGCGTCGTTCACACCTCAGAGGGAACCCTCGCAGGGGTTCTCTCCAACCAATGCTAAAGCCCCCACCCGAGCCGTGCGGCACCTATTTTTTGAACCTGGTCTCACCAGGTGGGTGCCCCTGAACCGGCTTTAGGCTCCCCTCGCGTGGAGGGTGTGCTCACCACCGCCCAACCGGGGCTCCCGTTTTTTGGCTGTTGGCTCAAAAAATCAATACCAACACGCACTTGGGCAGGGGCTCTTAATCATGGTTATTATAGACTGCGGGGAGAGAGCGCGCAAGCAAAAAACATCGTCCGCCCTGGAGGTACGCTTCAAAGGGCCCCCAGAGGGGGGCGCGGCGGCCGACGGGAGAAAGGGCTGGACACCCCACCGGGGGCCTGCTACAACCCTGAGGTGACCCACCCCCCGCCATCGCCGCTTCGGGCACGGCGACGCTCGGAACCCTGATAGAAAGCGCCGATTTCATGCCACAGTCATCCACCGATTTTGTGTCTGAGCCAAGCCCGCCGACCCTCTTTCGGACCGCCGCCATCCTCACCGGCTTCTTCGTCCTCACCTCCATAGTCTGGCGGATCGACGACCGGCTCCATTCCAGCCTGCCCACGAAGCCAGCAAGCATCGTCGTGCGGGCCGAGCCGTCTGAGGCGGCCAAGGCGCCAACCCCCGAGGTCCTTCCCGAGCCCGAGCCTAAGGAGCAAGAGACGCCCCTCACCGAGGCCGACCGGCATTTTCTGCAGGCGGCCAACGCCTTTGAAACCAAGGACTACGACGCGGCGGGCGAGGCGCTACAGAGCGGGCTCGCCCTAGAGCCCGACAACGCCGTCCAGCAGGCGATGCTCGGGATGGTGCTCTCCTTCCAAGAGGCCTGGGCGGAGTCCGCCGAGGCCTATCGCAAGGCGCTGCAGGTCGCGCCGGACAACGCGCTCTTCCACCTAGGGCTGGGTGTGGCCCTCCACCGGCAGGAGCAGATTGAGGAGGCCGTCGACAGCCTCGAGCGGGCCGTGGACCTCAACCCCGACCTGGGGGAGGCCAAAGGGTTGTTGGCGCTGCTGACGCTGGAGCCGGAAGGAACGCTAGAGAAGGTGTGGATTGAACACAACGCCAAGATCAAAGAATGGGAAGGGGTGTGGATTCATACAGTCTGCACGACCAAGGCGTGGAAGGAGCGCCAAGGCATCCTTAGGGCGTCATTCTTTCACGAAGATGGACGGCCGGTCTCCGGCACCTTCTCCAACCTGGTCCTTGCCAACGGCCAAGCCGCGATCGAGGGTCCCTTCACCCCACCCCACCGAAAGACCCGCTACAAGGACCTCCACCTATTCTACCCCTACAAAGGGCTTCGCCTGAGGAAAGGCGACCACCGCCTCAAGGTACACGTTGAGCTGGTTGACCCTACAGGGAAGGTGCTTGCTTCACGGTGGGCGTCGCTTACTCTGGAAGTGATTGAGACCGCCTTAGGGGCTGTGGCGGAGGCTCGCTCTTCTGATGTTCCGTAACTCGACGCGCTAGACGGCCCAGCGTATGATGTTCGCCGCCCAGGCCAGCCCGCCGCCGAATCCGAGCAGCCCCACGACATCGCCTTTCTTTATCTTTCCGATCCGGAGCGCCTCATCGAGCGTAATAGCGATGGATGCGGCCGCCGTGTTGGCGTAGCGCTCGATGGTCATGTGGGTTTGCTCCATGGACATCCCGAGGAAGTCCACGATGTGCTCGATAATGTTGACGTTAGCCTGGTGGGTGATGACGAAATCGAGGTCCTCGCGGCTGAGCCCCGCCCGCTTCAGGCAGGCGTCCATCGCGTGGGGCACGATACCCGTGGCGAACTCCCACACCGCCTTGCCATCCATGCGGAAGTAATTCTCGCGATTGGCGATGGTCTCCTCGCTCGAGGGCCTAGCGGCCGCTCCGGCCAGCATCTTGATGGCGTCAGCCTTGGTCCCATCGGCCCGCATGTAGTTGGCCAGAATCCCGTAGCCTTCCTCCACCGGCCTCAGCAGCACCGCTCCGGCCCCGTCGCCGAAGTAGACGCAGCTCGTGCGGTCGGTGAAGTCGAGGATGCGGCTGTATGCCTCGGCCCCAACGACGAGCACCGTCTCGTGGGAGCCGTCGGCTATAAAGCCCGCCCCCGCGGCAATGGCGTGGTTGAAGCCGCTACAGACGGTGTTGACGTCGAAGGCCCCCGCGTTCATCGCCCCGATCTTTCCCTGGGTGACACAGGCCGTGGGCGGCTGGATGTGGTCGGGCGAGGAAGTGGCGACGATCATAAGCTCCACCTCCATGGGGTCGACGTCCGCTTCATCCAGACACTGCATTGCCGCCCGAGCGGCGAGGTCGGAGGTCGTATCCTCGGGGTCGATGATGCGCCGCGCGCTGATGCCGGTCTTCTCACGGATCCACTCGTCCGTGGTATCGATCATCTTCTCGAGGTCCTTGTTGGTCATGATGTGGTCAGGGACGTAGGCACCCGTGGCCACAATTCCAACAGGTCTCAGTCCGCCGGGCATTGAGCTACCTCCTCCTCTTAAGGTCGTACATAAATCGGGGTACATGGTATATAACACGGGTTTACACTCAAATCAAGGCTCGCTGCGGTTTTTTTAAAATTCGTGAAATCCGCATTAATGCTTACGCTCCGTTTGCCAATTCGAGGATTAACAGAACTCCCTTCGCTGCAAACCGCGCTCGCCTTAATAATATTCGCCTCCCAGGGGCTCAGTGGAGTGGAAAACCCCTCCAAGATAAGTAATCGGGGCCGCTGCGCAAACCTTGAAAGAACCCCATCACGAGCCGGACCCCGGGGCAGCCTCCCCGGAGCGCTTGAAGCCCCGCACCAGCTCATCATTCGGAACCGGTGGCTTGGCGGAGTAATCGTAAAAGCCGAAACCCCCCTTGCGCCCGACGTAGCCGAGGGTCAGCATTCGGCTCAGCAACTCCGGCGGGGCGAAGGCCTCGGTGCGATACTCCTCGTAGAGGTTGCTCGCCATGGCGTGGACGACATCAATGCCGATGTAGTCGATGAGCTGAAAGGGACCCATAGGCACCCCCGCCCCCTCGCGCATGGCCGTATCCAGGTCTTCGATGGTCCCAAGGCCCCGCTCCAGAAGACGGACGGCATCCACCATGTAGGGCCCCAGGAGGCGATTGACGATGAAGCCTCGGGAGTCGCGCACCACGATGGGCGTCTTGCCCATGCGCTGCATGAAATCCCGAACCGCCTCGACCACGTCGGGGTCGGTCTCCACGGTCGGCACCACCTCGACGAGCGCCATCACCACCGGGGGGTTGAAGAAGTGGCAGCCTAGAAACCGCTTCCGCCGCATCTCGCCCGTCGCGCTGGCAAGGGTCGTGATCGAGAGGGTCGAGGTGTTGCTCGCAAAGATCGCCTCGGGCCCGAGGCTCTCATCAAGGGTGCTGAAGAGGACCTCCTTCGCCCCCCTTTCCTCCACGATGGCCTCCAGCACGAACTCGCAACCTTTCAGATCATCAAGGTCGGCCGTGTAGGAGAGGTTGGCGACCACCGTATCGCGCACCTCAGGCTCCAGCCTCCCGGCGTCTACGGCCTTGGCCAGGCGGCCCTCCAGGTGGTCCCGAACTACGTCGGTCTCTACGATTGTCTCCACCAGGACCGTCGGAACGCCCGTCTGGGCAACCACCTGGGCGATGCCGCTTCCCATTACCCCTCCGCCCACGATTCCGACCTTGACAAAGCTCATGACCTATCCATCCTCCTCAGCCCACCTCTTCGGCCGCCCGCCTCGCCTCGGCCAGCCGGCGGCACTCTTTGACAATCAGCTCCAAGGAGTCCTCTTGACCGAAGATGGCGGCCACCCCGAGCACCGAGAGGGCTTCGTAGTCTTTCCTGGGGATGACCCCGCCAATGATGACGGGCACATCCTCCATGCCCTCCTCCTTCAGCCGATCCACGAGCGTACCGCACACGGACTCATGTGCACCGGAGAGGACGGACAGCCCGATGAGGTCCACATCCTCCTGTAGCGCCGCCTGGACGATGGCCTCCACGTTCGAGCGAAGCCCGGTGTAGATGACCTCCATCCCCGCCTCCCGAAGGGCCCGAGCAATCACCCTGGCCCCCCGGTCGTGGCCGTCGAGGCCCGGCTTGGCCACCAGCACTCGCAGCGGACGATCGTATCGCACCTGCCCCTCACTCCGTCTCAATAGCTCGTCAGCGGCATATACTCTCCGTAGACCTTCCGAAAGACCCCCATCATCTCGCCCACGGTGGCGTATGCCTTTACGCACCCAACGAGGGGCGGCAGGGTGTTGGCCCCCGTGCGGGCCGCTTCTTCAAGGGCCGTCAGGCCGCGGGCCACGGCCTCTCCGTCCCGGCCGTCCCGCACCTCCCGAAGCCGCGCGATTTGGTCCTGCTCGAGCTTGGGGTCCATCTCGTAGAGTTCCATCTCCTCGGGCGGCTCGCCCGTCCCGAAGCGGTTGACCCCGACAATGACCCGCTCGCCGGAGCTAACGGCCCGCTCGTGCTCGGTGGCCCGCTCGGCGATACGCTGCTGGACGTAGCCGCTCTTGAGACACTCGACCATGCCGCCGCGGGCCTCGATCTCTTCGATGACCGCGACGATGGCCTCCTCCATAGCATCGGTG
>JALLOF010000239.1 GCA_027717595.1 Nitrospinae bacterium AH_259_B05_G02_I21 | reverse complement strand
CGAAAGAGGAGCGTATCGACGTAGTTGAGCCCGGCTACCGACACCCGCACCAGCGCTTCGCCAGGGCCCGGCTCGGGGGTCGGCTGCTCGCCGACCTGCAGGACCTCCACGCCGCCGAATTGCTCAAAGTAGAGAGCGCGCATAAGGGATTCAGGCTAGCAGACCCGGGCAGAAATGGAAACCCGCCCGTGCGCCCCGCATTGAGCCTGACGACCTTTCGCGTGCCGTCAATAGCTGGTATACTGAGGGCGTTGCACGGGCGCATCACGTCGGGAGGCGATGGACCATGCGCGGGATTGACATCGGGCTTGTCCTTGCGCTGATCGTGACGACGGCCGCCGGCTGCGCCTCGGTCCAGCGGCTCGAGATGGTCAAGCACGGGATGTCGAAGCAGGACGTCTACAAGAACCTCGGCCCGCCCATCGCAGTCAAGGCCAATATCACGAACCGGCACGGCCAGGCCATCGAGGTCTGGGAGCACAAGCTCGCCCTGCCGGACTCCCCCGACACCGAGGCCTTCAAAGTCGCTACCGCCGCCCTGACGTTCGGGGCCGCCGCCCCTGTCTGGCTCGCGCAAAACACCAAGCTCTTCTGGCTCACCTTCGTCAACGAGAGGCTGTCCCAGTGGCAGGAAGCCACCGACGACTGGCCAGCCGAGGAGAAACGGATCTTCGAAACCAAAATGCCGGAGATACCGTGCTGTCTCTAGGTAGGCCTTACCTAACCGAGGGGCAATAACTGGTGAAATACGTAACTTCCCCTCTATAAACTAGAGTCAATATTTCCTGGGATAATCTTAACTACCGAGTAAGTCCGCACTGCCACGCCGCATAATCCAG
>JALLOF010000238.1 GCA_027717595.1 Nitrospinae bacterium AH_259_B05_G02_I21 | reverse complement strand
GAGCAAGCTCGTTCCCGACCCGCCGAAAGCAAAGGTCGTCGCCGAGTATTTCACACGCAGAGCCCGAGGCGAGTCCCGCCGCCAGATCGCCCGGGACTTCTCAGCGAGAGGAATCCGATCGCCGAGTGGCAACGCCCGGTGGAGCGAGCCGACGCTTCGGGCCTTCGAGGACAACCACCTCGTCTACCTCGGCCATCTCACCTATGGGCGCCACAACGCGCGGCTTCGCAAAGAGGGGCGCTTCATCGGCGGGCGAAAGTGGCGGGAACGCTCCGAGTGGGTTGTCACCGAGGAGGCGCATCCTGCGATAATAGACGAAAGGGCGGCCGAGGTCGTGGTCGGGCTGATGAGGCCGCAGCGGTCTTGGACGAAGAGGACGGCCTCGCTTTCAGGGATACTCATCTGCGGTGAGTGCAGCAATTCTTTCTGGTCGCTGGGCGAATATTACGGGTGCTCGTCTGTGAACCGGTGGGGGCGGGACGCCTGCGGAGCGGCAAACGTAAACAAGTCGGACATGGACAGGTCGGCCCGGCAGTTCATCGTCGAGCATATCATCTCGCCGACGCGACTCGATAGAACCCTTAGGGACCTCACCCGGTATGTCAAGAAGCGGCGCAATGCCCCGGAGGCTTCAAGAAACGATGCCGAGCGGGCGAAGCTCGAGCGAGAGGTCTTTCGCCTCCTCGACCTCTACGCTCAGGGGCTCGTCGACGAGGAGCATTGGAGGCGCGAGTACGAGCCGAGGCGACGCCGGCTCGAGGTGCTCCAGGCCTCGAAGGAGACCGTGGACCTCGCGGCGTGGAAGCTGCCGACGAAGCGCGAGCTCGTCGAGGCTGCCGAGGAG
>JALLOF010000237.1 GCA_027717595.1 Nitrospinae bacterium AH_259_B05_G02_I21 | reverse complement strand
GCTGGGGCAAGGCTAACCGCCTCTGCCCTCGATGTAGACGAAAAGAAGGATATAGAGAGGGACAGAAAGTTTAAGAAATATTCACCGCCAATGTCTCTGCTACCCTATTTTATCAAACCTAATGATAAACAAGGGTCAGTTCCTAAGGCGATTATGTAGTTGAGTCAGCAGAAATTGTAGATGGCCCATTTCAATGTTTCATTCATTTCGCATCATCTAAAAAAAAATAATCCCATAAATCCATGCTTCCCTTTTGGTTCCACTTCTCTGAAGCATGGGACATGGTATTGTTCTATCTCGTTGCCTTCCAGACTACCCCTCTGGACGTAGCTATCGTTCTCCCAGATGGGTTCTCGACAGTAGTGGCATAGGCCAATATCGTTGTTTAAGTTAGTCATAATCGCCATTTGAATTAAAGATTACCCTTTCTTCCTACGTTCCTAATCCTGGACATGACACCTAACGTGAGCATAAATCCACAGTGCTTCCGGGAGGGGCTTGTCATTATCGCCCATTGCCTCAGGGTTCAAAAGAACAAATTCATCGTCCCTTTCATCGATGGGTTCCTGGCAGTACTTACAAAGTTTGACCTGTGGCACTACCTATCCTCCTCCCAAGATTTCCTCCATCGTCCAGATGTGGCTTGTAATACGGGCTTCCATTGCAGGGGTTATCCTTAGGCTACCATAGCGGGGACACGCTGGGAGGTGATATAATCAATGAAAGGGGGAAATCATGGTCAAGGTCTGGCTAACCAAAGCCCTTCGCCATGAGGAGGAAAAGGGTGCGACCCCCCTTCTGCCCCTTGAGATATCCCTAGAAAGGGCGATTGAGAAATTTCATCTGGCACAGGTG
>JALLOF010000236.1 GCA_027717595.1 Nitrospinae bacterium AH_259_B05_G02_I21 | reverse complement strand
GAGGAGTATTGTAATGACGCCGAAAGAAGTCCTAGCCTTCGCCAAAGAGAACGGTACCAAGATGGTCGATCTGAAGTTCATGGACTTTCCGGGCCTGTGGCAGCACTTCTCGGTTCCGACCTCGGAGCTCTCCGAGGACTCCTTCGAAGAGGGTTTCGGCTTCGATGGCTCGTCCATCCGAGGCTGGCAGGCCATTCACGCCTCGGACATGCTCGCCGTGCCCGATCCAGCGACGGCTGTGATGGACCCCTTCACCCAAGAGCCGACCTTGACGATGATCTGCAACATCGTGGACCCCATCACCAGGGAGAAGTACAGCCGTGATCCGCGAAACGTCGCCCAGAAGGCCGAGGCTTACCTCGTCTCCTCAGGCATCGGTGACACTTCCTACTTTGGGCCCGAGGCGGAGTTCTTCATCCTGGACGACATCCGCTTCGACTGCCGCGAGCAGCACGCCTTCTACTACATCGACTCCGTAGAGGGCCGCTGGAACACGGGCCGGGAGGAGGGACCCAACCTAGGCTACAAGCCCCAGTACAAGGAGGGCTATTTCCCGCTCTCGCCTACTGACACCCTGCAGGACATACGCACGGAGATGTGCCTAGTGATGGAGTCGGTCGGTATCGAAATAGAGGCTCAGCACCACGAGGTGGGCACCGCGGGCCAAGGTGAGATCGACATGAAGTTCGACTCGCTCACGACCATGGCTGACAATCTCATGTGGTACAAGTTCATCGTGAAGAACGTGTCCCTTCAAAACGGCAAGACGGCCACTTTTATGCCCAAGCCGATCTGGAACGACAACGGGACCGGCATGCACGTCCACCAGTCGATTTGGAAGGACGGCGAGCCGCT
>JALLOF010000235.1 GCA_027717595.1 Nitrospinae bacterium AH_259_B05_G02_I21 | reverse complement strand
GGTGTAGAGCGCCCGAAGTTCCTCGGCCGACTTGAAGGTCATGCTCGGCCCGGAGACGTTCTCGATCCAGTTGACGTTCACGGCCCCGGGTATGTGACCTCCTCGAGCGGAGCGAACGTCCTTGCCCGCATACTCGCCGGGGCTCCGGGTATCGAGGGGCTTCACGGCCGGGTCGTCTAGGTGGGCCACGATCCAGGCGGCGTCGGCGACCTTCCCGGGGTCGGGCCGTCCACGGTAGACGACGGATGTCACACGAGGGGCGACCCGGCTAGCGGGCCGTCTTTCGCCAGCCCACGCCAGCCACCCGCCGTTGAGCAGACGGGCGTCCGGGTGGCCCATGTACTCCAGAGCGAAGAAGACGCGCGAGGCCCAAAGTCCTCCCTTAGCGTCGTAGAGGACGACGGTGGTCTCCCGACCGATCCCGTGGCGGCCGAAGATGGCGTTCAGCACCTCTGGCGCCGGCAGCATTCCCCTGACCCCGTCCCGCTCGACGCGCACCTGGGCCACATCGAAGTGGACCGCCCCCGGGATGTGGCCCTGCTGGTAATCGCCGAGCGGTCGCACATCGAGCAGGCGCACCCCGCCGTCGCCTCCGTGGGCGGCAACCCACTCGGCATCAACCAGCAGACGAGCGTTTGGATACGCACCCTGTGGTACCATGAGGCCCTTCTGAGCGCGAGGGGGGGGAACGTCCGATGCGGATTGCCTTTACGACCTTTGGCTGCAAGCTCAACCAGGTCGAGACCAACCTGATGCGGGAGGCCTGTCGGGGCAGCATAATGGAGGTGGTCCCGTTCGAGGCCGAGGCCGACGTCTACGTGGTCAACACCTGTAGCGTGACGGGCAAGACCGACCGGG
>JALLOF010000234.1 GCA_027717595.1 Nitrospinae bacterium AH_259_B05_G02_I21 | reverse complement strand
CTTTCCCGCCGTGCTGGTGGTCTACGACTCGAGCAACTACGGCAAGCTCGCTAAAGGTGTGTTTGACGAGCGGATGCGGTTTCGGGTGCTCGTGGCCTCGAGGAATTTGCGAGGCGAGAAGGCCGCCCGAAGAGGCGACGTTGCGATGGTCGGGACATACCAGATGCTCCGCGACGTGCGGGGCCTGCTTGCGAACCAGTCCTTGGGGCTCGATGTCGGCCCGGCCGAGCCCGTGGCCGAGCGGTTCGTGGTCAATACCCGCGAGGCGTCCATCTACGAGGCGGTCTATGAGACCCGCGTTGACTTTGCGCCGGTGCCGTAGGCCGGCCGGGGCCGAGGCGCGGGAGGGGTGACGAGTCTATGAGTGAGCGCGATTTTGACGTCCTTTGGGCGTTTTCAACCAAGAAGCAGTCGGCATACGGCACGAAACTCGCCGACGCCGACCTGACACTGGCGACTCCCTTCAAGGGGCCCGACGTGGTTGTCCGCACCCCTACGGTCGAGACTGACGTGGAGCAGGCGGGCCGTGGGACAGAGTTTCCCGAATCGCAGCAGATCGAGCGGTGGGACGTCCGGATGGCCCGCAGCTTCGACCTGACGAGCCTCGTGGCGGGGTGGGTAGCGGCCTTCGGGCTCGGCCAGGTGACCACCACCCAGCCCGACTCAGGCGGAGCTCCCAACACCTACGACCACTCGTGCCGCTTCATGACGAACACCGTTTCTCTGCCCGTGACCAGCATCGTCGAGCAGCCGACCTCGGGGACGGACCTCAAGAGCCTGTACCGCGACCTTGCGGTCGCCGACTTTGAAATCTCGGCCGAGGCCGGCGGGCGCTTGCAGCTCGCCGCCAACCTCATCGG
>JALLOF010000233.1 GCA_027717595.1 Nitrospinae bacterium AH_259_B05_G02_I21 | reverse complement strand
GGGGATCCCCGTTCGCTGCTCCAGATAGGCCTTCGCCTCGCCCACCGAGTACTCACGGTAGTGGAAGATGCTGGCTGCGAGCACGGCGTCGGCCTTGCCGATGGCGAGCCCTTCGTAGAGGTGCTCCAGGGTGCCCACGCCCCCCGAGGCGATGACCGGGATGGTGACCGCCTCGCTGACGGTCCGGGTGAGCTCGAGGTCGTAGCCGTCCCTCGTGCCGTCGCGGTCCATGCTGGTCAGAAGAATCTCGCCGGCACCTAGCCTTTCGACCTCGACGGCCCACTCGATAGCATCAAGCCCCGTGGGAGTGCGCCCGCCGTGGGTGTAGACCTCCCAGGCGGGCGGCTCCTCGCCGCCCCGGCGCTTGGCATCGATGGCCACGACGATGCACTGGCTCCCGAAACGCCGCGCCCCACGCTCAACCACCTCGGGGCCGTTGACCGCAGCCGTGTTGATAGCCACCTTGTCGGCCCCGTTCTTCAGCAGCGTCCAGATGTCATCGATCTCGCGGACCCCACCGCCCACCGTCAAGGGCATGAAGCAACACTCGGCTGTGGCCTGGACCACCTCGAGGAGGATCTTGCGCCGCTCGTGGCTAGCGGTGATGTCGAGGAAGACGACCTCGTCGGCGCCCTGCTCATCGTAGATGTGGGCCACCTCGACCGGGTCGCCGGCGTCCCGGATGTTGACGAACTGCACGCCTTTGACCACGCGGCCGTCTCTTACATCGAGACACGGAATGACACGCTTGGCCAGCATCGCCTACGGCTCCGTCAAAACCGCCAGGGCTTCGGCCACCGTCAAGGTCTCCTCGTAGAGAGCCTTGCCCACGATGACGCCCTCGACCCCGTCGGCCTCCAGGGC
>JALLOF010000232.1 GCA_027717595.1 Nitrospinae bacterium AH_259_B05_G02_I21 | reverse complement strand
GCCGGGTCCCCTCGATGACGGGCACGGCCGAGGCCCGCACCTCGGCCGCCACACCGCTGGCCACGGTCATCTCGCGCAGGTGGCCGAGCAGGCCGAAGCCGGTGACGTCGGTTGCGGATGAGACCCCCTCGGCGACCATCGCCTCGCTCGCGGCCTTATTCAGGGTCGAGGCCACCAGGACCATGCGGTCCACCACCTCGGGTGGGGCTTTGTCGCCCTTGATGGCGGTGGCGATGATGCCCGTGCCGATGGGTTTGGTGAGGATGAGGAGGTCGCCCGGCCGCAGAGCGGCGTTGGTGACCACCGTGGCCGGGTCGATGAGGCCCGTCACCACGAGGCCGTACTTCGGCTCGTTGTCGTCGATCGTGTGGCCCCCGAGGATGGAGATCCCCGCCTCGGCGGCCTTATCCGCCCCGCCCCGGAGGATGTCGGAGAGCAGCTCCAAGGGCAGGTCGGAGCGGGGGAAGGCGACGATGTTGAGCGCCAGCAGGGGCCGGGCCCCCATGGCGTAGATGTCGCTCAGGGAGTTGGCCGCGGCGATCTGGCCGAAGTCGTACGGGTCGTCGACGATGGGTGTGAAGAAGTCGAGCGATTGCACCAGTGCCCGGCCGTCGTCGAGCCGGTAGACGGCGGCGTCGTCGGCGGTCGCAACGCCCACTAGAACGTTGGGATCGGTCACGGGCGGTAGGTGACGCAGAACCTGCATCAGCTCGTCAGGGCCGAGTTTGCAGGCTCACCCGGCCCCGTGGGAGAGCGCCGTGAGCTTGATCTTCTGCTCGTCGGTCATCGCTGGAACCACTCGTCTCTAAGGAACGTTATTTCAACTATAGGGGACCCCAGGGAGGAAGGCAAGGGGTGGCTGGGGAG
>JALLOF010000231.1 GCA_027717595.1 Nitrospinae bacterium AH_259_B05_G02_I21 | reverse complement strand
AATCCCGTCGCCCCCTTTATCACCGCCTCGCTTCAGGCGGAGGCCGCCCGGCGGCTGCACTGGTCAGCGAAACAGACCATGGCCACGGCCCAGCGCCTGTACGAAGGTCTCGAGCTCGGCCCCGAAGGGCCCGTTGGCCTCATCACGTACATGCGGACCGACTCTCCCAGGGTCAGCGCCGAGGCCCAAGCGGTCGCCCGCGACTACATCGGCCGGACCTTCGGCCAGGACTATCTGCCGGACCGTTCCCCCACCTACAAAGCCCGTCGCCGAGCCCAGGAGGCCCACGAGGCCATCCGCCCGACCGACGTGGAGCAGACCCCCGATCGGCTCCGCAACCTCATAGGTGAGCGCGAGTGGCGCCTCTACCAGCTCATCTGGCAGCGGTTCGTCTCGAGCCAGATGGCCCCGGCCATCCTCGATCAGACGACGGTGGACATCACCGCCCGCCAGTTCAGCTTTCGAGCCACCGGAAGCATCGTCAAGTTCCCCGGCTTCACCAAGATCTACACCGAGGTGAAGGACAACGACAAGGAAGAGACCGATAAGGTCCTCCCGCCCCTGGAGGCCGGCGAGCGGCTCACTCTCGGCGAGCTCACCCCGAACCAGCACTTCACCCAGCCCCCTCCCCGCTACACGGAGGCCTCCCTGGTGCGCGCTCTCGAGGAGAAAGGCATCGGGCGGCCCAGCACGTACGCAAGCATCCTCAGCATCATCAGGGACAGAGAGTACGTTGAAGTTGAAGAGCGCCGCTTCCGGCCGACGGAACTCGGCCTGATGATAACCGACCTGTTGGTAAAGAGCTTTCCGGATCTCCTGGGCGTGGAGTTCACCGCCAACATGGAAGAGACCCTGGATGAGATTGAGG
>JALLOF010000230.1 GCA_027717595.1 Nitrospinae bacterium AH_259_B05_G02_I21 | reverse complement strand
GGGTCGCCCCGTCGCTTAGGCGGACCACGTGGAGGCCTATGTCGGCTTTCGGCACGCACGAGGAGGCCACGGCGGCCTCAATGCGCTCCTGAAGGAGCGGTCCCGCCTTCGCATGGCCCGCGGCAGCCAGGGCGACGGCCCAGGCGAGGCCGATGCAAACGCCCCGCCGCCTCATGACCGCCCCGCCGGGGGGGCCACGACCAGGTAGACCCCGAATCCTAGCAGACCGCCGTAGATGTTGAACCAGATATCGCGCAAGTCAAAGGCCCGGTTGGGAAGCGCGAACTGGATAATTTCGTCCACGACGCCTATGGTTAACAGCACCAGGGCGGCGCGGCCGAACGTCGTGGCCCAGCGGTTCGGGACCGTCCGCACCGAGGCCCGAAGGATGAGGATGCCCAACAGTCCGTATTCGATGAAGTGGAAGCGTTCGGCCGGATACTTGGGGATCGAGATGCCCCAGGCGAAGAGTCCCGTGGTCAGGGCGAGTACGCCGAGCGGGATGGGGCGGCGTTCGCCTCGCTTGACCCATACGGTCACCCACACGGCGCCCACCGCAACCAGAGCGAGGAGCCAGAAGCCCGCCACCGACACCTGGGGCGCCCGTCGGCTGAGAGCCCGCCACACCGAGGGCATCACGGGGAGGCTCACGTATATCAACGCCGTCAGCCCGACAACCGAGCCCCAGCCGGCTCGGCCCGCAGACCACCGCACCATGCCTCCCTTCCCTCGGCCGCCCGACCCCCTCCCATGTGAGGCGCTTCGGCCTCACGTGCCGCCCATGATAGCCAGCGCCCCCGGGCCCGTCAAGCCGCGGGCGCCCCAGGTGTCGGTGGCGGGCTTCTGGCTCCTCGCGCTGGTTGCGGTGGG
>JALLOF010000022.1 GCA_027717595.1 Nitrospinae bacterium AH_259_B05_G02_I21 | reverse complement strand
GCCGAACGGTTTTAGTTAGCCAGACCTTGATCATGATTTCCCCCTTTCAGGGTTATATTCATTGTTGATTATACCACCCCCCGGTGTGTTTCCGCTGGCAGCACCATATCCCCTATGTAGTCGGTAAGAGTGAGTTTTTTAGGCCATCGTGAAGAGCGTGATAATCACACTCGACATGTTATGCGCCCGCTCCTTTATCTATAAAAGCCCTTTTAATTTCAGGACGAATCTGCTCAAGTGCCCAATCATGACCGCAGTAATAGTCCAAAATCCAAAGGAGGTCATGCACTGCCAGAAGCACCTTCTCAAGAGTTCCATATGCAGGAGCAGGGATTCCTACGTGAGCGACCTTATTTCTAAGGTTCTGTCCCTTTTTGAGCGCATCCATGACCTCATCCGGCGGTTGCAATACTTCGCCTTGTATCATACATTTCGCTGGCAACTGAGGAAGATATTCCTGAAGCATCCTGACCAAAGGTGGGGATGGAGCTTCCTCAACCAGCCATTTTGCATCCGGGACCAGAGTGCTCACACACTGCTTGAAGCCGACCTCTGCGGCAGCCATACCGATAACCAAGGAGCTCCGTGGATTTTGATGTCGCTGCTCCCATGCTTCCCGATAGAGTTCGTGACCAATAGGTTCTGTTGCTCCTTCCGTGACTAGCCTTTCGACTTGGACACAGACCTCGCCCGTTGCTCTCAAAGGTGAAATGGCCTCCCAAAAAACCTGTATTACAGATGGCACTGGCTTCCAAAGTTGACCATCAAATGACCATCCCCATCCGCTTACGCTGAAGGGGCTATGAGGTCCCTTCGCAGCACCTCGCCACCTAAGCACTTGGACTGTACGTGTAAGAAAATCATAAAGCTCACCTTTAGCCTGCTCAACGAAAGACCGGAAGGATTGCGGTAATATTTCGAAGGGAACCCCGTGACTTTCCTTAATCCGCCCATCGGGTTCAAAGGCGTGATCAGCCCACATATTACTAGCCTTTTCAAGGTCGCTTCCTTGCGGAAGTCTACTTTCTGCAAGACTTGCGAACATGGCCCTAATCTCAGGAGAAGGCTCCTGCTGACTCATGGCTGTACAAACGGCGTAATCTCTGCCGAGGTCACTTGTGTGCGCATCTTTTGTCGACGCCTTTCGTAAGCTCACAGTAACTTGGTGGGGACCTCCATAGGCAAATTCCCGTGAATCAGACTCCTCGATGTTGATACTAAGCTTGCGTACAATGTGTTCAAGTTTGAAATACATGGCTTTCTCTCACTTTACTTGAAGAGTCAATGTGACCGTCGGGTGCTTTAAAATATCAATATCTTTCGTTGGTTCCAAGGGATAAATGCAGGGTAGAGTATTAGGGGAACCGGGCCTTGCAAGGTTTTAGGCTGCCTCTATGGTGACTCCCGAAGGTTCCAATGATGCTACACTATCAAATCCGATGGCGAGGACGAGTCCCCGTGGGGACTCGAACCCCTGCTTTGGTCGCGTTTTTACGCGACTGATGTGAGCATGATTCCCGTGGGCACCCCCCTATGGAGGCGTGGGGGGATCGAAGGAAAACTAGCTAGTTCTCTCCCGAGAATCCAAAGATTTTCTAAAGACACCCCATAGGCACACTCCTGCTCCTGGTCTCCCGCGCCCTGTGCAGCGGTATTCCCGAGAGCCAAACCTCCGTTCAGTCCAGGTAATTTCTCGTTCCCCTCGGTCGTCTTGGGATGGTAGGATGTAAAGGCAACACACCATTCCTCTACTTTTAATTTTGCCAGAATGAGATTAGCAATGGATTCAGGAGATAGCTTGTGGTTCAGGAGATAGCTTCAAATTTGGCAAACACGATGGTTGAAGGCGCATACGTCTGTGCAGAGAAAATAAGGAATTATCCCCTAGAAGATGAAGAGTCAAAAGAAGCAGGGTTAGTTGTAGATATTGATGATGTTAAGTTTGCAGATATATTCTTGGAATTCCTAGTTCTTTTTATCCACATGGCGGATCGGTTGGGAGTTTTAACTTTAGATGACCATAAGAGAAAAGAATTCATGGATATCCTCGTTGAAGGGGCTATGAACTCATCAATGGAAATGATATTCGCACCAGATATGCCTTCAGATCAAAGAGAATTGGCACAGGAAACCCTGTATAAGCGATTGAATTGGACAAACTTGGAATTCATGTCCATGAATAAGCTCTTCGCTGAAAAAGATGAAGACTTAAAAGGCACCCTCATGTGGGAGTTCGCAAAGGGACTGTCACAATTGATTGTTGGTGATGACTATGGCATTGCATACATATACCTGGGGGTAGACCTTGCTACGAATGCTCTTGAGATGATAGATATTCAAAATGTCTTAGATCAGGTAAGTATGTAAAGACTAAATAAAAACTTTTGCTTGAGCTATGCCGCACAAAGCGGGCCAAGGTGAATTCATGGAGCTTCATAGATACGACATTATCGATGAATACACCCTAGAAGAACTCCAGAGGAAGTATCGAGCCTCTGACGCGAAAGGCCGAATAAATATCCTTGAGAGCTACTACAAGCGTGACCGTCAAGCCCTATATGAAATTGCCTTATTAGCGGTAGAAGATTCAAATGTAGAAGTCAGACAATGGATAGCTCGACACGGCAAGTCTCTCGACTACGGTGATGATGAGCCAGAGTACCAGTATCCAGAGCGAAACTTAGAAGAACGGCTCAAAAACGACCCCGACCCCTTCGTTCGGGCCTGCCTGCGAGAGAACCCATACGTCTTCTACAGCATCCATTACACCTCAAAGTGGACGGAGTGGTTTAAAGAGGGGACACACCTTGAACGGTTGGCTCTTGTTAGAAATCCTGAAGTAGACCCTGAGTTGATAGAGAAGGTTTTCGACCCCGAGGACGAGGAGCTTGGTATTGAATTGGAAGCTCGCAAAGAGTTGGCCCTGGCTTTCATCACAAATACCTCAGCCCAGAGCAAAAGCAGCTTAGACTCATCAGACCACGTTGACGGGTACTCATGGTATCTAACCCAGAAGCATTACTCACTACTCTGGAAATATACCTCTAAGTGGCCAATAGAGACTGGTGTTCCATATGCAGTCTACCGATACTTAAACGCAGACGATGGGATGAAAGCAGAAGCTTATAAGGCGTGTGATAATAAAAGATTGAGGTATGCTATCCTTGAAAACTGCGACCCTAATGATACTGCGACTTTGAGCCTCGGCATGAAAGATTCTGATGATACATGTCGATACATTGCTTATTCCAATATTCGCTATCCTACGTCTGAGGTCATCCAAGAAACGCTAAAGAGCAAGGACACATGGGCGCTTCATGGCCTAGCCTATAATCAAACACTCTCTATGGACAACCTAATAAAGGTGAGAGACAGGCTATCTGAACTGGACGACGATATAGGAGCCTCTCAAGCGGCAATGACCATAGAGCAAATTCAGGAGAAACAAACACCTAAAGACCCTGAAGAACTGTTTGGCTACGAAGGCAGGGAAGGTGATTTTATCGAAGACAAGATTGACTTCATTGGAAAAAGGCTTATTGACTTTGAAGACTTTAAAGAAGAATTAACTGACCGTCTTCTGGTAATAGAGCAAATAGTTCAACAAGTCGCAAGCAAACTAAGCGCGTTGCGCATCTTCCTTGCTATTGCCCTTGGTGTGGCCCTCCTGGTGTGGATATTCAAGTAAAAGTAGAAGGGGGCTTCCAATGGAACACAAAGATTTTGACTTGCTAATGGAAAAAGGCCAAGAGGCATTTACTTCGGGCCGATATGAGGCGGCTCTTGAGGCTTACATAGAGGCAACCCGCTTAAATCCTGACCATGCTAGGGCAAACCTTTGGTTAGGGGTAGCGTATGGGAGCCTTGAACGCTACAAGGAAGCTGCCAGGGCATGCAAGAAAGCGGTACGTCTGGAACCTGAGGATGCAACGGCTCGCTTTTATTTGGGAGTGGCTTGCGCAAGGCTTGACCGCGACGAGGCAGCAATAAGGCAATTGATGATGGCCTTACGTCTGGAACCTGAGAATCCAGAGGCACACTATTGGCTTGGGTTTTCTTACGGGAACCTTGGCCGTTACAAGGAGGCTGAAAGGGAGCTGAGGAAGGCGATTAATCTTGAGCCCGAAAATACAGAAGCGCACTTTTATTTGGGGTTGGCTTACTTATCACTATGGAACCATGATGGTGTTGAGGAGCAATATGAGATTCTTAGAGAACTGGACGATGAAGTTGCTGACAAATTCTTGGGCCTGTTTAACAATTTAACAGTAAATCGTGAGCTGGCGGCTTTGCGCATGATGCTGAACTTGGCTGCTAAAGCCACACCAAAGGTTGATGAGAGTTTTACGGACGCGATTATTAAGCAATGCCCTTATTGTGGACATGAAGCGAGTATTAAAAACTTTGGGACTTGGGAAAGAGAAGGCAAACGAGGCCTGTTAGGAAGAACTCCTGAGGGTTTTATAATATTTCTCTGTCCGCAATGTGAAGAGATTATTAAATATGATTCGCTGTCGAATGAGTTTTTAAAGCAGTCATAGAGATGAAACCCCCTACATATGAAATACTAACTGGAGGCCCCCTACAGTCAATGGGGGGAGGTGGTGAATTAGGGATGCTAGACGTCCTGGAGGACTTAGGCTTAACTAAAGATGAAGCCTGCTCCAAGGTTTACAACATTCCTACAGTTTTTTGTACGGTGAATGACCATGCTATGCACTACAAAGATAACGATGGAATTCAAGGGGACTTTATCGTTAAAGCCATTTCGGAGATTGTAGCCTGTCCAGTATGCGGTGTTGAAGAAGATAGTGAAGGTGAGGAACGATTAAAACCGACATCAGTACTTATCGGATACATTACTCGGCCTAAGTTTTTTGGTCTCATTAAGAAAGAACTTGGAGCAACAAGCTGCCCAGATTGTGGAGGATTTACTATTTACCCAAAAGAGATAATCGAGACAATCTTATCTTTTGCTGAAATACGGGTTTTAAAACGAACGGCCCCTGTGGAATCTCTCATTGCTTCGCTAAAAAAATCTGCAGAATAAAAGGCCTGAAAGTGAAAGAGAGAAACTTTTTGTCGAGTTGAAGTATGAAGCATCGACGCCTTTATTTGGCCTCAGCTTTATTAGTCCTAATGCTTCTCCCTGCTTACGCCCACGCCCACCGCTCCGGTTGCCACCGCTGGCATAGCTGCCCTTCAGATCGGGGCACCTACATTTGCGGTGATACCGGCCATTGCTCTCAATGCCCTGACAACCAATACTGCGAAGGTGGACAGCCTAGGAGGGCTCGGGCTCCCAAGCCTCGTATAACCCCGCCCCCCTCACCAAAGCCTTCATCCCCCAGGGTTGGCGTTCCAGCTGGTCCACAGGTAGCTCAAGTCATTGATGGTGACACAATTCGGCTGGCATCGGGGGAGCGGGTTCGGCTCATCGGTGTCAACGCACCAGAAACCCATCATCCGACAAGAGGACAGGAACCCTACGGGCCTGAGGCTACTGAATGCCTCAAGGACATACTGGACGGCCAAAGGGTGCGCCTGGAGGTCGGGGCTGAACCAAGAGATAGGTATAAGCGGCTCCTTGCTCATATCTACACCAAAGACGGCGTATACGTTAATGCGGAACTGCTACGGCGTGGGTGTGCCAAGCTCATGGTAATAGGGGCCAACGTCTCTCATCTATTCGAGCTTGTGAAGGCCCAGGAGGAGGCACGGGGGGCAAGGCGAGGAGTGTGGGGTCATTAATGATAGAGATTGTAGATGTTGAAGGGACAAGTTTTTTCTAATTTGATGGAGGTTGTGCCTTGGTGATTCAAGTTATTAGATGGGCAAAGTTGATTTACGAACTTATCCTAAACCCAAATGCCTTCGATGAAAGTGCTTACAACTATTCCATTGAGAGGGACGGGGTGCCGCCTTCAAAAGAAAGAGAGGTAGAACTGAGGAAATCGCTCAAAGATTCATCCTCTTTAGTCCGAATCTCTATTGGAAAGAGCTTACTTATTTGTGTTGGCATCCTTATTTTAGCTTGGATAACATTTTCAAGTCTTTCCACACTTCCAAAGTATTACTTTCTTTCGTCGGCATTCATCCTGCTTTGGGCTGTGTTGGGTCTTTTGGGTTGGGAAATCCAAACAATAGCAGGGGGTACCTTGCCTGAACTGGCAAATAAAGCGTGGTATAGAACCCTTCACATCATGGGCATGTATTTACTCTTCATTGCTATTTTTCAGAGCTTCGGCTAAAGGCTTGTTGGGTTTTGGAGGATTGGGCTATGAAGAAATACCGTTACCCAACGCTTAAAGCGACTCTCCCCAAGATAATTCTTGTGACTATTTTTTCAATAGTCGTTGCAAACACAGCAGTCGCTTACGACTGTAGCGGCCCAGTTCTCGACTATCAAAGCGGGAACTACCTATACTTGACAGACCACGAAACCAAATGTGAGTCAGCTGTTGAAGAAGCCGTTGAAGAAGCTGTTGAAGAAGCCTGTGACAATGCCTATAGAAAATGCAAACGGGATTGTCCGTCCGAAGTCTATGATTACGATAGTGGTAATTATCTATACAGTACGGATGTAAACTCCAAGTGCGAAGATGCTTGTAGGGCTGGTAAGAGGTATTGCGAGCCCTGAGCCTAAACTGCGGTATTGAGGGATAAAGCTATGCGATGGGGAAAGTATCTTCTTTTGATTTTAGCATTCACATACTTGTTTCCTCATGGATTGTCAGCCGAAGACCTTACAAAAGAACAGTTAAGACTTAAGGGGTTGCGTTCATTTAAGATATTGGCTGTAGTCAAAGGCGATGAAAAGACTCTTCTTGATAAAGAAGGATTAAAAAAGGAGGTTTATATATATTTAAAGTCTCGCATACCTAATATTTTGCTCGTGGAAAACAACCACGATGCTTATTTATACCTTTATTTGCAAATAAAATATTTATCTACTGAGTCCAATGAAGAATTAGGTTTTATTGGCAGCCTTGACTTGGAAGTACGTGACTGGTCTTTTCAGTACAGGCATTTTGCAGATATTCTTTCCGTTAAGAAAGAGGAGCGAACTAAGAATATGTATTTAGGAGCTATTTGGAGACAAGGGGGCCTTTATGGAGGCGGTAATAATAATATTAACATACTAACTGAAAAGTTTGTTAGAAAAACGCTTCGTGAATTCGTCTACGATTACTACAAAGCCAATCCTGGGGAATGAGGTATTTAATTAGGTTAGCCATTGAGCGTATAATACTAATATAAGGGGGCCATAGGGTCGCTCCCGACAAGGACGGAAACCCGCGCCGTCTTTGGCCCCCACCTTCTACCGTGGGGTTGCTTGTGGGGCAGCATGGGAGGCGGTCAGAAGAAACAACGAATTCGAAGGGTAACGCATGATGAGATTGCTCAATGTGTTAGTGATGCGCTTGGAGTTGACATATCCATACAAGCCTACCAAGGAGTAATCTCCTCCATAGAAAAGATACTGTACGCTTATCAGACCGTGAAAGAAGATGGGATATACGGGCTGTTCCCAAAGGACCCAATTTTCAAGAAAATTGACAACGCCCTTGCGTCCATCAAAGCAATTGCACCAGAGTTATCCATATTGGGCCACCTTGAAATGGAAGCTGACCCTGACCGTAGAAGAAACCTTTCACACGATGAGTGGAAAAAATTACAAAAGAAGCAAGAGAGTAGACTGAATAAGGTCAACACAATCATGGGAGATTTGCGTGGCCTGAGACAGTGGGCACATGAACTTAGCTATCCTAAGGTCCACTACTCATATAGGAAGAGAGAGGCCAAAGGCTTCGTGTCCTGGGCACTATGGGAAACCTTGGATAGCCATATTGCAGACCGAGAGGTGCTGGACAAGCAAATAGGGCACGCTGTTTTTAATTTAATGACTCTCCGAGGTATAGAGGAAAAAGGGGTAGGTGACCCTGCCGAAGCGATTAGAAGGCGGATCAAACGATTCTTGGAAAGAGTACCCCCTGAAACGGCATCAAGAATCCTGACATATCTCATCCAAAGGCTGCAACCCTCACAATAAAAAAGCGGACAAAATCCAGCCATTTCTCGAACCTTTTCTGATTTTCTGTCCGCTGGTCGGACAAGGGTCCGCAAATCCCGCCGATTTGCCCATGTTCTGTCCGTAACTACAAATATATCAAGAGGTTATGTTTGACGCAGCATTGGGGATGGAATATATTTGGTGTGTGGGCCGAAGGTCGGTCCCAAAAATTGCGACGGCCCGCGCAGGTTAGGCAACGGGCCACCGCATGGAAAGCCATAGAGCGGCGAGCAGCACGACCAAAATGGACGATAAAGGCAGAGCAAGGAAGCAGGCCGCCCCAACCGCTCCCTGCCCATCCTGTGGCGCACCTGTGGCCCAGGAACGGGTGGGCGGATCTGCCCGGCGCTTCTGCTCCGATGAGTGCCGCTGGTCCTGGCATAGGCAAGAGCGGAAGCGGAAGTTAATCGAGTTGGTCGAGTCAGCAGCCTGCTCGTCATGCCGGGAGGCTGTAATTGATGCGATCCGGGAAATTAACGGCGGGGCTGCTCCCTAACAGGAGCGGGGCGGGGGTCCTCCAGCACCCGTCACCCCGCCAAGCCTGGCTGGAGGCAGGTTGTGACAACACTCAAACAACATAGACAGGCCACCAAGAAAGCCAAAAAGGCTGAACGTAAAACAGGCAAGAAGGTACGAGACAACAAGGTAGCCATCATTCGTAGGCCCATGTGGCAATCAAAGGCATGGCGCTCTGTCAGTAGCAAGGCTCATGATGTCTATATTCACGCTCTAATGGAATACAACCCAACCAAGTTCGATGGTGAGATTTTCTGCTTGCCCAACAGTCAATTAACTTACATAGCAACTAAGAACACCATTACCCGAGCAATTGGGGAGCTTGTTGAAAGGGGATTTTTGGACATCGTTGAGTACGGAGGACTCTTCAACAGGCCATCAAAGTACACCCTCTCTGAGCGCTGGGAAACATGGGAGCCAACAGATGAAAAATAGACTTCAATCCCAATTTTTTACCTCTGTTGTCCCAATTTTTAGGACAACGGGCGCTCAATCGCATTTTTCCAGTCCCAGTTTCTGTGACAGTAGGGCCTATTTTATTATTCTCTCAGTCCCAAATATTGGGAACCTTTATAGTCTACCAGGGCGTAGCCATCGAAAAAAAAGAAAGGCGAGGTATATGAGCATCCCCAAAAGGAAAGAGGCCCGTGCAAAACACAGGCCCCTTTGTGATGGCGGGAGTCGGCTGACATGCTATGCAGAAAGATAGGATGTCTTTGAGCCGACCTATTGGGAGGGAGCAGACGAGTAAACATGAGTGCGCACCCCCTGTCAATAGAAAAAGGGAAAAAAGGGGATGAAGCTCAAAACTCAAAACTGCCCGGTGTGTGGATGCCGTGGTGGGTTGAGGTTCCTAGATAGATTATGAACGGTCGCTGGCCCAGCTTGATGAACCTAGAGACGGCGGGGGAGTACCTCTCGCTCTCGCCCCGGACCCTGGAGGAGATCGTGGATGATCCATCCTCATCGCTTAGGTACGTCAAGCTCCCCGTGGGCGGGCGAATCGTCCGTAAGCGGCTCCTTGCCCGCGCTGACTTGGACGCCTGGATAGACGAAGGACGCCGCTTGGCCATTACCCTAGAAGATGGTAATGTCGAGGCTGCCCTCCAATGGCTCAGCACACAATAGGAAAATCCAACATGGGCATAACGGCCCGCGAGAAGCCCGCCAACTCCGGGCGCTGGCGTCTCTTCTACAATAGGGGCGGCAAGAGCCGGGAGATACCGGGCCTCACCTTCAAGACGAAGCAGGCAGCCGAAGAAGTTGCAGAGAAGCTACGTAGTAGGCTGGCCTTGGGACTCCCCCTACATGAATATAGCCAAGACCACCCACCCATAGACCAGTATGCTCTAGGGTGGCTAGAACGGATGAAGCGCCAAGTAAAAGCCAACTCTCTCAAGGCCTACGGTATTGAAGTCCGCCGCCATATCCTTTCTTATTTTGGTAGCAAGCCCATTAACGAGATCAGGCCCGCAGACGTGCGGGCCTTCTTAGACCACCTGGCAGAGGGTGGATTGGCTGAGAAAACCATCCAGAACATACGAACTACCCTGTCGTCAATCTTTCGCTCTGCCGTGGAAGAGGAACGGGTGGAACGTAATCCTGTTTCTCTAGTCCGACTTCGCTATAGTCGCCGACGACGCAAGAAACAATATAATACCCTCACCCTAGAAGAACTCCACCGCCTACTGGACACCATTCAGTCTCATTATCTTGAATGGCATCCCTTCTTTACCGTCTTGGCCTATACGGGCTTGAGGGTTTCTGAGATACGGGGTCTTCGGTGGGCAAGTGTTAACTTGGGCGACAGCGCAAAAGACCCTAGGCGCTTTCTTTTAATCAGAGAGACAGTTACAGGCACCAACCTTGTGGATGATGTAACCAAGACCGGGGCTGAGAGGCGCACGGATTTAAACATGGAAGCCCGCCAGGCTCTTCTCGATCACCATATAAGCGAACTTAGCGCGGGCAGGGGACGACCGACGGACTTCGTTTTTTGTCGGCCCGGAGGCAGTCATATTGCGATGGATCGGCCTAGTGAGATTTTAACGAAAGCCTGTGCGTTGGCCGGGCTGAATCGGATTACTCCGGTTGATTTAAGACACACCCTAATTACGATAATGCTCTACGAATTAGAGGAGGATTTGCTGTACGTCATCGAGCAAGTAGGGCACTCGAGCGTCCAGATGATCCTAGACCACTACGGGCATCCCGAAAGGTACCACCGCCCCGAGAAGATGGACAGGATGGCTCCAAAATCGGCCATCCATCGGCCATCATTGCCTACTGTCCCTGTAAGTCCTTGGAAAACTGATACAAGTATTCCGCCCCCGACAGGTGTACCACCTCCCCGGGGGTCGGTTCTACAGGCGGGTGAGCCCCACCAACCAGGTGCTCTTCGCAACGGAGGCCGAAGCTCGGGCGGCGGGCTACAGGCGCTCGACACGTTGAGGAACCGAGAAGGACGATGAGCGAAACCCTGGTCTTCCTGGTCCACGCCCCCGGCGGCTCGGCCGTGGCCCTCCGGGGCCCGGAGCTGACAATCGGTCGGCGGTCCGACTGCGGGCTGGTCCTGGCGGGCCCTGGGGTCTCCAGGGACCACGCCCGGGTGGTCGAGATGGATGGGGGGGGCTACGTCCTTGAGGATATGGGCAGCATGAACGGGACCTTCATCAACGGAGAACGCATCGAGCGGGCGCGCGTCCGACCGGGGGATGAGATTCGTATCGGCACCACGACGATGACGATTCATTTGCTCTCGGCCGATGCCCTCCCGGCGGGTCCCGACGCCGTGGCCTTCGCCGAGGGAGACCGGCTGTGCGAGGAGGGCCGCCTTCCCGAAGCCGCGCAGGCCTACGAGCTGGGCCTGCGCGCTCACCCCGAGGACCACGACCGCCGTATGGTGCTGGGCCATCTGCTGGAGGCCGCCGGCAGGTGGGAGCGGGCCGAGGCGGCCTACCGGGCGATTCCCGCCGCCGTCGAGACCCATCCAGAAGCCGCCCGCGCCCTTGAGCGCCTTCAGGAGAAGTGGCGGATCTACGGCAAGGTGAAGACGCTGCTGGTCGAAGATGGTCCGGCCACGGAGGCCCTGCTGGGGCCGGGCGAGCGGGTGGCGGTTGAGGGCCCGGGCTGGGTCGTCCACTTCCCTCTAAGCGCCGATCCGGCGCTGCTCAAGACCATCGCCAAGACGCTGGCCCTGGCCCGTCGCCGGCTCGAAGAGACGGTCGGGTCGCTGCCGGAGCGCGTGACCATCGAGGTCTACCAGACCGAAGAGGAACTTCGGCGGGCGAGCCCTGCGCCCACGGAGGCCTTCGCCACCTGGATGGCGGGCGTATACGATGGGACGGTCCGGGTGGCCGTCGGGGAGGGGGCCCTGCCCGAGCCGCACTTCCTCGTGCTGCTGCTCACCCACGAGGTGGCCCATGTGGCCGTTGAGGCCGCCTCGCGGGGACGCTGCCCGGCCTGGTTGGACGAGGGCATCGCGCAGGGCGTGGCCCAGAACCTCCCCCACCGGGCGCTGGCGCGACTGACGGTGGCCGCCGCCCGGGAGGCATTGCTGCCGCTCCGGGTGCTCGAGGGGCCCTTCTCCCGATTGGAAGAGAAGCCGCTCGTCGATCTGGCCTACGCTCAGTCGTACAGTGTCGTGGCGTTTCTGGAGAAGGCCGTCGGCTGGGAGGGGCTCCGGGCCCTTTTGGCGGCGCTCGGCGACGGTTCATCAATTGAAGAGGCCCTCGAGGCGCTTGGGTGGCCCTACCCTAGGCTGGAGGCCGCTTGGCAGGCGGGCCTCATCGCACAGGGAGGGTAGGGTGGTGGGAGAGCTGACAGACCGGGAGTTGTTCCTTCGCTGCTGCGAGGGCGATGAGGAGGCCTGGGGCCACCTCTACGGCTACGTGCTCTCCATCACCCGGTGGGCCCGATGGGGCCTTGACGATGCGGCCGAAGATGTCGCCCAGGCCGTCGTGCTGCACCTTATGGAGCGGGGCCTGGCCATGGTGCGCTCAGCCGATGCGTTCCGAAGCTTCGTTCGCCGGACGACCATCAACCGGGTGCTCGACCACTTCCGGGCCGGGGAGGTGCGGCTTCGCCACCGTGGGCGGCCGGCGGCCGAGGACGACCGGCCCGAGGCCGACCCGATCGTTTCCTACCCCGACGGGGGGCCGACCGTGGAGTCCCAGGCCGTCACCAGGCATGACCTGGCCCGATGGGACCCCGTGCTGGAGCGGCTGCCGGGCTATTGCAAGGGGGTCCTACAGGCCTACATGGAGTACCAGCTGGGGCTGGTGGAGAGCTACCAGGAGATTGCCGAGCGGCTTGGCAGGCCCTTGAACACGGTTTCGGTCCAGATCAAGCGCTGCCTGGAGCACTTCCGCCAGGCGGCTCTCACGGCGGGCCTGCTGGAGCCCAGCTGAAGGGATGGGGAGCGATGCCGTCTTGTGAGACGATTGACCTCGTGGCCTACATGGAAGAGGCGCTCGATGCGGAGGAGAGGCGCAGGGTCGAGACCCATCTGGTAACGTGCGAATCGTGTTGCCGGAGCCTCGAGGAGCTGGGCGAGGCGAAAGAATTGCTCGTCGAGCTTTGGACGGCCGGCGGCGCGGGCTGTCCCCCCGCCGAAGCCCTGGGGGAGTATCTGGCCGGAGAGGGTGAAGAGGACCTTCGGAGAGCCTTGGGCCGGCACCTGGAGCGGTGCGCGACGTGCGGAGAGCTCATAGAGGTGCTCCGGGCCTTCGAGGCCGAATGGGCCCCTCCGGCCGAGGGCCAGCCGTTGCCCGCTGAGTTGCGCGAGCGGCTAGCAACTCTGGCCGAGCAGGGCCTCGCCGAGCGGCTTAGGCGGGCAGCCGAGGCGGCCCTCGGGCGTGATGCTCCGCCGAAGGGGGCTGAGGCCGCCGCGTGGCTCCAACGGCTCCTGAGCCAAGAGCCGGAGGCGTGGCCCCTGGCGGCCCTCCCTAAGGATGCCGCCGAGGTCGAGGAGGACGAAGACGAAGACGAAGAGACCCCTCCACCGGAGAAGCCTACGGCCTAACTTCCCCCCTAGGGACCCTCATGACACGCACCGCCCTAGGCAAGTACGAAATTCGCGGCCACCTTGGCAAAGGGGCCTCAGCCGAGGTATTGCTGGCCTGGCATCCGGTCTTGAAGGCCCCCCGGGCCCTCAAGGTGCCCTTCGACCAGAGCCCGGAGACGACGGACAAGCTCACCTTAGAGGCCCGAACCCAGGCCCAGCTCGTCCACCCCAACATCTGCCAGGTCTACGACACGGATGAGGCCGACGGGACTTTCTTCCTCGTCATGGAGTATGCCGCTGGCGGTTCGCTGCGCCGTCTCCTGAAGGATGGTCCCCTAGAGGCGTCACGGGTCGTGGACTGGATGGTCCAGGCGGTCGAGGCTCTCCGATACGCCCACAGCCGGGATGTCGTCCACCGCGACCTCAAGCCCGATAACCTGCTGCTTTCGGCCGAGGACGCCGTCAAGGTGGCCGACTTCGGCCTGGCCCGCATCCTCCAGCCCACCGAAGAGGCCCGCACCCGGGCCGGGACGGTGCCCTACATGGCGCCCGAGCACCTCAAGGGCCAGGCGACCTTCCTCTCGGACCTCTGGAGCCTCGGGGTCGTCTTCTACGAGCTGCTCACCGGGGCGCCCCCGTTTCGGGCCGAAAGCCAGTGGGAGCTGGCCAGCCGCATCATGTCGAGCGATCCTGAGCCCTTCGGCGAGGGCGTCCTCGACCACCCGCCTGAGTTATGGTCATGCATCCGCCGCCTCCTCGAGCGCGACCCCGCCCGACGCACTCCCTCGGCCGAGGCGCTGGCAGAGGAGCTGAGAGTACTCCAGCCCCTCCTCGGCCCAGGCCTGTTACCTCGAGCCGTACGGAGGCCGGAGGCGGAGGACCTCGCTGATGTGCCTCTGTCCCAGGAGCCGACGGTGGTGGCCCACGATTGGCCCCAGGGCCGCGGCGGACCGCGGCGGGCGGGGAGCGTAGCGCCCGCCCTGGTTCTGCCTCTGCAGATGGCCTGGCGGGCCGAGGTCGGCTCGCCGATCGTGGCTCCGCCGGTGGTCGGCCACGGTCTCGTGGTGGTGGGAACCACAGGAGGAGAGCTCGTGCTGGTGGAGGAGGCCTGGGGTCGCATCATCGAGCGGCTGGCGGTGGGTGGAAGCCTACCGGCCGCCCCAGCGGTGCTTGATGGGAAGGCATATGTCGGTGGCTACGGGGGCCGGCTCGCCGCCGTTGATTTGGTGGAGCGCTCCGTCGAGTGGGAGGCGGAGCTCGGCGCTCCCGTCGGCGCCACCCCCGCCGCCTCCAAGGACACCCTCTTCGTCCCCATGCTGGACGGCCGTTTGGTGAGTCTCCAGAGGGCCGGGGGTGCCGTCTCTGCGACCTGGACGGCCCACGGTGCGCTGGCCTCCGCGCCGCTGGTGGTCGACGGCCTCGTGCTCGTCGGCTCCCGGGACCATCGGCTCTACGCCCTGGAGCAGGAGGGCTTGAGCGAGCGGTGGCGCTGGGAGGCCGGAGGATGGATCGACGGCGGCCCGGCGGCAAGCGGGGGTCTAGTGGTCGTCGGCTCCTACGATGGGACGGTCACGGCCCTCGAACTCGCGACGGGCCGGGTCGTGTGGCAGATGCGCCTTCCGGCCTGGGTGGCGGCAGGAGCGGTCCTCGACGACGAGTGCGCCTACGTCCTGGCCTTCGACGGAACTCTGGCCGCCCTGGAGCTGCGAGACGGCACGCAGCGGTGGAGGGTGCGCACGAAGGGCCGCCACCTGGGCGGGCCGGCACTGAGCGGGGAGTTGCTTGTCATCGCCGGGGCCGAGGGACTAATCACAGCCCGTCTGGCCGCCGACGGGGCCGAGCGCTGGAGCGCGCCGCTTGAGGGCGAATGTCTCGGCGGGCCCACGGTGGCGGGCTCGACCTGCTACGTGGCGGGCCGCGACGGGAGCCTGATGGCATTCAGGTGAGCAAGTGCGGGCGATGGCAAGACCATCGAAAGTCAAGTAGGGTTCGGCTCGTTAGCGGTGGGCTCGTCCGCGCTTCTCAAGATACTGCTGGTGATAGTCCTCGGCGAGGTAGTATTGCGAAGCGGACGTGATCTCCGTGACGATGTCGTTGGTGAACCTGCCGGAGCCCTGGAGCCGGTCCTTCGACGTCCGAGCTGTCGCTTCCTGCTCGGCGTTGTGACAAAACACCACTGAGCGGTACTGGGTGCCGATGTCGGGCCCCTGGCGGTTCGGCGTCGTCGGGTCGTGGATGTCCCAGAACACTTCCAGCAGTTCCTCGTATGAGACCTCAGACGGATCGTACTCCACCTGGACGACCTCGGCGTGCCCCGTCATCCCCGAGCAGACGTCTTCGTACGTAGGATCTTCTAACGACCCGCCCGTGTAGCCGACGGACGTCGATGAGACGCCCTTTACTTTAAGGAACGCAGCTTCAACGCCCCAAAAGCAGCCCGCTCCGAAGGTGGCTTTTTCCATTTTCCCCCTCGCTCCCTTATTAGCGCGTGAAAGACCTCACCGCTGCTTCAAGCAGTGATACTCATACATTAATAGGTAGAGCGCAAAGTGGCAACTGTTCTCCTGCCATGAGAGGGGGCTTTGCGACTGCCCGACGGCAGGAATGGCCCTCGCCGTGTTGTCTATTTATATCAATGGATTACATGGCGGTCTTTAATGTAATTTGTGCTCTCGGAACCCTTCATCCTTTCACCGCCCCGACTGTGAAGCCGGCGATGAAGCGGTCGAGGAAGAAGGTGTACATGATGGCGACGAGGATGCTTGGGATCAGGGCTCCGGCCATCAGCTGGCCCCACTCGAAGAATTCCCCGATCAGCTCCGTCGGCACACCGATGCTGACCGTCTTGAGGGATGAGCTGGAGATGAAGGCCAGGGCATAAATAAACTCGTGCATCGTCAGGGTAAAGGCGAAGACCACCACGGTCAGAATCCCTGGGATGGAGAGGGGAAGGACGATCTTCAGCATCGCCCCGAGACGGCTGTAGCCGTCGATCAGGGCCTGCTCCTCGATGTCCGGGGGAATCGACTTGAAGAAGCCCATCAAGAGCCACGTACAGAAGGGGATGGTGAACGTAGGATAGATGAGGATGAGCGACCACAAGGTTTCCTGGAGCCCGAGGACGCCGATCACGCGGGAAAGCGGAATAAAGAGGAGGGTGGGAGGCACCAAATAGGTGAGGAAGATGCCTATTCCCAAATTTTCGCCCCAGCGCCCCGCCCAGCGCGTGAGGCTGTAAGCGGCCGGGACGGCCACGACCAGCGTGATGGCGACCACCACGACCCCGACAAAGAAGGTGTTGATGAGGTATTGGACAAACCACGTATCAAAGAAAAGCCCATGCAAGTGCTCCAGCGTGGGTGGCTCATTGAAGAGGAAAGGGTTGTTCTCCAGGGTATAGAGGTCATGGGAGCGCTTGAACGTGGTTATTACCATCCAGAAAAAGGGAAACGCGCTGAAGAGGGCGAAGAAGGCCACGACGGCGTAGAGCGTGCTTCGCGCCCCCAGTCGCTTTAGGCGCCCCATCAGGTCACCTCCGTACGGCGGGCTAATCGGAGCATGAAGATGGCCATGCATGCCATCAGGGGGAAGAGAAAGAGGGCAATCGCCGCGCCTTGGGCTAGGTCTCCCGCCTCGATGCCCTTAAAGAAGGCCCAACTGGCCAGCACTTGGGTGCTGTGGACCGGGCCGCCCTGGGTGAGCACGTAGACAATGACCATGTCGGTGAAGGTAAAGATAACCCCAAAGAGCGCGGCGATGCTGATGATAGGAATGAGCATGGGGATCATAATCTGAAACAGGCGGCGCCAAAAGCCCGCCCCATCAACCTCAACTGCATCAAGGATCTCTTGGGGAATAGCGGTCAGGCCCGCCAGGAGGATCACTGTGGCCAGCGGGAGCATTCTCCACGTATGGACCAGGATCACTGAGGTCATAGCCAGGCTCGGGATTCCTAGCCAATAGAGGTTTGAGGCGGTCCCGAGGATGGCGCCGGGTGCGCCGAGGAGGCCTACCTGCCTCAGCATCCAGTCAATGGGGCTGAAGATTGAGTCGAGCATCCACATCCAGCCGATTGTCCCCAGGGCGATGGGGGCCGTCCACGGCAGCAAAATCAAGAAGCGCGCAAGCCACTTCCCCCGGAAGTCCTTGAGTAGGGCCAACGCGAGGATCTTTGCGAGCACCAGAACGAGCACTTGAGAGACGAGCGTGAAGATGATGGTGTTCTTCAGCGATTGGCGGAATACGGGGTCCTCGAGCACGGCGATAAAATTCCTCAAGCCTACAAAGTTGAGGCTCAGGTTCCCTATGGTGGCGTCGCTGAGGCTGTAGTAGATGGCCAAGAGGAAGGGAAATCCGACCAGCGCAACAATATAGAGAATGGCAGGGGCGATCATGAGGGGGGCCAGCATCCGCTCGCTGTCGACGAGGTGGCCCCAGAAGGTGGGGGCACCAAGCACAGCAGCCTTCGGCTGTCTCTCGACGGCTTTCATCATCGCTTATGCATCAAAGGGGGATCGGGTTAGCCCGAAGGCCCGTTTCCCGATCGAAGAACTTGAGATCCTTACGGAGCACCGCGAACGTGTATGTTTCTCCAGGCTCGATAGGTACTGTGACATTGGCGGGGAGCTTGGCCACGACGTGGCGGTGAGTGAATCGAGCCCCGACATTGCCGTAGATTAGCCGGTCTGACCCCAAGTGCTCCATCCATGTGACCTCGAACTGGAACTGCTCTACGTCGTTGTGGCCACCACTCACCTCGAGGGGTAGAAAGGTTTCGGGGCGGAAGCCAAAGGTCCGGTTTTCCTTCTCGAGCAAGTTCATGGGAGGAGTGCCCAGGAAGCCTGCCACGAAAGTATCGGCGGGCTCGTGGTAGATTTCCCGTGGGGTGCCAATCTGGCGCACCCTTCCTTCGTCCATCACTGCGACCCTATCGCCCAACCCCATGGCCTCCACCTGGTCGTGGGTCACGTAGATCGTCGTGGTACCGATGTCGCGTTGAAACTGCTGGAGTTCCTCCCGGGCGGAAGCCCGAAGCTTGGCATCCAGGTTGGAGAGGGGCTCGTCCAGCAGGAAGACGTTGGGCTCCCGCACCATCGCCCGGGCCAGGGCAACCCGCTGGCGCTCGCCGCCGGAGAGCTCCCTGGGCTTGCGGTGCAGTAGCGTTTCGATGCCGAACATGGAGGCGGCCCACGTCACTTTCTCCTTCCATATTGCTTTGGGTGCCCCCTGGGCCTTGAGCGGAAAGGCGATATTTTTGAATACGGTCATGTGAGGGTATAGGGCATAGCTCTGAAAGACCATGGCAATCCCGCGGACCCGGGGAGGCAGGTCGGTCACCACCTGACCGCCAATTAGGACATCGCCCTCCGTTGGCTCTTCCAGCCCGGCGATCATCCGAAGCAGGGTCGTCTTGCCACACCCCGAGGGCCCAAGCAGGACGAGGAATTCACCTTCCTTGGTGAGCAGGTCGACGCCGTCAACGGCCGTCACGTCACCAAAGCGCTTAACTATGCCTCGAACCTCAACGGTGGCCATCCGATCGTTGCTCCGTCTCTCGTCGACATCTCCCAGGGGTTCTTGGTAGCCCCCCTTGGGTGCATTCCATCCCAAAGCAAGGGCACATAATACCACAGAGGCCGCACCGGCAAAAAGGCCCCTTTCGTTGGCCTCTTATGCGGCGTAGAGCGGTACTCTCAGGCCCTCGGCCCGCCATTCCAGGCCACCCAAAGAACAACCCTCCCAAGGGTAGGAACCCCCACCCTGGGAGGGCTATTCCTTAGATCCGTGTTCAGGTTACATTGTGCCGCCCACGAGCCCCTTCTTGCGCCACTTCTTGAAGATAGCCTTGGTCAGGATCTCCGCCTGCGCGACCGCCGTCTTGGGCTTCCCGAAGCCGCGGACGGCATTGGCCATCATGTTAGGTATGACGCTTGTACCGTAAACTTCCCCTATGGCTGGGCTTGCCGGACCAGGATGGCCCACGTTGGTGCTCCACTTCTCGGCGTCCTTGAGGACTTTCAATTTATTCGTCGCTTCGCCAGGAAGCGCGAACGGATCCTTGTCGAACCACGCATTGTGGAGGTCTCGAAGTTTCTTGGCCCCCTTGACGCGGGCATAACCGCGGTCGCCGGAAGGTATAGGGGTGTCGAAGAAGGCCGGGGAGTTGTAGAGCTCGCTTTGGTACATCGCCTGGTCGTAGTTCTCAAGAAGGGCTAGGAGGAACTTCTTCGCCGTGTCGGCGTTCTTCGACGCGTAATTCGGGATGATGTAGCTGTAGATGACGTGCTCGCTCGTCCAGCGCGTCCCCCGAGGGCCCTTGAGCGGCGGTACGAAATAGACGTCCTTTGCAATCTCCGGCTTCTTCTTCTGGCCGCTTCGGTAGGCAGAGACGGAGTTGATGATGTAGGAGGCTTTGCCTGCGATCAGGGCCCGGTTGTTGGAGGCTGGTGACCAAGCGAAGACCTCCGGGGTCATAGCCGCCTTGTAGAGCCTCTTCATGAACTCCACTGCTGCCACCGTCTTTTCGTTGTTGAGAATCACGTTCTCGTTCTTGTCCTGCACGCTGGTGTCGTAGGACCAAAGGAGCGCACGGGCGGCCATGTTCGAGTCGATCTCTTGAGACATGCCGATGCCCAGCTGTACCCCGAGCTCCTTTTTTATCCTCCCACCGTAGGTGATGAGATCTTCCCACGTCTCGGGGCCCCGGGGCTTGCCTACCTTCGCCCACAGGCTCTTTCGATAGTCTCCCGGGTCGATGACCCAGCCGTGGCAGAAGCCGTAGTACTTTCCGGTCTTGGGATTGAAGGAGCTCCGCTTACAAAGGTCGAGCTGCTTTCCGAATCGCCCCTCCGCCTCTTTGACGATGTCGGTCATGTCGAGCACGCTTAGCTCGAGTTGAGCCGGAGGATCAAACCACTCTATGAGGTCGTGGCCTCCTCGGGCGGCTAACTCGGCTGCCGTACGAGACTTAACCTGGCCGATGTGAACGTGGTCCACAACGACGTTGACCCCGTTATCCTTCCCCCATTGCTTGGCAAAGGCGTCAAACCACTTTTTGTCATAGCGGGGGACGAAGTGGGCCCATTGAAGGATTTTCAGGCTCTTTGCCCTGGCCAGAGCCCTGCCGGGAATGATTACCGCAGGGGCCGCGCCCGCCACGATCCCGGCGCCGACAGTCCTCAAAAAATCCCGCCGGCCTATGCCCTTGTTCTTCTTCTTCTCGTTCTCTTTCATATCGATCCTCCTTAACTACGATGACACCTCAAGCCTCGGGCCGTGTGCCCCCACGGAGCTCGAATCCGCTCATGGGTTTCACCCACCCCCTTGCTCGCTGTATGTGTACGATGCGGCAATGGGTTATGATGGCGTGAATGCCCTGGTGTGGTTTCAGAGGCACCCATCACCTCGTCAAAAGAGGCATGCGCTTGCCTGATTGACGTCGCCGCCTTACGAGTGTGTGGCTGCAGTCTTAGGTCTCCGCTTAAGGTGCGCGAAGGAGGGGGGGCTGCAGGGCGACCCTGCAGGTGGGCTCTATATTAAGGCCCCCGAGGGGCTCGTGTCAATTGAAAATTCAGGCACTTTCTGGTTGACGGACGGGCCTCGAATCACTCTGTCCCGGTCGTCGTGGGGAGGGGCCACACCCATGGCGGCCGTGGGGCGGCGTTGGAAGAGGGTAGGGCGACGCGCGGGGCCGTTACGCCTCATTCCGCTCGTCCAGCAGTTCCACCAAGGCCTCCTTGAGCCCAGGCATCTTGTCGATGTTGTTCCTAACGGCATCCACAATCCGCTCCATCCGGGCCTTGCGGGTCATCTCGCGATCGCGGGCCGAAAGCTCCTCGAGCCTCTGATAGGCCTCGGCGTGGAACCGCTCCAGGGCGGGCTTGGCTTCCTTCAGGGCTAGGAGGATTTCCTTGGGGGTGTCCTTGAGCTTCGGGGCGATGAGGAAATCACCGTCGGTGAAGACGATGACGACAGGCTCCTCGGCCGTTGGAACCGGAACCACCGTTTCAACGGTCTTGCCCACGGCGGCCTGCCACTCCGTCTGCCGACCGGGAAACGCCTTTACGAAGGCTACCTTATCGATATTGGCTTGCCATTTTGTTTTAAGGTATGACACGGTCTCCCTCCTTCGGTCGGGCCAGAGCCAGAGCAAGGGCAGCGGGGGAAGGGGGCGATTGGCTCGGCCCCCCTGTCGCCGCTCCGCCTGCACTGGTCATGTGGCCTCTCGGCTGGTAGATTGTTGACGATGACGCCCTTACACGCTTTTCGAACCAACCCCATCGATCCGGACCAGAGCCAGGCGCTCGATGCGGTCCTGCGGGCCCGCTGCGCCCCCGGCGGGCCGGCCCTGCTCCGGATGGGTCTAGGCGCAACAGAGGGCCTGCTGTTTGGCCGCTATCAGCCCATTGCGAAGAGCGCCTGGGGGCGTCCGGACGTCCAGCGGCGGATCACCGGCGGACGCCTCGTGCCGGTGGGCCCAGGCATCCTCGAGGTCTCAGTGGCGGCCCCAGGACTCACCGACCTTACCATCCAGCAGCGCCCCCTCACCTCCGACCTCATCCTCAACCGCTACGTGCGGGGCGTCCTTCGCGGCCTCGAGCGGCTCCGTCTCAATGTCATGTACCCTGGCCGCGACCTCATAACCCTTGAGAAGAGGGCAGTGGGCCACGTCGCCTTCGACATCGACGAGGCAGGCCGGCCGCTCGTCCAGTTCCACCTGGCCTGGAGCACGTCATTGGCCGAGGCAGCCCCACGCCTCGCCGACTCTGGCGGGCGCCTAGAGGACCGGGACGACCTGCTGGCACCCGAGGGGTGCATCACCCTGAGCGAGGCCTTGGGCGCCACGCCCAAGCTGGAGCGGGTGCTGGAGGCCATCAGGGAAGGGTTCGCCGAGCACGTGGGGGCCACGATTCCGATCGAGCCGCTGCCGGAGGAAGTGCGGGCTCAGGCCGACTCCGCCTTCGCGGAGACCTTCGCGCAGGAGGCCTGGCGGGCCGACCGCACCCCACCGGCCTCGCTGGACCGCACCGCCCGGGTGCCCAGCCAACTGGGAAGCTTCCACGTGGCCCTCGCCCTGGAGGACGATTCCCGTCTGGGACAGGTATGTCTGCTGGGCGAGTTCCTCGCCGACTGGCCCGCCGTTGCCGCCCTAGAGGAGGCCCTGCCCGGGTGCTTGCCGGAGTGGAGTTCCATCGCCAAGGTGGTGGATCGGGTGCTCGATACGCCGCCCCACGTAGTGCTCGGGCTGGGTCCGCGCCGTACCATTCCCGATACCATCCTCCGGGCAATCAGCCAGCGGCACTCGCCTTCGACCTAGTCGACAAGCCTATCGTTCAGTCTGGTTTCGCCGCTGTCATTCGGTGTGGTGGTATTGGGGGAACTAAAGAGAGCGGTGACACCTTATGGAAGTGAAGGCGATGGTCGTATCTCTCTATGGTGGCGGCCGCCTCCGACCAAAACGACTCCGCTACACCTAAGGACACAAATTCACCGCCGGTGTCACCGCCCGACCGGTCACTCCTCTTTGGACCGGGAAGCGCGAATTGAGCCCGCCCGGCACAATTGAACCTAGTGAGTTTACGCCATCTTGTCAAGCATCATCGGCGGGCGCTTTTCAGGCCAGGCCCTCCAAGGCTGCCTCACGCGTGTCGAATACCTCAAAGATGCCCTCAAGTCTCGCCACCTCGAAGACGCGCTTGATTTCCGGGGGCATCCCGGACAGGCGAAAAGCCATGCCGCTTCGGTGGGACAGCTGCAGCCCTTCGGTGAGCGTTGCGATGCCTGAGGAGTCGATGTAGCTCACCCCGGAGAGGTCGACCACCACGGCCCTCAGTTTCTCGGCAAACAACGGGACCAGGGTGTTGCGAACCTGGGGTGAGGAGTTTTTATCGATTTCCCCTGAGAGGGCCACGATGACGATGCCGCCGCCCGCCCGCTCGACACTGACTTCCACTCGGGGCTCCATATCGCTGCTCGCCTCCACGCTTCCTTCGCCTCGGCATTCTACCATCCCCAGATGACCGAGAGGAACTGATATTATTGAGGCGGGGCCACCGGGGGGGATTGTGGTTGGGGCAAGTATGTTGTACCCTGTGGAAGAGATTTCGGAAGGACACGGAGGGAAGAGGAAGAATATTATGGGTAAATTGAGTAGGAAGAGAACGATTATCGTGCTACTTTTTGCGGTTCTTTTGCTCGCTACGCAAGCCTGCGGTGCCGGGAAAAAGACAAAAGAACCCTTGGGGCCAGATGCCAGCACCATCGATAAGCTCTGGCACGGATTTGTTTCGGACGTCACGCAGTAGGAAAAATAATCCCAGCCGCCAAAAATCCTGTGGAGAATTACGTATAGGGGCTTTCTTGCCTGCCGGCATCCGTCCTTTCGCTCGTTCCCCCTCTATCGCTTCTAGTCCTTAGGCCTCACGCATTTTTCAGATTAAATAATTCCATCTTTTACTTACTATCTCAACCTGTGGGTGCCCGGAAGCCAACAGCAACGTGGAATTGGCGGGAAGGATGGTGGGGAAAGGCGCCGGGCGGCGACCCTTAGCCCCGCCCGATTCCCTAAGTGACGATATAATAATGAATTGCGTGGAGCGGGAAACGGGATTTGAACCCGCGACCCCCACCTTGGCAAGGTGGTGCTCTACCCCTGAGCTATTCCCGCGCTCTCGGTACTTCTTAAAGTAAAAGAGCTACCCGTCTCGTGTCAAGGAAAAATCCGTCGTCGTCGGCTCTGGGGTGGGACCCGCCCGGAGACCCTCCTTCAGCTTGTTGATCGATCTGTCCTGGGCGGCCACTCTCGCCAATCCACTTTGGGCTCCTGGCCGGCCACGATGCGCTCCAGGTTTGTCCGATGGCGCCACACGACCAACGCTCCAGCCAGGGCGCCGAGGCCGATGAGGATGGGAGGGGCGTGGAGCATGCCCGCCCAGATGGGGAAGGAGAGGGCGGCGATCATCGAGCTTAGCGAGACGTAGCGCCAAAGGACCAGGCACCCGGCCCAGGTCGCTGCGGCCAAGAGGGCCGGCAGCGGCAGAAGTCCGAGAAAGACGCCTAGCCCCGTGGCGACCCCTTTGCCGCCTCGGAAGCCTGCGAAGCACGGGTATGTGTGGCCGCCGATGGCCGCCAGGCCGGTGAAGCCCGCCACTGCCGGCGAACCCGTAAGGCGAGCGGCCAGGACCGCGGGCAGAAGCCCTTTGGCGAAATCGCCTGCAAACGTGGCGGCGCCCTCGCGCCACCCAATCACACGCCAGACGTTCGTCGCCCCGATGTTGCCGCTGCCGGCGCTGCGCAGGTTGACGCGCCGGGCCCGGGCGATGAGCAGACCAAACGGGACCGAGCCGGCAAGATAGCCCGCGGCTATACAGAGCGCTGCGGTCAGCAAGGGAGGGGCACCTCCTCGTTCGGCCCGTGCCTCTCAGGAGGTCCCCTGGCTGTGGTTGGGGTTCCAGTAGTTGATGAAGTATTCGACCGCGGAAATGACGCTTACGAAGAGGGCAACCCACAGCACCAGCATGCCTATGATGTGGAAGTGGAGGACCTTAAAGTGGAGGATAAGCATGGAGACGGCCACCACCTGCAGGATGGTCTTGTACTTGCCCAGGCGGCTGGCCGAGATGGTGAGCCCCTCCGAGAGGCTGATAAATCGGAGTCCCGTGACGGCGAATTCGCGGCCAAGAAGCACGACCGCCATCCAGACCGGGACCCGACCGAGGGCCACAAGCGGAATGAGGCCCGCCGCCACAAGGATTTTATCGGCGATGGGATCGAGCATTTTTCCAAGGTCGGTGACCTGGTTTCGGCTGCGGGCTAGGTGGCCGTCGAGCCAGTCGGTTAGGGAGGCGAGGATGAAGAGCGCCCCGGCGATGGTATTGCTCCACCCGGAAGGGCGGATGAGAAAGACTACAATCAGGGGAACGATGAAAATCCGGGCCAGCGTTATCTTATTGGGGAGGCTGAGCTTCGCCGTCCCGTTGAGCCTGATGGCTTGCTCTTTCAAGTATGACAGCATGACTGCACGTCAGCCGCCCGGAAGTGGAAGGTTCGCTGGAGATGATGTCCGGGCCCTGTGGGCTGGAGACGATGGGAGCATAGCTTAGGCGCCTTGGCTGTGTCAATAGCCAGAGCCGGGGGGAGGATCAGTTTAGATAGTCGCGCACGGCCTTGAGGCGCGCACGGGCCTTCAGGCGGCCCTTGGCCTTTTTCTCGATCTGGCGGATCCGCTCGCGAGAGAGATTCATCTGCTTGCCGACTTCCTCCAGCGTTTGGGGCTTGCCGTCTATGCCGAAGCGCATCCGAAGGACTTTCCGCTCCCGAGGTGGAAGCGACTCGAGCAGCGAGTTGACCTCGCTGGCCAGCGCGCTGTGGAGAACCTGCTCTTCCACCGAAGGCATGCCGGTCTCCTCCAACAGGTCCAGATAGCTCGTGTCTTCGTATTCGCCGACCGGCGCATCAAGCGACAGGTGGGTTCGATAGACCCTAAGCAACGCTTCCAGTTCCTCGATGGGCAGGCCCATGACCTCGGCCAGCTCATCGTTCGTGGGGTCGCGGGACAGCTTCTTCTGGAGCTTGTTGAAGTTCTCGGCAATCTTATAGAGAATGCCCGCCTGCTTGACCGGCAGCCGCACCGTGGAGGACTGGTCGGCCAGCGCGTGCATGATGGCCTGGCGAATCCACCAGACGGCGTATGTGATGAATTTAACTCCGCGCTCGGGGTCGAATCGCCTCGCGGCCTGGATGAGTCCGATGTTGCCCTCGTTGATCAGGTCGAGCAGAGGCAACCCAGAGCCCTTGTAGCGGTTCGCCACGCTGACGACGTATCTCAGGTTGTGGCGAACGAGATCGTGTTCCGCCTCGGTGTCGCCCTGTTGAATGCGGCGGGCCATGGCAACCTCTTCCTCGCGGCTCAGCAGCGGGATGTTGCTGATTTTCTTGAGGTACGCCCCAAGGGAGTCGTCGGTTACTCCCTTGTATGGACCCTTGCGGTCGACCACGGTCGTTCCTCGCTGATCAAAGGGCTGCGGGGCTTAATCTTCTCGCTCGACCTTGACCCTGATGACGCGGCTTTCTGAGGTCGCCTTCGGGGGGGTGAGCGCTCCTCGATGGTCTGCCAAAGGGCGTTGAGCTCCGCCTGGAGCGCCTCGAACTTTTCCTTCATGTTTAGAATGATATCTACCCCGGCCAGGTTGACACCAAGCTCCCGAGTTAACCGGAGGATGGTGCGAATCTCCTCAACGTCGTTTTGGGAATAGAGTCGGGTATTGCCAACGGTGCGGGACGGGTTGACGAACCCCTCCCGTTCGTAGAGACGCAGCGTTTGCGGGTGGATGCTCAGCATC
>JALLOF010000229.1 GCA_027717595.1 Nitrospinae bacterium AH_259_B05_G02_I21 | reverse complement strand
GGGCTAGCCCTGGCCGAGGCTGCCCGTGGAGCCCTCCATGAGGGAGAAGCGGAGCCGGTCGGGGTGGCCCTGCAGAGGCGAGCCCAGCTTGCGGTAGGTGAGGAGCTGCTCCTTGGGGAAGTATCCGGCGCGGGCCAACGTGGCGTAGAGCGCTGCGACGCAGTGGCCCTTGGAGAGGACGAACCGGTCGCGCCCCGGGTCGTCGGGCTGGGCCGGGTCGTGGCGCATCTTATAGAAGAAGAGGGCCACGATGACGTCAATGGCCGAGAGCGACCCGCCGGGGTGGCCGCTGCCCGCCTCGGTCAGCATCCGGATGATGTCCACCCGGCAGGCGTTTGCTATGGCCTCAAGCTCCTTGATGCGTACTTCTAGAGACGTACCAATGGTCATGGGTCTGGGTCCTCTTTGGTCAAACGAGGGTCCAAGAACAGGGATTCTGCTTCGATGATTCTGTACGGTGAACGGAAATGGGGAAGCTGGGCTAGGGCGCCCTTCCGCCCCGGATTACTCCATCCTCATTTCGGGGAGTCAGTATACGTGAGCCTTCCAGGGAAGGCAACCCCGAAGTGGGAAAGCAGGCCCGCCTTGACAGGGCCCGGCGGGGGCCAGTATAAGCAGGAGCAGTCGAGCGATAGGCGACCACCTCAGGGAGAAGGTCGAGGATGGATCGATTGCTGGAAGGGCATAGGCGGTTTCGGGCCGATTTCGTCAAGCGTGAGCAGGAGCTCGTTCGACGACTGGCTGAAGCCTCCCACCAGCCCTGCCACACCCTCGTGGTCGCATGCTCGGACTCCCGCGTCGTGCCGGAGAAGATCGTCGATGTGTGGCCGGGAGAGCTCTTTGTGGTGCGTAATGTCGCCAACATCGTCCC
>JALLOF010000228.1 GCA_027717595.1 Nitrospinae bacterium AH_259_B05_G02_I21 | reverse complement strand
GCCCATAATACCGGAGATCGTCCGGCGCGTCATCGAGCGCGAGCGGCCCGATGCCTTGCTGCCCACCATGGGCGGCCAGACGGCCCTCAACGTCTCCGTCATGCTCGCCGACGACGGGACCCTGGACGAGTTCGGGGTCGAGCTCATCGGGGCCAAGCTCGATGCAATCAAGAAAGCCGAGGACCGAGACCTCTTCAAGGCTGCGATGGAGGAGATCGGCCTCGAGGTGCCCCGAAGCGGCTACGCCGCAAGCCGCGAGGAGGCCGATGCGATTATCCGCGACATCCCCTGCCCCGTCATCATCCGGCCCTCGTTCACCCTCGGGGGCACGGGCGGTAGCATCGCCCACGACGACGAGGACTTCGCCGCCCACGTCGAGTGGGGCCTGAACGCGAGCCCCTTCGGCCGCATCCTCATCGAGGAGTCGGTGCTCGGCTGGAAGGAGTTCGAGCTAGAGGTGATGCGGGACCTCAAGGACAATGTCGTCATCATCTGCTCCATCGAGAACTTCGACCCGATGGGCATCCACACGGGGGACTCCATCACCGTCGCCCCGGCCCAGACCCTGACCGACAAGGAATACCAGCTGATGCGCGATGCCGCCGTCGCCATCATCCGCCAGATAGGGGTGGAGACGGGCGGCAGCAACATCCAGTTCGCCGTCCACCCCGAGACGGGCGAGCTTGTGGTCATCGAGATGAACCCCCGGGTGTCGCGAAGCTCGGCCCTGGCGAGCAAGGCGACGGGGTTTCCCATCGCGAAGATCGCCGCGAAGCTCGCCGTCGGGCTCACCCTCGATGAGATTCCAAACGACATCACGAAGGAGACGCCCGCGAGCTTCGAGCCCACGATCGACTACTGCGTCGTTAAGTTCC
>JALLOF010000227.1 GCA_027717595.1 Nitrospinae bacterium AH_259_B05_G02_I21 | reverse complement strand
CTTCCGCAACGTCTACATCCGCGACTTTCACGCCGACGGCTCCTTCCGGACCGAGTACTTCCCGACCAAGCGGTTCCCCTTCGCCGAGAAGCAGGCGAACTTCGCCGAGATGCAAAAGACAGTCCAGGAGATGAACTACGGGGAAATACGCAGGGTCGTCCAGGAGATCCGCGCCAGCGGCTACAACGACACCCACTACGCCGTGGAGATGAACGCCAAGCTCGCCACCCCGCTCACAGCCTTCATCATGGCGCTCTTCGGCGTGCCCTTCAGCCTGCGCACAGGCCGCCGCGGGGGGCTCTTCCTCGGCGTCACCCTCTCGGTCGTTGTGGGCTTTTCCTACTGGGTCCTAAACAGCGTGTCGCTCGCCCTCGGCTACGCGGGCCATCTGCCACCCGTGCTCAGCGCCTGGAGCACAAACCTGCTTTTCAGCTCATCGGGCCTCTACCTGTTGCTGTCCGTGCCGCAGTAGGAAGGGTGTGAAGTAAGGAGCTATCTCAGGCCCGCCCGCCCCGGGCGGCGGCGAGGATCGCCTCCTCCCAGAGATGCGCGCCCTCGACCAGGTTAAACTCAATCGCCAGCGCGCAGATGGGATACGGCAGCACCCCGAGCCCGCCCAGGCGCACGGCGTCCTTCTCCGTTGTCACGAACCACCGAGCCCCTAGCCGGCGGGCCCAGGTGGCCAGAAACACCCCGTCGCTCGCTCGATACACGTGATGGTCGCGGTAGGCGGTAAAGCCCACGACGGGGACGCCGAGGCCCGCCAGCGTCGAGCGGAAGGACTCCGGCGCGGCGAGCCCGCAAAAGGCCACCGCAGGCCCCTCAGGCCGATCGCTCAGTGGCACGCGCGTTCCATCACAGAGGACCCTCCATCCGAC
>JALLOF010000226.1 GCA_027717595.1 Nitrospinae bacterium AH_259_B05_G02_I21 | reverse complement strand
TAGATGGGCATGATGCTCCTTGTCTCCCCGCCAGGGGAGCTCTGCGCTAGAGCTAATCCTTCACCTTCTCCCAATCGGCCAGGAACTTGGCGAGCCCCTTGTCGGTCAGCGGGTGCTGGGTGAGGCTCAGGATGACCTTGAACGGCACCGTCGCAACGTCGGCCCCAAGCCGAGCCGCCTCCACGAAATGGAGTGTGGAGCGGATGGAGGCCGCGAGGATTTCGGTCTCGTAGTCGTAGTTGTCGAAGATCTCGCGAATATGGGCGACGATCTCCATCCCCTCGTGGCCGATGTCGTCGAGCCGACCGAGGAACGGGCTCACGTAGCTCGCCCCCGCCTTGGCGGCGAGCAGGGCCTGAGCGGGGCTGAATATCAACGTCACGTTGGTCTTTATCCCCTCGGAGGTGAGGCGTTTGACGGCCTTCAAGCCCTCGGCCAGCATGGGAATCTTCACCACCACGTTCTCGCCGAAGGCTATGAGGTTTCGCCCCTCGGCCACCATGGTCTCGGCGTCGGTCCCCACCACCTCGAGGTTCACCGGGCCGTCGATGACTTTGAGTATCTCGCGCACCACCTGCTCGAAGGTCTTGCCCGTCTTGGCGATGAGCGAGGGGTTGGTGGTCACCCCGTCGAGGACGCCAACCTCGAGGGGAGGGGTGCACAGGGTATGGCCGGCCACCCAGAAGATGTTCGTCGTGGTGCCCTCGGCGATGTGGCCGTCGGTGTTGAGCATGATGGCCTCATCGGCGCCCGCCCCGAGGGCTTCTATCTTGGCCAGGATATTGTTGAGAAAGTTGGTCGACTTGATGGCCGGGTTTAGGGCCTCGGTCGGGTTACGCCGCACCGAGACGACGGCCGCCCGGATGCCCGCCTCGTAC
>JALLOF010000225.1 GCA_027717595.1 Nitrospinae bacterium AH_259_B05_G02_I21 | reverse complement strand
CTTTCTTCGCGGCCACCAGGTGGCCTTGGGGACGGTGCTTGGAGACCAGGGATGAGTGAGCCCACCGAAAGCCGACGGGTGGCTGCCCGCATCCTGGAGACCCTTGAGATGCGGGGCGGGTTTGCCAACGAGCTGCTCCAGGTCGTCTCGGACGGGACGGCCGAGGGGGGCAAGAAGGTGGCCCAGCATGCCGACCGGGCCCTCACCCGCGAGCTGGTCTACGGGGTCTGCCGGTGGAGGAGCCGGCTCGATTGGGCCCTCAACCAGGTCTCCGACCGCCCCGTGGAGGCCCTCGACGTGCGGCTTCAAACCCTCCTTCGGCTCGGGGCCTACCAGATTCTGGAGTTGGAGCGTATTCCGCCGTGGGCCGCGGTGAACGAATCGGTCATGCTCGCCAAGGCGGTAGGCAGGGGCCAGGCGGCGGGCTTCATCAATGCGGTCCTGCGTCATCTGGTCCGCCGCCAGGCCGACCTCGCCCGGCCGACCTTTGACGATCCCATCGAGGCGCTGGCCGTGGGGCAATCGCATCCCCGCTGGCTCGTGGAGCGGTGGGTTGCGCGCTTCGGCCTTGAGGTGACGGCGAGCATCCTTGAGGCCAACAACGAGCGGGCCCCCCTGACGTTGCGGGTCAACTCGCTTAAGGCCTCCCGTCGGGAGGTGGCGGACGCCCTGGAGGCCGAAGGCTTCGAGGTGCGCGAGTCGTCCGTTATCCCAGGGGCCTTGCGGGTGGAATCCGGCCCCCATGAGGTCACGACCACGGAGGTCTTTCGCTCGGGCGCATGCACCGTCCAGGACGAGGGAGCGGCCCTGGTGGGCGCTCTCGCGGCCCCCGAGACGGGCTCAACGGTGCTGGATGCCTGCGCCGCGCCCGGCGGGAAGGCTACGCACATGGCCGAGCAGATGG
>JALLOF010000224.1 GCA_027717595.1 Nitrospinae bacterium AH_259_B05_G02_I21 | reverse complement strand
GGGTGGAGTCATCCTCGGGGGATTGCTTGCCCATGATGATGAGATCGGGGCTCTCGCGCTCCACGACTTTGGTGAGGATCGTCGCCACCATGTGGGGGTCGAGGGGCTCTTCGACCCGCACGAAGAGTCCCCGGTCGGCGCCCATCGCCAGGGCCGTGCGAATCTGTTCGCCCACCTCCTCGCCGCCGATTGAGACGGCCACGATTTCGCTCTCCTCGCCCCTGGCCTCCCGGATGCGGAGCGCTTCTTCCAGTGCAATCTCATCGAGCTGGCTGATGACGAAGCTCACATGATCCGTGACGATGCTCGACCCGTCGCTGGTGAGCTTGATGGTGGTGTCGGGGTCGGGCACGCGCTTGACGGGTATCAAAAATTTCAATGTCCTCATCCTCATCCTCTGGTTTTGAGGGGATGCTCAGGTAGTCGCTAAGAGTGTGGATCCCAACCGGGGATCCATCATATCTTGGGCCGGGGCTGGGATTCAAGAGGAATGTGCCGTAATTTCTCATCTCACCTCCCGGCTTGAGAGCGCGGGCGGGACGTTCGTGGGAACGAATAGTCTTAAGCCAAACGGCATTTCAGCCGAAGGGAGTTTTCTGAAGTCTCTCGGTCGGCTAATTAAGTGTTAGGGGACCCCCGCATTAAACGAAATTGTGAAAAAAGCGCGAAATGCGCCATTTGCCATATTTTGCGGTAGCCAGAAAGCGGCTAATCCTGTATTATACAAGAGCAAACGCCTTTTTCCCTCCCAGGGGCTTATATTCGCTTTGTGTCCAACAATTGAGCATATGGTGTCAGCGTTTCCATGATGAGTGAGCCTCAGCGCGGGAGACGAGGGGACCATATCCACATCCACACCGGCGCGAGCCTGCGCGAATGGGCGCCACGGGGTCGAGAGTGTGCTCCTGTCCGCCG
>JALLOF010000223.1 GCA_027717595.1 Nitrospinae bacterium AH_259_B05_G02_I21 | reverse complement strand
TCCATGGCCCGGGTCATCCCTACGTAGAACAGGCGCCGCTCCTCCTGGATGTGAAAATCCCCCTCGGGAAGTATGTCCTTGATCAAGGGCTCGGGCAGCGCAATCGCCTCGGAGCGCCGCCGCCAGGGGAAGCGCTGCTCCACGAGGCTCTCAATGAAGACTACCGGAAACTCCAGGCCCTTGGCCCTGTGGACGGTGAGCACGTGGACGGCGTCGGCGTCCGGGTCGGCCTCGGCCGTGGCCGGGTCGTCTCCTGCTTCCATCAAAAGCTCCAGATGCCCCACGAACTGGGAGGTCCTGTTCTCCCGGAGCACCCCCTCGGCGCTGCGGATGATGTTGAAGAGTCGAGCCAGGTTCTGGAGCTCTTCCTCGGCGGCGGCCGAGGCGCGCCGGGCCAGCCGCTGCATCCACCCGCTTTCCTGGAGAAAGGCGTAGAGGACCTCGCCCGTGGGTCGCCTGAGCGCAAGCTCGGCGAGGCCGGCAAGGTCGCCAAGAAGCTTCGCAATCGTGGCGCGGCCTTCCTGTGAAACCGCCTCGGCAAGCTCGGGCACCGCCTCCAGCCGCTCGAAGATGGAGTGGAGCGGCCGGTTGATGCGTTTCGCATAGTTCATGCACAGCGACAGATCGACGGCAGAGAGGCCGTAGGGCTCGGAGCTGGTCAGGTAGTAGAGGGCGACGGAGTCGGTCACGTCGGCCACGGCGCGAAGAAGGTTGATGGCCAAGCGCACCTCCGGGCGACTGTAGAGCCCCCGGTTGCCGCTGAAGCGGTGCGGGATGGACCTCACGTTCAGGGCCCGGATGAAGTGGTCGGCATCTTTATTGGCGCGAACGAGAATCGCGAAATCCCGCCAGCGTCGCTCTCCCGCCTCGACCGCCTCCTCGATGGTGCGGGCCACGAAATCGCCCTCGGACGAG
>JALLOF010000222.1 GCA_027717595.1 Nitrospinae bacterium AH_259_B05_G02_I21 | reverse complement strand
GGCGATGAGGGCCGGGTCGGCGTTGTCAGCAACGATGATGCGGGGCCGGCCTCGGCGGAGCCGTGAGTCCTCGTTGTAGAAGGGGTGCGCCAAGGCGGTCTGGAGCATGATGTTGCCGAGCGCGCTGCCGCCGATTCCGACGACGACGAACGTCTCGAAGCGCCGGGCCAGGGCCGAGGCGTGCCGCCTGATGCGCCGGGCCAGGGCCGTATCAGCGGGCAGATCCCGCCAGGCCTGGAGCCCTCCGGCCCGCTCGGCCTCGAGCACCTGGTGGGCCCGATCGAGCCGCTTCAGGCCCCTTCGCCACTCGGCGGACGTCAGGCCCGCCTCCTTGCCCAGGAACGACGCGAAACACAAGTTGAGGTCCAATCGGCTCGTCAACGTCGGCGCGCTCGTCATGTGGCCCCCTTTCTACAGATGGTCAACACGTGGACAACCCCCTCCGCATTGAAGGATTATAGCAGACGGGTTGCGCCCGCAACAGCGACGGGGGGTGGGCAAAAGGCGGTTGACACCACCCGAGCCCTCGACTACGGTAGGTCGCAGTCGCTTTCCCGAACGGCGTACCGTTTCGACCCCGATGGAGGACCCAGCGGATGGCCAAGAAAAAGAAAGGCCGGAGCCGACCGAAGCGGAACACCTGGCTGCTCACCGGCGGGCTCGTGGTTCTGCTGGCCGGCGGTGGGGTTGCCTACCTTCTGGCCCAAACCGGCCCCGCCTGGGGGACGCTGAGCGACATCGGCCAGGGCAAGCCCGTCATCGTAGAAGTCTTCCTGCCGACGTGACAGAACTGCCGCGCGCTCAAGCGGGTCGTGGACTCGCTCATGCCTGAATTTCAACAGCATGCGGTGTTCGCCCTGGCGGACCTTCATACCCCCGAGGGGAAGACCTTCGCCATCCGGCACAACGTCCCCAACAC
>JALLOF010000221.1 GCA_027717595.1 Nitrospinae bacterium AH_259_B05_G02_I21 | reverse complement strand
GTTCCTGGTCGACCAGGGGGGGAAATTTTACTTCCTCGAGATGAATACCCGTCTCCAGGTCGAGCACCCGGTCACGGAGATGGTAACGGGGGTAGACCTGGCGAAGGCCATGTTTAGGGTGGCGGTGGGCGAGGAGCTCTGGCTGCGTCAGGAGGACATCACCTGGCAGGGCCACTCGATCGAGTGCCGAATCTACGCCGAGGACCCGGACAACAACTTTCTGCCGAGCCCGGGGGTGATCGACTACTACCGCTCGGCGGGTGGCCCCGGGGTTCGCGAGGACTCGGGCATCTACGAGGGCTACGAAATACCCATCTACTACGATCCGATTATCGCAAAGCTAATCACCTGGGGCACCGACCGTGAGGAGGCTATCGAGCGGATGAGCCGGGCCCTCTCGGAATATGTGATTTCGGGCGTCAAGACGACCGTTCACTTTCACCAGCGGGTGATGGCCTCCGAGGCCTTCCTGGAGGGTCGGCTGTCTACCGAGTTTATTGACAAGGTGTTGGAGCCGGCACCGGTCCCGCCCAGCGAGATTGATGAGATAGCTGTGGTGGCGGCGGTCTTGGACGTCGAGGGACGCAAAGGGGCGTTCAAGGCGCTTGGGGCCCCGGCGGCGGGGCCCGGTGCGACAAGCAGCGGGTCGGCCTGGAGGCTCGCCGGCCGGCGAGAGGCCCTTCGGGGCTGGTGAGGGATGTGGCCGTGGCCTACGTGGTGACCGACGGTACGAACGACTGGGCCGTGCGGGTTGAATCCTCGGACGACGGGCGCCCCGTCGTCGTGGTGGGTGAGCGCACCTACCGGGTCGATGCGGTTCGCCCTGACGCTGGGGCCTTCAGCCTCTTGGTGGAGGGTCGCGCCTACGAGGTGGTCTTGGCCCGCCGGGAGGGTCGTCACTACGTCCAGGTGGGTGGACGCTCCTACGT
>JALLOF010000220.1 GCA_027717595.1 Nitrospinae bacterium AH_259_B05_G02_I21 | reverse complement strand
AAACAGACCATCTCGGTTGACTTGATGAGCGCCGGGAGGTCCTAAGCCGGACCCTCGACGAGGCGAAGCAAGCCGTCCTCGATACGTCCGTTCCGGGCTTGCGGGCCCCTGCGGTCCTTGGGGCCTGCAGCCTTGCGTTGCTCCTTCTGGGAAGCCTGGCAGGCCCGTGGCCTGGGTTTAAACCCGCAGCGGTGGCCCTCGGGACGGTGGTGCTCCTCGCAGCCGGGTGGCTCTGGCACCGGAGCCAGGTGGCCCGAAGGGTGCTTGGCGATAGGAGGGCCGAGGCAACCCGAAGGGAGATGGAGCTTGGGGAGCTCGAGGCGAGGATGGGTGAGCTTGCGGGCCGGGCGGGGGAGGCCTCGCCGGGCGAGATGCTGCGTGCGGTCGAGGAGGCGGCCCGCCTCAGGGATGAGCGGGATAAGGTGCTCAGCGAGCGGGACGGGTTGCTCGAAGGGCGGTCGGCCGAGGCCTTGGAGGCCGGGCGGACAGAGTTGCATCGCCAGATGGCCATTTTGGAGGAGCGCCTGGGCGAGGAGCGCTTCGGAGGTCCGGCCCTCGATGCGGAACGGTTCTCCGGGATGCGCGAGGAGGCTGAATCACTCGCCTCACGGCGCGAAGAGCTGTCCAAGCAGATAGAACGACTCACGGGGGTGCTCGAGGTCTTGGCCGACCAGGCCGATGAGCTGGCCGAGGTGCACGAGGCGATGGAGGCGGCTAAACGCGAGCTCCTTCGCCACCGCCGGGGCCTTCAGGTGCGGGAGCTGGCCAAAGCCGTCCTCGAGGAGGCTCTGCGGGCGGCGGTTGGGCCTGCCGCCGAGCGTTTCCAGCAGATTCTCGGCCGCTACGTCGCAGAGATGAGCGGGGGGCGCTATACGGCGGTCCGCCTGGGAGGGACCCTGGCGTCACTCGAAGTGCAGGGCCCGGACCGG
>JALLOF010000021.1 GCA_027717595.1 Nitrospinae bacterium AH_259_B05_G02_I21 | reverse complement strand
GAGAAGCAGGCCCCAGTATGGCCGACCCGGCCCGGCCGGGCTGGTCAACTTAGTACGTATTATCCCAGGAAATCATTACTTTCGCTTAGAGGTGGAAAGTTAAGATTACAGGGGTTATTTGCCCCTCGGGAGTTATGGACTACGAGGGGCGATTACATCGTGAAATATGCCCTTTGGAAGAGTGGTGGGTAAATTAATTAAGGACGTGACATTCAGTAATTGACCGACAACTTCTCGCCGCCGGGAAAATTTGATTGGCGCTACTTATCAGCGTCGATCAGAGCGAGCTTCGTCGAGAGGACCAGCTCTAGGTACTCGGAGTTGATGGGCTTGGTGATGTAGTCTAATGCCCCTTCGGCCAGGGCCTGCTTGGCCAGCCCCTCCTCGTTCAGGGCGGTGACCACAACGACGCTCGCCTCCGGGTCGAGGCCCTTGAGCTCACGGAGGGTAACTAGGCCGCTCATACCCGGCATCATCATGTCAAGTATCACTAGGTTGGGCTGATGCTGCCTGTAGGCCGCCAGGGCCTCCTCGCCGCTGAGGGCCACCACCACATGGTAGCCCTTGCCTTTAAATAAGTCTCGAAGTGCCTCACAGAAATCAGGCTCGTCGTCAACCACTAAGATTTTCTTTAGCATCATGCACCCTCCATCCTATCACTTCATCGTCCCACCGATATATGTTCCGGCTTTGCCGAAGAGGTCTCCCGTTGAGGCTCCGAAGAGTCGCCCGATGTTGCCTTTCGCTGCTTCATGTGCGCATTCCCACCGACATGGAGGTTAGCCGGACGCCCGGACCACAACCAGGTGGTCCCTCTAACCTTAGACCCCAACCCTCCCGGAAAGAGGGGGCCCTGAGAGCTTGCGGAGGCCTTACGGACCTCGACGAGTCACTTACTTGAGCTTGCCGGCGACCTCTGTGAATTTCGCGCTCAAGTTCGTCCCGATGGCCGTCACCGCCACGATGATAACCGCCGCAATCAGGGCGACAAGCAGGCCGTACTCCACCGCCGAGGCGGCCTCGTTGTCGTGCCAAAGAGTCTTGAGGTGCGTAATCATTGTCTTACTCCTTCCTTAACGTGTCGCCGTACTGATTGATGACACAAATCCGGGGATTTTCCCGCTGAACAGAGATATAAGCAAGTTCGGTGCCATCGAGACGCGTCGCCGCCGGCCGAAGGCCCGTTTTTTGTCACGGTCTCGGAACTGATTGATTAGAAAGGGGCTACAGGCAGGCTGTTGAAGGGCTTTTGCGTACGATTATCGAGAGAAACCCGCCTTGAGGACCGAGGGAGGCAAGCAAGTGTTGGAGGCTATACACCGAGTGTAGGATATTACACAGTGTAGGATATGACACAAGGAGATTGCCACTGGGCGAACGCTACCCGGCCCCCTCCGCATGCGCATGTCGATTTTGCCAGGCCTCGATGGCGGGGACGATCTCTGTGGGCTGCTCGACCACGTGAAAGATGTCGAGGTCCTCGGGGCTTAAGTATCCGTGAGCCACGCTCTTTCCCCGGAGCCACTCGAGCAGGCCGCCCCACCAGTCGCTGCCAACCAGAAAGATGGGAAAGGGCCTGATGCGGTAGGTCTGGATGAGGGTCGACGTCTCGAAGAGCTCATCGAGCGTGCCGAAGCCCCCGGGCAGCAGCACGAACGCCGTCGCGTAGCGCACGAGCATAACCTTGCGGACGAAAAAGTAGCGGAAATCGAGCGCGATGGTCAGGTACGGGTTGGGGGCCTGCTCCTCGGGCAGGTCGATGTTTAGACCCACCGACTCGCCCCCGTACTCGAAGGCTCCCTTGTTCGCCGCCTCCATGGTCCCCGGGCCCCCGCCGGTGATGACCGTGTAGCCGTTGGCCGCGAGCTCCCGGCCGATCGCCTCGCCGAGCTTGTAGACCGGGTCGTCCGGTGTGGCACGCGCCGAGCCGTAGATGGTCACGGCCCGATCGAGGTGAGAGAGCGCATCAAAGCCCTCGACGAACTCCCCCATTATCCGGAACATCCGCCACGACTCTTCGATGGCGAGCTTGTTGATCTCGTATTGCCGACTCATGGTGCCCTCCCAGAGCGGATCGGCCCCGCGTGATGTTCTTCAGCAAAAAATCAGGAGGTTCAGCCTCCGCCGAACCCCCATCGGCCGCCTTTTCTGGTGCCCAAGGAGGGACTCGAACCCCCACGGCCGTAAGGCCACATGACCCTGAATCATGCGCGTCTGCCAATTCCGCCACTTGGGCACCGGCCCATCGTTGCGGCTGCCTGGCGCACTTATCGTAGCAAAATCCCGCCCAAAGTCAACGATTCGGCGACGGGCCGGCCCATTGTCGGCCACGGAGCCATCGACTATACTGGACGCAATCGTTTAAGCCTCGAGGAGCATCGCTTTGCGCATCATCCTCTTTGCCGGCAAGGGCGGCACAGGCAAGACCTGCATGGCCGCCGCCACGGGGGTCCGCTCAGCCGCGCTCGGCCACAAGACCCTCGTCATGTCGCTCGATTCGGCCCACAGCCTGGCCGACATCTTCGACGTCGACCGAAGCCTGCACGACAGGGCCCAGGGCAAGGCGGTGAAGGTCGCCCCCAACCTCTGGATTCAGGAGGTGGACGTACAGGAGGAGATCCACCGCCACTGGAGCGAGGTCTACAAGTACCTGGCCGCCCTCTTTTCCACCTCGGGGCTCGATGAGGTCATCGCCGACGAGCTGGCGGTGCTACCGGGGATGGAGGAGGTCAGCGGCCTGCTCTACATCAACGAGTACTTCAAGGAGTCGAGCTACGATGTGGTGCTGCTCGACTGCGCCCCGACGGGCGAGAGCCTCCGGTTCGTGAGCGTCCCGACGGCGCTTGAGTGGTACATGAAGAAGGTCTTCACCGTCGAGCGGCGCCTGTTCAAGATCGCCCGTCCGCTCATAAAGACTATGACGGACATCCCCGTTCCCGAAGACAGTTACTTCGTCGCCCTCGAGGATCTCCACGGGAAACTGACGGGCGTGGACGCTGTGCTCCAGGACCCGACGACCACGAGCGTTCGGCTGGTCACCAACCCCGAGAAGGTGGTGCTCAAGGAGACCCAGCGGGCCTTCATGTATTTCTCGCTCTATGGGCTCTGCGTCGACGCCGTCATCATCAACCGGATTCTTGACGAGCGAACCGGGGGAGCGGCGTTCCGCAAGTGGCGGGACACCCACCAGCGCTACCTCAAGGAGGCTGATGAGGCCTTCGCCCCCGTGCCCCGCTTCCACGTCCATCTCTTCTCCGATGAGATTGTCGGGCCTAAGGAGCTCGCCCGGCTCGGCGAGGTGCTCTACGGCGAGGCCGACCCGACGGCCGTCCTCTACGACAAGCCGCCTTACACCTTCAAGAAGATCAAAGACACCTACCGCCTCACCATGACGCTCCCGTTTGCGACCAAAGAGGCGGTGGACCTCACCATGGCCGGCGACGAGGTGATCATCCGCATCGGCAATCTCAAGCGCCACGTCCCGCTACCCAAGATGGCCGCCGGCGCCGAGCCCACCGGCGCGACCCTCGACGGCCACACCCTCACGGTGACCTTCAAGCCTCGCCGCCAACCCCGCCCCAGGCCGTGAGCAGAAAAATGCCCCCGTCCAGACGAAATGGTGAGGGCTCAGGAAGCAGGCACAGAGGGCGGAGAGGAGCGTTAGGCCTAGGGCGATGATCGAAGAGGTTCCTGATTGGTTGCGCTGGGTGCTTGTTTTGCCTTTGGCCGTCGGCGCTTGGATTGGAAGCCAGGCAATCATCATGATCCTGGGCAATTTCTTTTCGCAGGGCCTGGGGCTGTGGAACCTCGGAATCTGGGTCGTGACGGTGGGTGCGGCCGTCGCCGCGCCCTACGGGTTTGTCTGGGTCGGGGCCCTCGCCGCTCCCCGATATAGCTTTCGGGTGGCCGTCATCCTGACGGCTATCCATGCCCTTGGGGCGATGACCATTCTGGTTATGGTTCTCGGGACGAAACACCTCAACGCCCCGGTCTGGTGGGTCATCACGGGGAATGGCGTTGGAATCCTGGCCACCCTGGGGGCGTGTGCTCAGTTTAGAGAGAAAAGGCCTAAAATCAACGATATTCCGTTGCCTTCTTGATATCCTTTGGCAAGGTCTGATGGCCTTAGACACCTGTCCATTTTTAGACACTATTTAGACACCCAAAATCTCCAGCAACATCTTAAAATCCAATAGATTATGGGAAAGGAGACACTTTAGACACAAGTGTCAAAAGTGTCTAAAAGTGTCTAAGGTGCAAGGCTGAATTCCGCGCAAAAAAATCCCCCCTCATTCGGGAAATACGCAACGACGGGATCCCATACATATGCTATGTCTCAGAGTGGATCCTGGGAGCGTGGCGGCCTCTCAACTCCCCCTTCCCTCCTCCGCCCGGTCGCAGGAGAGCGTGGCGCACGCGGGGCATTCGCGGACGCGGGTGATGGCGAAGTCGAAGCTGACGAACTGGAAGAGAGCCCGAAGGGCCGTCCCACCTAGAGGGCCTGGAGGGCGAGAATCACGACTCCTGTGGCCAGGATGTTGAACAGGCTCAACGGCAGCAGGTACTTCCAGCCAAGGCGCATCACCTGGTCGTAGCGGAAGCGCGGCAGGGTCCAGCGGATGGTCATAAGCAGCCAGCAGAAGAAGAGGACCTTGAAGACGAAGGAGGCGACCTGGAGCAGGATGACCGCGAGGTGGGGCAGCGCGACGATGCTCCCCCAGGGGAAGTGGAAGCCGTCGGCGAAGAGGTAGGGGACCTGCCAGCCGCCGAAGAAGACGCTGGTGGCCACACCCGCCACCGTCACCGTCTCGATGAAGTCGGCGAACATGAACATGCCCCACTTCATGCCGCTGTACTCGGTGAAATACCCGATGATCTCGCTTTCGCTCTCGGGCTGGTCGAAGGGGATACGCCTGCTCTCGGCCACGGCGGCCGTGAAAAACAGGAGGAAGGCCAGGGGTTGCACCACCACGCCCCACTTGGGGATGAAGCCGAAGAGCAGCTCGCCCTGGAGGCGGTTGATCTCGCTCAGCTGGAGGGTCTGGAAGACCATCAGCACCCCGATGATGGAGAGCCCGAGCGTAATCTCGTAGGAGATCAACTGGGCCGAGGCCCGAAGTCCCCCGAGCAGGGAGTACTTGTTGTTGGACGACCAGCCGGCCAGCACCACCCCGTAGACGCTCATCCCCCCGACGGCGAGCAGGTACAGGACGCCCACGTTGAAGTCGACCACCTGCAGCGGGATTATGCGGCCGCCCACCCGCAGCACGTCGCCGAACGGGATGATGGCGAAGGCGATGAGGGCCGGGAAGAAGGCCGCGAAGGGCGCCATCGTATGGAGGAAACGGTTGCCACCGGGCGGGATGAAGTCCTCTTTCGTTATCATCTTCAGCCCATCGGCAATGGGGTGGAAGAGCCCGATCAGGCGGAAGCCGAAGATGTCGGCCCGGTTGGCCCCGATGCGGTCCTGCATCACAGCGCTCTGCTTGCGCTCGACCCAGGTCAAAAGCCCCGCCACGTTCATGACGAAGCCGATGACAAGGAGGACCTTGACCAGATGGATGAGCGCCTCGACGATCATTCGGCCGCCTCCGCAACGGCCACCCCGGCGGGCTCGCCGTCCGCGCCGAGGGTGTCGTACGACAGCCCGGCGTAGGCTTCGACAGCCTGGGCGAGGGCGTCGAAGGCATCCCCGGCGCTTCGATACGTGCACTCGAGGCCCAGGGCCTGGGCCAGTCCGACCCAGATATCCCACTCCGCTATGGCCTCGCCGAGGGGCTCGAGCGCCTGCCAGAAGCGCTGCACGCGCCCGGCGAAGTTGGTGAAGGTCCCCTCGCGCTCGACGTAGACCGACGCGGGCAGCACGACGGAGGCGAGCGCCTGGGTGCTCGTCGGCAACGACCCCAAAAAGACGAGCGCCTCCAGGCCGCTTAGGGCCTCGGCCTGGTCGCCGTCGGGGAAAAGGTGGCCCAGGTCGTGGTGGCAGACGACGAGCGCCTTGATCGTCCCGTCGCGGCAACCTGCCAGGATGGCATCAAGGTCCCGCCCGCCGTCGGCCGGCACGAGCCCGAGGTCCGCGCAGCCGTGGGTGTTGGGGTTCTTGTCGGCCTTGATGAGAATCTCGTCCTCGTAGCCCTCCTCGGCCGCAGGAACCCTGTAGTCGATGTGGGGCACCCCTAAGCTATCTCGAAAGAGCTCTCTGAGGACGAAGAGGTCCTCATTGGCGCTTTGGGCCGAGGGGATGACCGCCACCGCCTCGGGGCCGTGGGCCTCAACGGCCCCCCGGAGGGCTTCCGCGGCCGCTCGCATCGCCTCCATCCACGGGACCTGGCTAAACTTATCGCCGTCGCGCACGAGCGGGAAGAAGAGGCGCTCCGGCGAGTCCACGGAGTGGTAGCCGTGGCGGCCGAAGTCGCACATCCAGTGGCCGTTGACCTCCGGGTTGTAGCGCGGCAAGAGCCGATATACCCGCTTGTGCTCGAACCGGAAGCGGCGCATCGTGTGGTGGACCTCTATGTTGCAGCCCCGCGAACAGCCGGGGCAGACGCTCTTGGTTTGCTCCAGGTACCAGACCCGGGCCTGGAAGCGGAAGTCCTTGTCGGTGAAGGCCCCGACCGGGCAGATGTCCACGAGGTTGCCCGTGTAGTGGTTCTTCAGGGGCTGGTCCATGAAAGTCGCGATCGTCTTGCGCGAGCCCCGGTCGATGAAGCCCAGCTCCTGGTCGCCCACGACCTCGTCGCCGAAGCGCACGCACCGGGTGCAGAGGATGCAGCGATCCTGGTCGAGCACGAGCTGACCTATGTCAATGACCTTGCCTTTGAGCCACTTCTTCTCGTGCATCCGGCTCGAATAGAGCCCGTGCTCCATGTAGTAGTCCTGAAGCCCGCACTCGCCGGCCTTGTCGCAGATGGGGCAGTCCAGGGGGTGGTTGATGAGGAGATACTCCAGGACATCGGCCACGGCCTTCTTGACCGGCTCCGATTCGGTCCGGACCACCATCCCCTCCGCCACAGGCGTGGCGCACGAAATGACGAGCTTCGGGCTCTTTTCCACCTCGACGAGGCACATCCGACAGGTGCCGTCAATCGAAAGCCCGGCGTGATAGCAGTAGTGGGGGATGGCAGCCCCCGCCTGCCCGGCGGCCTCGAGGATGCTCGTCCCCTCGTCGACCTCGATGGTCCGGCCGTCAATCTCCACGTTGGGCATCGTGCTTATCCTCAAGGAGCCGACCGTCAGCGGTCCAGCTCCCCCCCTATCATGTTGACGGAGCCGAAGGTCGGCACCACGTCCGCCACCATGTCCCCGATGAGCATCTCGTGCAGGGCGGCCAGGAAGTTGAAACACGGCCCACGGCACCGCACCCGGTAGGGCTGGCCCGAGCCGTCGCTCACCACGTAGAAGCCAAGCTCGCCGTTGGCCCCCTCGACAGCCTGGTAGGCCTCGCCCTTGGGGGGCTCGATACCGTGGCCGAACATGACCAGCTTGAAGTGGTTCATGAGCGACTCGATGTTCTCGTAGACCTCCTCCTTGGGCGGGAGAAAGGCCCGGCGGTCGTCCGTGGCCACGACATCGTGGAAAATCCGCTCGCTGCCCTGCAGCGTCGGAGCGATGTCGACCTTCACCTCGTAGAGGTCCTTGAACGACTCCTTGTGCTTGGCCAGCTCGAGCATCCGCTCGGTCTCGATGGGCTCGCCCGTCAGGTCGGCGAAGATGGGCCCGGGCGGAATCTGCTCCAGGCACTGTTCGATGATGCGACAACTCTGCTCGATCTCCTCCATCCGGACGAGATAGCGGTCGTAGTTGTCGCCGTTGGTGCCGAGCGGGACGATGAAGTCCATCCGGTCGTAGACGAGATACGGCTGCGCCTTGCGCACGTCGTAGTTGACGCCGGTGGAGCGGAGCATCGGGCCCGTGAAGGCGTATGCGAGGGCCCGCTCCGGGGAGATGACCCCCACGTCGCGCATCCGGTCGATGAAGATGCGATTCTTCGTAAGCAGCCCGTGGCACTCGCCGATGATCTTGCGGACCCTCTCGATGGCTTCCCGACACTCCTGCTCAAAGCCATCGGGCAGGTCGGCCTTCACCCCGCCGATACGGCCGTAGCTGACGGTCAGGCGCGCGCCGGTGACCTCTTCCACCAAGTCGTATAGAAACTCCCGCGCCTCGATCATGTAGAGAAAGACCGTGAAGGCCCCGAGCTCCATCGCCGAGGCGCCGATGCAGGTCAGATGGTCGGTGATTCTCGAAATCTCGGACATCAGGGTTAGGATGTACTGGCACCGCTCGGGCGTTGTGATGCCAAAGAGCTTCTCTACGGCCATGGCGTAGCCGACGTTGTTGATGATGGGCGAGACGTAGTTGAGCCGGTCGGTGTAGGGGATGGCCTGATTGTAGCCGCCCACCTCGCAGCTCTTCTCGAAGGCCCGGTGGAGGTAGCCGATCTCGACATCGGCGCCCAGGACCGTCTCGCCATCGAGCCGCACCAGGATCCGAACGATCCCGTGCATGGCGGGGTGGGCCGGCCCCATGTTCAAGAACATGTCCCTGAACTGAAGCTCCCCCTCTTCGCCCTCCCCTACGACCCGGGACGCGAGACTATCGACGTGTTCTTCGGTTTGGGGTTCCTCAGCCATCCTGCTCCCTCTTCACCCGGCGCCTCAGTTCTTCGGCCCCACTAGGGGCTGGCGACGGCTGATGGAGTAATCCTTCCTCAACGGGTGGCCCTCGAACTCCTCATACATGAGGATGCGTCGCATATCCGGGTGGCCTGCAAAGTTGACCCCGAACATATCCCACGCCTCCCGCTCCAGCCAGTCGGCAATCGGCCAGAGCTCCACGACGGTGGCGACGGTGGGGTCCTCCGCCGCCACGGGGCACTTGATGCGCACCCGGTGGTTGTGCTCCAGCGAGTAGAGATGGTAGACGACCTCGAAGCGGGGCTGGCCCTCCCGGTCGGGGTAGTCGAGGTAATCCACGCAGGTTAGGTCCACCAGGACGTTGTAGGCCAGCCGGGGCTCATCCCTGCAAAACTGCAGAACCTCGAGGTTCGCCCCGGGCTCGACGACGACGGTGTCGTCGCCGTGGAGGCTGTGGACCTCTCGAATGACGGACGCAAAGCGCTCTTGAAGGAGTTGGAGCGTAACGCTGGGCTGGCTCATGGGCTTCGTTACGTGCGCACCTGCCCCGGCAAGACTTCCTGCTTCTCGTGCTGAATCTTCTCCTGGAGCATCATGAGGCCGTGGAGCACCGTCTCGGGCCGGGGAGGACAACCCGGGATGTAGAGATCCACGGGGATCATCGTATCGATGCCCTGCACCGTGGCGTAGTTGTTGTAGAACCCGCCCGAGACCGTACAGACCCCGAAGGCGACAACCCACTTGGGCTCACACATCTGCTCATAAATCTTGACCAGCACCGGAGCGAGCTTGTGGCTGATGGTCCCCACAACGAACAGGACATCCGCCTGGCGCGGGCTGAACCGCGGCAAGCCCGCCCCGAACCGGTCGATGTCGTAATGGGAGCAGGCGGTCGACATGTACTCCATCCCGCAGCAGGCGGTGACGAAGGGGTACTGAAAGATCGAGTACTTGCGGGCCCAGCCGATAACGTGATCAAGGCGCGACAGAAGAATCCCGCCCTCTAAGGCCTTCTCTACTCCCATTCCAAGGCTCCTCGTTTCCAGACGTAGACCAGGGCCGCCGCAAGGATGAAGATGAAGCACGCCATCTCCACCAGGCCGAACACGCCCAGGTCACGAAAGATGACCGCCCACGGGTAGAGGAACACCACCTCGACATCAAAGATGATGAAGAGCATCGCCACGAGGTAGAACTTGACGTTGAAGCGCTGGCGGCCGGGGCCGATGGGCGTGGAGCCGCACTCGAAAGGCTCCAGCTTGATCGAGGTGAGTCGCTTGGGCCCAATGAACTCGCCCATGGCGAGCATAGCGCCGGCAAGCCCCCCGGCGAAAAGAAGCATCAAAAACAAGGGAAAGGCTGTATCCACATCATTCCCCAACAAGGACGGCAACTCGGGATGCGGAATGCTTAAGCCCCCGGAGCGAGCCCAAACATCCCTCTTCTACCCGATTCCCCATTCAATGGCAAGGCCCAATAGCGAGACGAACTCTACAAGGGCCCTATGAGGGGCCAAGAATCCCTCCGGCCTGAAGCACCGATCTGCAGGGCTCTTTAGCAAGCCCCTCGAGAATTTTTTCACAAGCCCGACCTTAAAAAAAACACCCATTAAATCCTCACATAAATATACAAAGCCGCCTGGAGGCTTTCAAGCCCTTAGCCGCCCCGTGGCCTTGATGTTACAGCCGGCCTGGGGCAGTTATCCATCCTCCGTCGTCGAAAGCGCCACCTCTTTGGAGGCGACGGTCATCTCGTGAAGGGTCAGGTTTTCCACCCACAGGTAGATGAGGCCCACGACGGTAACGGGCATGAAGAAGAGCAAGTGCATGACGATGGAGGCCGACAGCGCCACCTCCCGGCCGACGCCGTAGGCGGTCATGGCGAGGATCGAGGCGGCGTGGAAAGTTCCGATGAATCCGGGTGATGAAGGAATCATCACCCCGAAGGACTGAACGGCCAAAATAAAGAAGGATGCTCCCAGGGAGAGCTTGAGGTGAAACGCCAGCAAGACGAGCCAGATGGCGACGGCCTGGATCGACCAGGCCGCGATAGATAGGGCGAGTATTGGGACCAGGTGCCATCCTCCTCGGACCACTTCGAGCCCCTGGACGAAACCATCAAGCACTTCGGCCGTCTTCGCGCGCCAACGCTGGGGCAGGAAGGACAGGACGGCCAAGATTCCCCGGCGCGTCGGGGCCTGATAGAGTCGCAAGAGGACGCAGACGGCGAGCACCGCGAGGTAGAATCCGAAGGCAAGCCACCCGGCCGTTCGGATGTGATGGGTGAGCCTCTCCGACTCCACCGGAAAGTGAAGCACAAGGACAGAGACGAGGAGCATGGCGAGTAGAGTGAAGCCGTCGAACAGGCGCTCAACGACCACGGTCGCCAGCGATGCGGAGGCGCTGACCCGCTGGGTCTTTCCGATGACGTAGGCCCGCATGAACTCCCCGACGCGCGCCGGCAAGAGATTGTTGCCCATGAAACCGATCATCATGGCAGAAAAAAGCCGGTGAGTGTTGATGAGCTTGACCGGCGCCATGATGAAGCGCCAGCGCCAGGCCCGAACGCCCAGCGAGATACCCAGGATGACAAGGGCCGGGCCGACCCACCGGACGTCCGCGGCGGCCAGAGCGCGAACCGCCTCGCGAACGTCGATGGTCCAGGCGATGATGGCCAGCAGGAGGCCGCTTACGAGGACGCCCACCCAGAGGTGCCACCTCACACTGAGACCCCACCAGCGGCTGGCCCGTGGCCGGCCGCCTCTCGGTCGCCGGCGGGCGGCAGCTTGGCCAGCAGCGCCCGGGCCTGCTCGGCGTCCTTGCGGATCTGCTCCGCCAGCGCCTCGGCGCTCGGGAACCGGCGCTCCTCGCGCAGGCGCGCGAAGAAGGCCACCTCTAGGACTTCGTCGTAGAGCGTGGCGGCGACGTCAAAGAGGTGAACCTCGACGCGCCGGGGGCGGTCCGGGAAGGTCGGGCTCGTCCCGACGTTGGCCACCCCGTCGTACCACGTCCCACGCCACAGGACCCGGATAGCGTACACCCCGTCGGCGGGGAGGAGTATCTCCTGGCCGACCCGGATGTTCGCCGTGGGAAAGCCCAATTCCCGGCCCTCCTGATAGCCCTCAACGACCGATCCTGCGAGGCTGAACGGCCGGCCGAGGAGCTCGGCCGCCCGCCGGGGGTCCCCGTTGCGCAACGCCTCCCGGATGGCCGAGGAGCTCACCGGCTCCTTGCCCGCCGTCACGGGGCCCACCACGGTGACGGCGATGTTGAGCTTCCTCGCCTCGGCCTCCAGCAACGCGATCGTTCCCGTCCGGCCCCGGCCGAAGGCGAAGTCGTGCCCGACGAAGAGCTCCCGCGCACCCACCCTCCGGTGGAGGAGATCGGTGATGAAGTCCTCGGGGGGCGTGCGCGAGAAGTCCCGCGTGAAGGGGATGACGAGGACCGCATCGAGACCCATCTGCTCGAGCAGCGCACATTTTTGGGGAAACGTCGTCAGCAGGTCGGCCGGGACATCCGGGTTGAGAATCTGCCGGGGGGAAGGGCGGAAGGTCACTGCCACCGAGATGCCCTCAACCTCGCGGGCCCGCTCAACGACCCGACGGAAGATGAGCTGGTGGCCTAGGTGCACGCCATCGAAGATGCCGATGGTGACCACCGGGTAGGGCGAGGAGGCGGGCAGCTGGTCCAGGCCTTCGTAGAGTTCCATTGGCTGCCCCCGCGGCTACTCCTTGTACAGCTCCGGCTTCAGCACGGCGATGAACGGGAGGTTGCGGAAGTGGTTCTGGTAATCGAGCCCGTAGCCTACGACGAACCTGTCTGGAATCTCGTAGCCGACGTAATCGGGCTTCAAGCTGATGATGCGGCGGGCGGGCTTGTCGAGAAAGGTGCAAATTCTTATGCTCTTGGGCTCGCGAAGCTGGAGGTTGCGGTACAGGTAGTTCAAGGAGAACCCCGTATCAATCAGACACTCGATGAGCAAGATGTCCCGGCCCTCGATGGGGATGTCCAAATCCTTGGTGATGCGCACCACCCCCGTGGGCGAGTCGGAGCCGCCGTACTTGCTCTCGCCCATGAACTCCAGCTGCAAAGGAACGGTGATGCGTCGGATGAGGTCGGCGGCAAAGACGGTCGACCCCTTGAGCACCGAGACGGCCACGAGCCCCTCGTCAGCATAATCCCGGGAGATCTCCTCGCCCATCCGCGACACGGTCCGGGCTATCTCATCCTCTCCAATCAGCTCCTCGCTGATGCAATCGGCGTAGGATTCGGGGAGCTCAAAGGAGGGCGTAGTGGTCATTGTCGATTCCTGAGGTTCCATGGAGAACGAATGCGCTCAACTTATAATGGGCCCCCTTGCTCTGTCAATTGGAAACCCCTCCAAGGAAACCGGGGGGGCTGACCCAATCGCCGCATCTGGCCCGCTGGTACAGACTTTCTTCTAGACAACTCTTTGCCTGCTCAGTAGAATTGCATATGGTTGCAACTGCCGGCCTCGTGAGGATTATCTGATGCAGCGAGAGACCAAAAACCACCAGCGGATGGTCTTGGTTGCCAGCGTTTTAGGGGTTCTGGTGGCTGTCGGGCCTGGAGGCGGGACGGCCCTGGCGCAGGCGCAGCAGGCCACTCCCTCCCAGCCTCCAGCCACGAGTTCGCCCAAGGAGCTCCCGCTATCCATGAGGCGGGCGATGCTGCTTGCCCTAAAAAACAACCTCCAGATCGCCGTCCAGCGCTTCAACCCATCCATCCAGTCCACGGCCGTGGATGTGGCCCGAGCGGTCTTCGATCCCGTTGCCTCGTTTTCGATGAGCATCAGCGACACCGTCACCCCGGCCAGCTCCCGCACCCTGACCTTCGGAGGGGTGACGAGGACCGAGGACGAGAACGTCGATTTCCAGGCCGGCCTGAGCCAGAAATTCGCCCTGGGCACCGACGTGGAACTTGTCGCCTCTAACCTCCGTACGGCCAATACCTTCAACCTCTTTGAATCCGATTACCAAGCGGTCGTCGAATTGACCATCCGCCAGCCCCTACTCAAAAACTTCGGCCCCACCGTCAACCGCAAAGATATTATCATCGCTCAAAAAAGCCTGGCCCAAAGCGAAAAACAGCTCGAGAGCGATGTCAGCAGAATTGTCGCAGAGGTTCAAAGAACTTATTGGGACCTCGTCTTCACCATTGAGGACCTCAAGGTCAAGAAACGCTCTTTGCGGCTGGCACAGGACCTGCTTGAGCGGAACAAGATCCAAGTTGAGGTGGGCACCCTGGCTCCCATAGAAATCGTTCAGGCCGAGGCTGCCGTGGCCGAGCGGGAGGAGAACGTCATCGTCGCCCAAGACGCACTCAAAGACGCCGAGGATAAGCTCAAGAAGCTCCTCAACCTCTTTGAGGACCCCGAGCAGCGCGACGCCACCATCATCCCCATCGACCGCCCACCCTTCTCCCCCCAGCCAGTGGACCTGGAGCAAGCCATCGCCGACGCCCTGGCCAATCGACCTGAATATGCCCGGGCCAAGCTCGAGGTGGAAAAGGCCGAGATCAACCTACGCGCCGCCAGGAACAAGCTCCTGCCCCAGCTCGACTTTGTCGGCGTGGGAGGTTACAGCGCCAACCAGGGCAACCTGGGCAACGCCGTCGATGACATCACCGACACCGAGAACCGCGCCTGGTCGCTGGGAGTGGAGCTTTCCGTCCCGATGGGCAATCGGGAGGCCAAAGCGGAGTACACCAAGGCGACCCTGGAGCTTCGGAAGGCCCGGTTGCGGCTCAAAAACCTGGAGCAGGCCATTTTGGTGCAGGTCCCCGACGTGGTCCGCCAGCTCGATGAAAATCGAACGGGGGTCCGCGAGGCGGTCCGCCAGGTCGAGACCGACATCAAGCGGGTTCAGGCCACCCGTGCAGCCCGGGTGCTGGCCGAGAAGAAGCTCGACGCCGAGGAGAAAAAGCTGGAGGTAGGGATTTCGACCAACTTCCAGGTTCTGGAATTTCAGGAAGACCTGGCGGAGGCTGAGAGCGACGAGACCGAAGCTATCATCGACTACAACAAGTCCCTCATCAATCTGGAGAGGGCAAAAGGGACGATTCTCGCGACCAATAACATCTCGTTGCAACGTCCACCGCCGTAGCCCTCCTCTCATTGCCATGGCACGCACCCTCGCCTTGGACGTGGGTCACAAACGCATCGGCGTGGCCCTAAGCGACCCGCTCAACATCACCGCCCAAGGGCTCACCACACTGTCGCGGCGCACCTTGGAACAAGACCTCGAGGCGATCCGCCACCTGGTCGAACAACACGAGGTCGAGGCCATCGTCGTCGGTCTTCCGATCCGCCTCGACGGCTCCATTGGGCCCGAGGCGGCCACCGTCCAACAGTTCATAGATGAGCTGGCAGCCACGCTCGACTGCCCCGTCTATCCGTGGGACGAGCGGTTCACCACCGTCCAGGCCGAGCGCGCCCTTCTGGAAGGCCGGGTCCGGAGGGCCAAACGCAAGGCTCTTCGCGACAAGGTCGCAGCCACGCTGCTGCTGCAGAACTACCTCGACGCCCACCCCCGGACCCCGCCGGAGTAATCGGGTATGGCCTCGCGCCTCTGGCACCTGATGCGCCACCGCCGCCCTCGGGTGGTGGTCGCAATTATCTTGCTATTCGGGCTCGCTTCGGTTTCCGGTCTCCTCGGCCTCTACCACGCGGTCTCAAGGCCCGCCAGCCTACCGGCCCAAAAGCGAACGGTCGTCATCCCCAGGGGGGCCAGCTTGCCGACCATCGCCCAACGCCTCGCCGAGGAGGGGCTCGTGCGAAGCCCCTGGCTCTTCCGGCTGGCCGCGCGCGTTGCGGGAGCGGCCACGAAGCTCCAGGCCGGCGAGTACCGACTCTCGACGGGGATGAGCCCCCGCGAGCTGACGCGCCTTCTGGTCGAGGGGCAAACCGTGGAGGTCAGCGTCACCATCCCCGAGGGGCTGACCGTGCGGGAGGCGGCCAAAATTCTCGAGGAAGCCGGGCTCGCCGAGGCCGACACCGTGGAGCGGCTGGCCTCCGACCCGTCGTTCACCTCCTCCCTGGGCATTGATGCCTCAACGCTCGAAGGCTACCTCCATCCGGAAACCTACCGATTCCGCAAGGGCGCCGATGCCCGAACGATCGTCACCTCGATGGTGGCGGGCACAATGTCCATCTTCGACCGACAAGCGACCGAACTGGCCGCGGGCATGGGCCTCACGATCCATGAGGTGCTCACCCTCGCCTCCATTGTGGAGAAAGAAACGGGCATCCCCGAAGAAAGGCCTCGCATCGCCGCCGTGTTCCTGAACCGGCTGCAGCGCACGATGCCACTCCAGGCCGACCCGACAATCATCTACGCCCTCGGCAGACGCTTCGACGGCAACCTCACACGGGCCCACCTCGACCTGGATTCGCCCTACAACACCTACCTCCACTCGGGCCTGCCGCCGACCCCCATCGCCAACCCGGGCCGCGCCTCCATCGAGGCCGTCCTACGGCCAGCCGACGTCGAGGACCTCTACTTCGTCGCCAAGCCCGACCGGAGCCACCACTTCTCCGCCACCTTGCGGGACCACGAGCGAGCCGTGCGCCGATACCAGCGCCGGGGGCGCTGAGGACCCCCGCCGCCCCAAGCGAGGTTTGTCATCCGGAGGCCCTCATGATACGATCAGGGTGAATCGGGCAAGGTTCATGGCCGTGAGGTCGTAACACCTATGCACCATCGTATCCGCCGCATTTTCGTAACCGGTCTGCTGGCCACGATACCCCTCGCCGTGACCATCTTTCTGCTCTCCTGGCTGTTCACCAAGCTCGACCGCCTCTCGCCGCTGATTACCAACAGCCTCATCGCCATCGGCCTTCCCCTGCCGGCCGGATTCCGCATCCCAGGGCTCGGCATCCTCGCCACCGCCATTCTCATCTTCGTTGTGGGTTTCATCACTACCACCTTCGTGGGTGGAACCATCGTCACCTGGGGCGAAAAGGTACTAGAGAAAATCCCCCTGGTTCGGACCGTCTACGGCGGGGCCAAACAGGTGGTCGAAGCCGTGGCCTCCCAGCAGACGGTTGCCTTCAACCAGGTGGTGATGGTGGAATATCCCAGGAAGGGCCTCTACTCGCTCGCTTTCGTGACGCGCGATAGCTCGGGTGAAATCCAGCAGGTCGACGACCGACACCTGATCTACCTGTTCGTCCCCACCACGCCCAACCCGACCAGCGGCATGCTGATCGCCATCCCCAAGGAGGACGTCTTCCCCCTGTCGATGACCGTGGAGGAAGGGATCAAGCTCGTCATGTCCGGAGGCCTCCTCGAACCCAAAACTCCCCCCTCCGCTTCGGCACAAGCCGCCCCTTCCCTCTCGCAAGCAGCCCAAGGCTCGAAGCCTCCTCCCACCCCGCCCGAGGAAGCCTAGTCCCCCCTGGCCTCCCGGGCCGAGATCGACCTGGCTCGCCCCCTCTCTTGCCCCTAAAATCCTTGACATCAGGGGACTTGTATGATAGGCAAATGCCAGAGGGAGGAGAGTCTTCGGCGCACCTGGAGCGAAGTATCGCCAGGAGGCCGGCATGGGGAAGAAAATATTACTGGCCGACGATAGCGTGACCATCCAGAAGATTGTTGAGCTGACCTTCGAGGGCGAGGGGTTAGAGCTTGAAGTGGCGGCCGACGGTCACGAAGCCCTCGAGCTAGCGGAAGCCTCGCCTCCCGATCTTATCCTCGCCGACTCCACTATGCCGGGCCTCTCCGGGGTGGAGCTCTGCCGCAAGATTCGTGAGCACCCTGTCCTCAAGCCCATCCCCGTCATCCTCCTGACCAACAGCTTCGATGACTTCAACCGAGCGGACGGTGATGCGGCCGGTGTCACCGCCTATGTCGAAAAACCCTTTGAATCACAGGCTCTGCTCGACCAGATCCATGAGCTGCTGAGCGAGGAAGGCGCCCACGCCCCGGCTCCCGAAGAGCCCGCGGAGCTTCGACCTCCCGCCGATGACGTCGACCTCATCTCGGAGGAGCCCGAGGAACTTCTGATTCTCGAGGAGGTCGTCGAAGAGGAAACCGAGGAGTCACCTCCCCTAACCGAGGAACTGCCTCCCCCTGCCCCGGCGGAGCCCGTCGCCGCCGAAGAAATCGAAGAAGAGGAGGAACTGGAGGAGCTCCCGGTCGCTCAGGAGACGCCGTCCACGCAGCCGCCCACCCCCACTGAGGAGTCCCTGGTCGATCAAGAGGAGCCGCCCACACAGCCGTTCATCTCCACGATGGAGCCCACTAGAGCCGCTCTCGGCCTCACCGAAGAACCCCCGCCACCCGCCGAGCCCTCGCCCGCCCCCCCGTCGGACGACGTTACGGCCGCGGCGGCCGCCGCCGGCGCCTTACTTGAGGAGTCGGTAGGCGATTCCGTCCGGGCCTACATCGACCAGCTGATCCACCAGGCGGTCGAAGAGCTGGAGCCCACCATCACGGCGAAAATCGTCGAGCGCCTCGAGGCGACCTTCCCGTCGATCTCCGAGCGCATCATTCGCGACGAGATCGAAAAACTGAAGCGGGGCGCATGAGTCGTCACCACCGTCCCAAGCGACCAGCGTAACGCCCCATTACGGAGCAGCCTGTGAGCACCCCACCGCTGCCGAAAGTCTACGACCCTTCGCCGACGGAGGCCAAATGGTACGACTTCTGGACGGACCAGGGGTGGTTTCACGCTGACGTCGGCTCGGACGCGCCACCATACTCCATCGTCATCCCCCCGCCCAACATCACCGGCTCGCTGCACATGGGCCACGCCCTCAACAACACGCTCCAGGACATCCTGGTGCGCTGGAAGCGGATGGAGGGCCACAACGTACTGTGGATGTTCGGCACCGACCACGCAGGAATCGCCACCCAGAACGTCGTCGAGCAGCAGCTCGCCGCCGAAGGGACGGACCGCCACAGCCTGGGCCGGGAGGCCTTCGTCGAGAGGGTCTGGGCCTGGCGGGATGAGTCGGGGGAAATGATCGTCGAACAGCTCAAGCGGCTTGGGGCCTCGTGCGACTGGGGCCGGGAGCGCTTCACCATGGACGAGGGGTTGTCCCGGGCGGTGCGGGAGGTCTTCGTCCGCCTGTGGGAAGATGGCCTCATCTACCGAGATTACTACATCATCAACTGGTGCCCCCGGTGCCTGACGGCCCTAAGCGACCTCGAAGTGGACTACCACGAGATCGCCGGCCACCTCTACCACATCCGCTACCCGATGGCCGACGGCCCCGAGCACCTCACGATCGCCACCACCCGGCCCGAGACCATGCTGGGCGATACGGCCGTGGCCGTGCACCCCGAGGACGAGCGCTACCGGCACCTGATTGGCAAGAGTGCCGTGCTTCCGTTGGCGGGGCGACCCCTGCTCATCATCGCCGACGAGCACGTCGACCCCGAATTCGGCACCGGAACCCTCAAGGTCACACCCGCCCACGACCCGCACGATTTCGAGATCGGGCTGCGCCACGGGCTCGACCAGGTCAAGGCCATGGACGAGAGAGCCCACATGGACGTGCCGGGGCTCCCGTATCACGGCCAGGAGCGGTTCGCCGCCCGCGAGAGGATCGTTGAAGACCTCCAGGCCCAGGGGCTGCTGGACAAAGTCGAAGACCACCGCCACGCCGTCGGCCACTGCTATCGGTGCCAGACCATCGTCGAGCCGACCCTATCGCTCCAGTGGTTCGTCCGGATGAAACCGCTTGCCGAGCCCGCAATAGAGGCCGTCAAGGACGGCCGCATCCGCATCATCCCAAAGGGGTGGGAGAAGACCTACTTCGAGTGGATGTACAACATCAAGGACTGGTGCATCTCGCGCCAAATCTGGTGGGGTCACCGCATCCCGGTCTGGCTCTGCGCCTCCTGCGGAAACTACACCGTAAGCCGCGAGGACGCCGTCGAGGCCTGCGGCGAGTGCGCCTCAGGCGATCTCACCCAGGAGACGGACGTCCTTGATACCTGGTTCTCCTCCGCCCTGTGGCCGTTCTCCACCATGGGATGGCCCGACTCGACAGACGAGCTCCGCCTGTTCTATCCCACAAGCGTCCTCGTCACAGGGTTCGACATTCTCTTTTTCTGGGTGGCCCGGATGATCATGATGGGGCTGAAGTTCATGGGTGATGTGCCCTTTCACGACGTCTACATCCACGCCCTTATCCGGGATGAGCGCGGCGAGAAAATGAGCAAGTCGAAGGGCAACGTCATCGACCCGCTAGATATGATGGGACGCTACGGCACCGACGCGCTGCGCTTCACCCTGGCGGCGCTCGCCGCCCACGGCCGCGACATCAAGCTCTCGGAGCGGGTCATCGCCGGCTATCGAAACTTCGCCAACAAGCTGTGGAACGCCACGCGGTTCGTCCTCATGCACCTGAACGACTTCGAGCCGGGGGTCCCTGTGGAGGAGCCTTCGGAGCTGGCCGACCGATGGATTCTAAGCCGCCTGAACCATCTGGTCATCACCACCCGAGAGGCCCTAGGGACCTACAAGGTGAACGAGGCCTGCCAGGCCATCTACCAGTTCGTCTGGCACGAGTTCTGCGATTGGTACTTGGAGCTCGTCAAGCCCCGCCTGGCCGCCGGCGGGGCCACCCGGCGCGTCGCCCAGGAACATTTGGTGAGGGTGCTGGATACAACCGTCCGCCTGCTCCACCCCTTCATGCCGTACCTCACCGAAGAGATATGGCAGCACCTGCCCGGCACGGACGGCCCCGCGATGCTGACCCGCTTTCCGACGGCCTCCGAGGCGGCCATCGACCCGGACGTAGAGGCCGACATGGCAGTGCTCATCGAGGTGGTGGCTGCCATCCGGACCGTTCGGGGTGAGATGAACCTGAAGCCCCGCCGGACGGTCGACGTGTCCATCCGGCCGGCCGAGGAGAGTGCCGCCGCCCTCTACCGAGAGCACGCGGACTCGATCACCGACCTGGCCCGCGTGGGCACCTTGACCGTCGATCCCGAGGCTTCGAAGCCTGAGGGGGCGGCCGTGAGCATCGTGGACGGCGCCGAGATCTACATCGTGTTGGCCGAGGCCGTCGCGGTCGCCGAAGAGCGCAAGCGCCTGGAGAAAGAGCTGAATAAAGTCCGCCGTGAGCGAACGATGGTCGAGACGAAGCTGGCCAAAGAGGACTATTTGACCAAGGCCCCAGAGGCGATTGTCGCCAAAGACAAGGGACGCCACGCCGCCCTCGTTGAGAAGGAGGCCCGGCTGGAGAGCTCCATCGACGCCCTACGCTCGGGGGAGCCCGAGCACGACCCGGTCGACTCCTGAGGAGGCCATGAAGACCTCCACGGCTGAACAGATCGATTTGAGCTTGCCCAGCGCAACCGTAATAGGCTCCCAGGTGTGGCACTACCGAGAGGTGGGCTCGACCAACGACGTCTGCAAGGACCTGGCATCGGCCGGAGCGCCTGAGGGGTGCTGTGTGGTGGCCGATGCGCAGACGGGCGGACGAGGCCGGCTCGGACGACCCTGGTTCTCGCCCCCCGGCCAAGGTCTATACCTCTCCTGCCTGCTGCGGCCTGCCTTGCCGCCTGATTCCTTGCCACTCTGCACCCTATTGGCCGGAGGGGCCACGGCCCGGGCCCTTGCTGAGGCCACGGGGGCCGCCGTGCGGCTAAAGTGGCCCAACGATCTTATAGTCGGCGAGAAAAAGCTGGGCGGCATCCTCACCGAGCTGCTCACGCCGGGCGGCGAGCCGCCAGCGGTGATCATCGGGATCGGCATCAACGTCACGATACCGCTTGAGACCTTCCCGCCGGAGCTCCAGACGACTTCCACCTCGCTCCTGGCAGCCACGGGCCGCCCATTCGAGCGCCCGGCGCTTCTGAAAGCCATCCTCCTGGAGCTCGATAGCGCCTACGCCGCCTTTCAGCAGGAGGGGCCGGGTGCCGTCCTCGAGGCGTGGCGGGTGTATGGGGCGACCCTGGGCGAGCGGGTCCGGGCCGAGACGACCGATGGGACGGTGGAAGGCGAGGCCGTAGGACTCACAGACCAGGGCCACCTAGTGGTGCGCACGGGCGAGGGGCTTGAAGTGCCCGTCATCACGGGTGACGTGGTACACCTTAGAGGCGGCGGCCAGCCCGCGTGAGGAGACGACCGTGCTGTTGGTCATGGACATTGGAAACACGAATACGGTCCTAGGCGTCTTCGATGGCGATCGGCTCCTCAACGACTGGCGAATCACCACCCAGCCCCACCAGACGGCCGACGAGTACGGCATCCTCCTGAAAGAGTTGTTCTCCCTTGTCGGCCTGAGCTTTACCGATATCACTGATTTGATTCTCTCCTGCGTCGTGCCGCCCCTAGAGATGGCCGTCGCCGAGATGGCCAAGAAATACTTTCATCGAGAACCGTTCATCGTGGGCCCTGGGATCAAGACGGGCATGCCCGTTCTGTATGAAAACCCACGGGATGTAGGGGCCGACCGCATCGTCAATGGCGTGGCCGCCTACGAGAAGTACGGCGGCCCGTGCATCGTCATCGACTTTGGAACCGCGACGACGTTCGACGCCATCTCGGCCGAGGGGGAATACCTCGGAGGCGTCATAACTCCTGGGATTTCTATCTCTTACGAGGCCCTCTTCCATCGGGCGGCCAAGCTTCCCTTGGTGGAGATGGCCAAGCCCAAGTCAGTCATCGGCCGCACGACGGTCGCCAGCATGCAGTCGGGTATGCTTTACGGCTACGTGGGCCTCGTTGAGGGCATCGTCGAGCGGATGAAAAAGGAGCTGGGGGGCGAGCCGAACGTCATCGGTACGGGCGGCCTCGTTGAAATCATTGCCCGCGAGACCGACACCATCCACGCCGTGGACCAGTCCCTCGCCCTGGAGGGGCTGCGCCTCCTCTACGAGCGGAACCTCCCCGACGGGTAGCCCCTCGCAGAGCCCTTGGAGGCGAGTAAGGCATTTTTCCCCGTTTACCTTACTTTTGTAGCGAAAACCCGCTTGACAACCTCGTGAAATTCGCAAATATTAGAGTTTGGGGGAAGGTTTTTAGTGCACGGAGGCGATCACGCCTCGTTCTGAAGTGTTTTCATCCATTGGAGGGGAGGAGGAACACAGCATGGCGCAGAAGGCCGCAGAGAAAGCACCGGCATTTTTCGGGCAGCAGGAATATGCAAAGGGGCTGGATGGGGTCATCGCCTGCGAAACCCACATAAACTACATCGACGGGGCGGCAGGCAAGATGATCTACCGAGGCTACGACGTCGAGGAGATTGGGGAGCAGACGAACTACGAAGAGACCGCGTATCTGTTGATCTACGGCAAGCTACCAACCCAAAGCGAGCTCGATGATTTCACGGCCAAGCTCATTTCCTACCGATCCGTTCCGCCAGAGGTCATCCAGGTTCTAAAGATCATCCCAACCGCCAAAACCCATCCCATGAGCGCCCTCCGCACGGGAGTGTCGGCCCTGGGGACGTTTAACCCCGATGCGGAAGAGCAGAGTGTCGAGAATTACGAGGACATCGGCCTGCAGCTCATCGCCAAGCTGGCCACCATCGCCGGGGCGGTCCAGCGCATCCGGGCAGGCAAGGAGCCCGTTGAGCCCGACCCTTCCCTCGACCATTCGGCCAACTTCTGCTACATGATGACCGGGGAGAAGCCAAGCGAGGTTTTTGAAAAAATGATGGGCCTCTCCCTCGTCCTGCACGCCGACCACGGGGTCAACGCCTCAACCTTCTCCTCAATGGTGGTCATCTCATCTCTGACTGATATGTACTCGGCCATCGCCGCCGGCATCGGCTCGCTCAAGGGCCCCCTCCACGGAGGCGCCAACGAGCAGGTCCTCTACATGCTCAACGAGATCGGTTCGGCCGACAAGGCGGACGAGTACATGGACAACGCCATCAAGAACAAAGTCAAGATTATGGGCTTCGGCCACCGGGTCTACAAGGCCTACGACCCGCGGGCCCGCATCTTTGCCCTCCACTCAAAGGAACTCTGTGAGGCGGCGGGCAAGCCCGAGCTCTACGAAATCGCCAAGCGGGTCGAAGAGAAGGTCATCGATGCCTATGGGGCCAAGGGGATTTTCCCCAACGTCGACTTCTACTCGGGGACCATCTATCACTGCCTCGGCATCGAGACCGCCATGTTCACACCGCTCTTCGCCGTAAGCCGGGTCGCCGGCTGGGTAGCCCGCATCCTCGAGTACCTGCCACAAAACCGAATCTTCCGGCCCCGGGCCGTCTACCTGGGCGAAAAGGATCTACAGTACGTTCCCATCGACCAGCGATGAGCGGCTGAGGCACCTCAGACATCACCGGGGGATGCCCGACCAGGGGCATCCCCCGTCTCCGTTTCTAAGCGAGAATTCAGTCTTTGCGGCCGAGGAGGAGGAGTTTGTCGTCGGTGTAGCTCACCAGCCGGCCTTCTTCCAGCTCGAATCGAAAGTATTCGGCCACCCGAGGCGGGGCGTCTAGAAAGGTGCGCTCCAGGGCCCTGCGTCCAGCCGCATCGAGGTGGGGGATGCGAGCCGCCCAAGCGGCGAAGTCGTGCGTCGTCTTGAAAACCTCGGTCGCCTCGAGCCCAAACCCCGCCGCCTCGAGCAGCGAGCCCCACTCGGAGCGAGTGCAGGACCGGACGTGCGTCGGGTCCCGGAGACGCTCGACGTGGTTCAGAAAGTCCGCCAGGTGGGGATCATCGGGGACCATGCTGTCGACGAAGCCGAAGCACCCGCCCGGGGCTAGAACGCGGTGGACCTCTCCCACGGCACCCTCGACGTTGGGAACGTGGTGGAAGGCAATGCGGCAGGTGACGGCGCTGAAGCCGGCCTCAGCGAAGGGCAAGTGCTCGGCGTCGGCCACGCAGTATTCGACCCGGGGGAAGCCTCGCTCCGTGATGAAGCGCCGCGCCTCGACGAGCATCGCCAGCGTGAGGTCGCACACCACCGTGGCCTCTGTGTGCGGCGCCAGGGCCAGGGCCACATGGCCGCCGCCGGTGGCCACATCGAGCAGCCGACCGCTCGCCGATGGGGCAACGAGCTCCACGAGGCGGGCGAGGTCCGCCCCTGTGGCGTGAGTCGGGCTGGCCACATAGTTAGGTGCGGCCTGGCCGAACTGGTCCTTGATCCGCTCTTTATCACTCACCGATTTTTTCGCCTCACGCCGGCTTGCGGGCGGCAACCACCACCTCGGCCCCGTACACCATCCGGGCCTCCATGACTTCAGCCCCCGCAGCCTCCAGCGACTCGATCAGCCCGCGGGACGTGTAGTGGCTCGTCATCTTCTCGCCGTAGACCTCGGGAAACAGGACCAGGTGAACCCACTCGGCCAGGCGCCACCGCCAGCACCCGGCATCGGGGACCGCCACGCAGAGCCGCCCGCCGGGGCGGAGAACGCGGAGCAGCTCGGGCACAATCACAGGCGAGGTGGGCCAATGTTCCAGGACCCCGGCGCAGACCAGCCCTGCGAAGGCGGCATCACGGAATGGCAAGGCCTCGGGAGCCGCCTTAACCAGCCGCGTGTGGGAGCGGGCCAGGCGGCGAAGCCTCTTCAGGCTAGTCTCGGCTCCCACCCAGTCACCGAGGTCCTCCGCCAGCAGGTTGGACCCGCACCCGAGGTTGAGCACTCCCTCTCGAAGCGGCATCCCCCACCGCAGCAGGGCCAATCGGCGGCGATGCCAAGCCCTTTGTAAGGGCACCCACGAGCGGATGGCCCGCTCGGGATGGTCGGCCGAGAAGATCGAATGGCGAAGCTGCCACATCCGAAGGAGGGTGACGAGGTAGGAGCGAGCGAAGCGGGCCAGCCTGACGTGGGAGCGGCCGTGGCGCCGGGGCCGGTAGTGAAAGGGAACCTCGCGGACCCCGAACCCCTCGGCGTACGAATGGATGAGAATCTCTACTAGGACGTCGAAGTCTCGGCTCTTGAAGGGCAGCCGCTGGAGGGCGGAGCGGTGGTAGAGGCGAAAGCCGCTCGATAGGTCCTTAACGGGGAGCGCCAGTAGCCAGGCGAAACCGACGTTGAGAACCCGACTCAGCGCAAGCCTCCCGACGGTCATATCGGCCCGCCCCCCGGGGACGTAGCGCGAAGCGATCAGGAGGTCAGCCTCGCCGCGGGAGGCCCAGAGGTCCCGCACGACGGCCGGATCGTGGGACAAGTCGGCGTCCATGGTGACGACGACCTCCCCCCGGGCCGCCTCGAACCCCGCCTTCAGCGCCCCTCCGTAGCCCGGCTGGGTCTGGACGATGACCGCGGCGCCCATCCGGCGGGCCGACTCGACGGTCCCGTCCGTCGATCCGCCATCGACGACAACGACCTCCCACGTGGAGACGAGCCCGTCCAAGACCCCCTTTAGCCCCTGGAGGAGAGGCCCTATGTTGTCCCGTTCGTTCAGGGCTGGAATGACAATGGAGCAGTCCATTGGTTGTGCATACCGCTATCGTGCAATGTTGGAGAAAACTTCCGGGCACAGCCCAGGATATGTAGACCGGTTCAACCCCCCGTATACCACCAATTATCAACTAGGGCAAGAAATGGGAGCGGGCCTCTGGCCGCCGCGTTCCGGGCCCCTCGATTTCAGGCGTCAACAACCCAATCCCAATGAAATCTCCAAATTACAAAGACATCTATATATTTTGGTAGTGTCCTAAATGTGAACTGAACACCCACCCGCCTGGAGCTTTCACAACGATCTCCTCGCCGTAGCCCGCCCGATGGGGTCCGCCTCAGGTCCGCCTTAGGCGGAGCCACCCGCCTCAGGCGGGTCCACTCGAATAGATAGCACGGCGCAACACGGCCCGTCGTCACGTACTTCCCTTACTTCGCGCATTGAGGGCGTCTCTCTTCGGCGGACTTCGATTTTGCGCGTTAGACACTTTTAGACACTTTTGACACTTGTGTCTGATGTGTCTAACCCCTCATAATCTATTGGATTTGCAGACATTGCTGGCGATTTTGAGTCTCAAAAGGGTGTCTAAAAAGCGGAAAGTGTCAAAGGCCTCCAGCGGGGACGGGAGGGAGGCCTATCGTAGCGTACTTCGCTTTTTTCGCGAACTTCGCAAACTTCGCGAATGAGGGGGGTGATTTTATTTGCACGGGTTTCAAAGTAGGACACTACGTATATTTTCCGTTACTTGAGTCTGAGTTTACGATATTATAACACTTGGAAAATAATATCATTAGGCCACCGTCCGGCAAGCGGCCCCGGAAAGGGGCTATTTTTTTAGAATCGTTGGATAGTGGACAGCGGGGAAGATTTGAGTAATAATAGCTAGTTTAATATATTAAAAGTGGCGGAGGAAAGAACGCCAAAAGAGAAAATTTCTTCCGAGACAGGACCAATGGCCGCGAAGAAGTCGAAGAATCGATCCAGGGAAGGCATTAGCTTCAGCGATATGCCCCTGGAAGTCTCCCCCGTAGAGGAAGAAGCGGAAGAAGAGGAAGAAGTCGAAAAAGTGGAAGAAGTCGAAAAAGTGGAAGAAGTCGAAAAAGTGGAAGAAGTCGAAAAAGTAGAAGAAGAAAAGAAGCCCATCTCGTATTCTGAGCTGCTCCCCCTGCCGGGGGACGCCCCTGCCGTCGTGGAAGAGCCCCCGCCGCCCGAGGCCAAGCCTCCCGCTGAGCCTATGCCCTCAGAGCCAGTTGCGGAGGAAGCCGAGGCGCCCGAGACGGCTCCAGGGGAAGTTCGCTTTACAGAGCTTTTGGAGGCGACCGAACGGGAGAAAGAGCCAGCCCCTCCTGGGCCTGAAGTAGCGGTGATCGAGGAGCCTCCCCTCCCCTCCGAGGAAGAGCCAGAGGAAGAGCCTAAGGTTCTGTACGAGAAGATATACGAAGGAACGAGCACCCTCTACCGAGCGGCCGCCGAGGGCGACGGGCTCATGATCGCCCCAATGCATCCGCTCGCCGAATTGTTGGCGGACTCTGTCACCCGTCCCGAAGAGGAAATCGGCGACGATGGCCCACTCCCGCCTTCCCTCTATCGGGACATCATGGTCACCCCCAGCCCGTCGCTCGATTGGGTGGCTCACGCGATCCAGGTCGCCACAGTGGCCTTGAAGTTCGGCGCGGGGCTGGGATACTCGCATGATGAGTTGACCAAATTGGCGCTTGCGGGCCTCCTCCACGATGTGGGAATGATGACCATCGACCCGTCGGTTCTGGACAACCCGGGGAGCCTCTCTTCGGACCAACGGTCGGCCGTACAAAAACACCCCGAGCGAGGCGCAGAGCTCCTCGCCGAGGCGGGGGCGGAATTCGAGTGGCTTCAGAAGGTGGCCCTACAAGAGCACGAGCGGTTTCAAGGACAGGGGTATCCCCATCATATATCGGGGAAAGAGATCGACGAATATGCGCAGATCATCGGGCTGGTCGACACCTTCGTCGCGATGACGCAACCGCGACCGTGGCGGCCCGCCATCACGCCGCACGAGGCGGCCAAAGAAATCGTCTACATCCACAAGGGTGAATTCAACCCCCGATTCATCAAGCTCTTTCTCCAAAATGTAACCATCTTCCCGATCAACAGCCTCGTAAAGCTCAACAACAATGTCATCGGCAGGGTTATAGCCGTCCACAAAGATATGCCCCTGCGGCCTACCATTGAAATCCTTTACGCTCCTCACGAAAAGCATATGGCCGAACATAGTGTTTTGGACTTGCGAAACCACCCTTTGCTACATATAATTGAGCCTGTTACAGACGAAGAGTTGGGCAACCGCCTTAAATAGCCCAATGGTCAGCGAAGCCTCGGATTTGGGGGGGGGGCCGCGCAGGGGGTGCCCGCAGAGGAGAGGGGTGCGCTAATGTATGAGAAATATTGGGAGCTTAAAGAAAAGCCCTTCGAGAACACCCCGGACCCCCGGTTTCTCTATCATTCAAACCAGCACCGTGAAGCTCTCGCCCGCCTCTTTTACGCCGTGCAGGAGAAGAAAGGGGCTGCCGTGCTCACCGGGGATATGGGCTGCGGCAAGACCCTCCTCAGTCGGGCCCTATTCAGCGGGTTGGATAAAAAGAAGTTCCTGTTGGCACTCATTGTCAATCCGTCCCTGACCCCCTTGCAGATGTGGGGAGAGATCGGCATCCAGCTGGGCGGGAAAGAGGTCTTTCTAGAGCGCGTCGAGATGATGGATGCCCTCGGGGAGGTTCTGAAGATCAACCACACCAATCGCAAACGGAGCGTCATAATCATCGACGAAGCCCAGGAAATCAAACAGGCTGACGTGTTCCAGCAGCTGCGCTTGCTGCTCAACTACCAGCTGGAGCAGGAGTTCTTGCTGACCCTCATCCTGCTGGGCCAGCCGGAGCTTCGCGACCGCATCAACCAGGTGCCGCCCTTCAAGCAGCGTATCTCCGTTCGCTGTCACCTCGGCCCCCTCGACCCAAGCGAGGTCCCCGCCTACATCAACCACCGCCTGGCGGTGGCGGGAGGCCAAAAACCCATCTTCGCCAAGGAGGCGCTCGACCTCATCTCCGAGCATTCCGGCGGCGTTCCCCGAAACATCAACAATATCTGCGACATATGCCTGCTGGCCGGCTTCATAGAAAAGACGAAAGAGATCGACAGGGCCATCGTGGAGAGGACGGTCGATGAGCTGGATTAGCTCGTCGATGGGGGAGCATGAGGGCCTTGTTGCGGAGGACCGCATGAGTCGATGGACTCCGCCTTTGGCCGCCTTGCTTCTGGGCTCTCTGGCCCTCAGCGTCCTTTTTGCCTTCAGCCAATCCCTTAGCTATCCCGACCAACCCGATTACGAGGCCTTTCGGCGCGCCGAGCTAGAGACGCTCGCCACGCTCTCTCAGGAAGACCCCTCCCGGGCCCTTACCTTTCGTCTCCTGATGTCTCAACGGCGCCTGCGAGAAGCCCAGCTCATGAGCGTCAAGGAGAAGTTCCAGCTCGTTCCACCCGCCCTCGAGGCCTATGGGGAGGCGATCCAGGGAGTGATGGAGACCCTTCAGACGCTTCCACGGGAGGCGCTGACCGCCGCTGGCGCATATTGGTCCATC
>JALLOF010000219.1 GCA_027717595.1 Nitrospinae bacterium AH_259_B05_G02_I21 | reverse complement strand
CGGGGAAAGAGTGAGCTGAGTCCAGAGGAGTAAGGGACAACATGGCTTCGCCGAGGGGAAAGCTTGCCGGTCGGACCTTCATCGTGCCTCGAACCAGCGGAGGCCGGACGACCGTATCGGCCCTGCTCGCTGCCGAGGGGGCTACGGTGGTGGAGTTTCCCGCCGTTTCCATCGGACCGCCGCCCGAGCCCGAGGCGCTGGATACGGCCATCGGTGGCCTGGAGGCCTTCGACTGGGTGGTCTTTTGCCATGTCTCGGCCGCCCGGTTCTTTCTGGATAGATTCATCGCTCTTCGGGGCGGCCTTGAACCTCTTGCCCAGCGCTGTCGGCTGGCCGCCGTAGGCCCCGAGAGGCGAGAGGCCCTGGAGGCCTACGGCCTTTCGGTGGAGGTGACGCCCGGGAGAGCCAGCCCCAGGGCTCTGGTGGCGGCCCTGGCCGAGGCGGCTGGGGGTCTGGCTGGCCTGCAGGTGCTGGTGGTCAGCGGGGAGGCGGCCGAGCAGGTGGCCGAGGGCCTCGCCGAGGGCGGCTCGGTGGTCGCTCTGGTTCAGGCCGCCCGCAGAGAGCCCAACACCGAGCGAAGGGGCGAGGTGGCAGGGATGGTGGCCGCCGGAGAGGTCTCCGGCGTGGTGTTCTTGAGCGCGGGTGGGGTGGAGCAGCTCCGAGCAGTCTTGGAGGAGGATGAGGCGCTGGCGTCCCTCCTTGCCGCCCTTCCCGCCTACGCCGCAAGCCCCAAGACGGCGCAGAGGGCCAAGGCCCTAGGGTTTCGGGAAATTCGGTATCCGGCGAAGCCGAGCCGGCAGGCCCTCGTGGAGACCATCTTGGCCGACCACGGGGCTCTCGGCCCCTAAACTGGCGCCGAAATGAATAATTGGGCAAACCAGGACCGGCACCTGCAACCTATCGGCAACCAAGCAAAAGAATAAGCCCGAA
>JALLOF010000218.1 GCA_027717595.1 Nitrospinae bacterium AH_259_B05_G02_I21 | reverse complement strand
TGTCTAATGTGTCTAATCCCCCACAACCTATTGGATTCGCAGAGATTGCTGGAGATTTCGAGTGTCTAAATAGTGTCTAAAAAACGACAGGTGTCTAAGCTGTAATATAAAGCAATATTACGCCAAATTTATGGAGCATCTCGGCTAGGCTTCCAGTATGGACAAGGAACTTTCATTAAAGTCGGTTGTATAAAATCGGCTTGTGGCATGAAAATACTTGACCAATTTAGACAGGAATGTATAATACCGACCGAAGAGACGTGATTCGCTTTCTCTGACAGGTTGAATGGAGAGTGTGATGGGCCGGAAAAGCTTTGCCGACGCGTGCGGCCTCATCGGCAACACCCCCCTGGTCATGCTTCAGCGACCTGCGGTGAAGAACGAGGCGGCCATCTACGCGAAGCTCGAGTTCTACAACCCGGGCGGGAGCGTGAAGGACCGGATCGCCCTGTCCATGGTGGAAGATGCCGAGCGCCACGGGCTGCTTCAGCCGGGCTGGACCATTGTGGAGCCGTCCAGTGGTAACACGGGCATCGGTCTCGCCATGGTGGGGGCCGTCAAGGGGTATCCCGTGGTCATCGTCATGCCCGAGGATATGACCTTTGAGCGGATCAACATCCTCAAGGCCTTTGGGGTCGACGTGGTCCTGAGCCCGCCAGAGCTCGCTATGCAGGGCGCCGTCGATGAGGCCGAGCGTCTGTTGGCCAGGAACGAGAACTGGTTCATGCCCCAGCAGTTCAACAACAGCGCGAACCCGGAGGTGCACCGCCGCACGACGGCCCGGGAGATTTTACGCTCCTTGGGCAAGGAGCCCATCCACGCCCTGGTCGCCGGCGTCGGCACCGGGGGGACCATCACCGGGGTCGGCGAGGTCCTCAAGGGGCGCTATCCCGACATGCTCGTGGTGGGCGTGGAGCCCACCTCCAGCGC
>JALLOF010000217.1 GCA_027717595.1 Nitrospinae bacterium AH_259_B05_G02_I21 | reverse complement strand
GCCGAAGGCCTCGGCCACGGAGGGCTCGTAAATCTCGTCTACGATTTGAATCTCAGCGAAGTGGTTGCCGCTGCCGAGGGTCCCGAGCTGCTTTCGGCCCCGCTCGAAGGCCTTCTTGGAGATGGCCTCCGGGTCGCCCCCATCCAGGGCGCCGCCGCTTTCGGTGTGGTCCAGGTCGTTCTCCGTCCCGAAACCCTGCTCGACCATCCAGCGGGCCCCTTTGGTCACCAGCTGCTTGGCGTCGCTCGGCGAGAGGGTGATTTTGCCCTTCGAGCCGATGCCGCTGGGCAGCGAGCGAAAGAGGTCTTCCACCAGCGGGCGCATATGCTCCTTGATGTCCCCGTGTTTGAGGTTGGTCGTCATGAGACGAACCCCGCAGTTGATGTCGAATCCGACCCCTCCGGGGGTGATGACGCCGTCGGCCTCCGGGTCGGTGGCGATAACGCCCCCGATGGGCAGGCCGTAGCCGAAGTGGATGTCGGGCATGGCGATTGAGCGGCCGACTATGCCGGGCAAGGTGGCCGCATTCGCCACCTGGTCGACGACATCGTCGCCCTCGATGTCGGCCATCAGCTTATCGTCCGCGTAGATGACGCCGGGCACCCTCATCCCGTCCGTGTAGTCGATGGGAACCTCCCAGCGGTACGGGTCCAATCTTTTCAGAGGTTTCCTCATCTTTTGAGCCTCGCTCCTGCGCGTTTTCATTGCCCCTCCAGTCCTCAAACGTCGATAATCACGTGGGTTTCCCACCCCGAGGGGCCCTCCACGACCCGGGCCTGGTGATAGGTCGCCGCCTTAAGCTCGGTCCCCAGCCTGTGGCGGTCGGGGTCGATGGGCTCGCCCCAGGCCGTGGCCTCGATAGTGCCACCGCCGAAGGCGGTTATCTCAAACCGCCTGAAGAGAACGTCGTGGACGTCGTGAAGGTAGATGAGCTCGTTCAACC
>JALLOF010000216.1 GCA_027717595.1 Nitrospinae bacterium AH_259_B05_G02_I21 | reverse complement strand
GTATCGGACGTAGTCGAGGTGGATGCCGTCCACCGGATAGCGGCGGGCGATGTCGGCCACCACGGTGACGGTATGGTCCCTAACGGCCCTAAGCCCCGGCGCCAGCTGCACATAGCCGCCGTTGAGCGGCTGGGGGATGCCGGAAGCGTCCCGAGTGAACCACGCCCGATGAGCCCTCCAAAGGTGCCGAAGCGAACGCGGGGGCACCGGACCCCTCCATCCGGTCACGACGTTGATGTAAGCGTGGAGCTCAAGGCCACGGCGGTGCGCTTCGCGGATGGCCACGGAAAGCGGATCGAAGCCCGGATCGCGGCCGCCGATCTCTTCGCCCCACGGTTCGTAGCGCGACCGATAGAAGGCGTCGGCGTTGCCCCTGACCTGGAACAAGACGACGTTGAAGTGCGCCCGGCGGACCCGCTCCATGATTTCGCGGATATCCTCGGGGCTCTTGTAGTCCCAGCGCGTGACCCACAGGGCCCTGGTTTCGGCAGCCGGGCCGCCCGCCGAGACGGGAACGGCCAGGGCCACCACGAGGCTCATCGAGAAAAGAGCGAGGACCGCGTGCCGCATCCTGGAGCCCCTCATCCGGCGGGACGCACGAGAGCCAGCACCCCGGAGAAGAGTTGGAGCCGATTGCGGCCGGCCACGGGGGCCAGCTCCATGCCTGTGAATAGCCCTGCCACCGGCACCGCGCCCAGGTACGCCCCAAGCAGGGCCGTATCCACCCCCGGCTGGCCGTAGAGGCCCCGGCCCCGGCCACAGCAGTTGAAGTAGAGACCGAAGGCCGGCGCAGCCGCCCTGCCCGCCGACGGGCTATGGGCCCCGAGCAGCCGCTCCAGGTCCTGGCGGGCCGCCTTGGGGTCCTGGAGCGCAAAGACGAGCGACTGGCCCTCGGAGAGTTCCGCCGCCACGCTGAAGCACTTCTGTGTGGCATCGAGTGAGGTGAT
>JALLOF010000215.1 GCA_027717595.1 Nitrospinae bacterium AH_259_B05_G02_I21 | reverse complement strand
CATGGCGCTCACCCACTTCGATGAGGCAGGCAAGGCCCGGATGGTGGATGTCTCTGCGAAGCCCACCACGGAGCGTATCGCCACGGCCCGAGCCATCGTTACCATGGACGCGGCCACATTCAGTCGTCTCGTCGATAAGAGCCTGGAGAAGGGCGATGTCTTGGAGGTTGCAAGGCTGGCGGGGATTATGGGAGCCAAGCGAACCTCCGAGCTCATCCCCCTGTGTCATCCTCTCCCCCTGTCCGCCGTGACCGTTGAGTTTGAGCTCCGGGACGAGGCCGCAGCCGTCGATATCGAGGTCACGGTTAAGACGACCGCAAAGACGGGGGTGGAGATGGAGGCCATGACGGGCGCGGCCGTCTCTGCCCTTACGATTTACGATATGTGTAAGTCGGTGGATCGCTCCATCACCGTCTCGGACCTCCGGCTCGTTCACAAAGCCGGGGGCGCCAGTGGCGCCTACACGGCTTCCGGCGAGGAGGCTCCAAGGGGGGAAGGGGCAATCGAATGAAAGTCACCGTCCTTTATTTTGCATCCTGCAAGGACGTCGTCGGCGCCGCCGAGGAAACCGTGGAGCTGGAGCCCGGAGCGAAGGCTCAGGACCTTCTGGAGGTGCTGATCCGCACCCATCCAGACCTCCAGGGCTTAGAGCCCGCCCTGGCGGTCTCCGTCAATCAAGAGTACGCCAGTCGGGAAGCCCCGTTAGCCGACGGAGATGAGGTAGCCCTAATCCCGCCGGTCAGCGGAGGCCAGAGCCTGCCGGCCGAAACCTATGCGATGGTGGAGGGCCCCATCAGTCTGGATGAGGTTGCCCAGATGGTCCGTCGGGACTCCTCAGGGGCAGTGGCCGCCTTTGGAGGCGTGGTACGCGAAGAGACCGAGGGGCGGCGGGTTCTCTACTTGGAGTACGAGGCTTACCCTTCCATGGCGGAGCGGAAAATGACCCAGATCGG
>JALLOF010000214.1 GCA_027717595.1 Nitrospinae bacterium AH_259_B05_G02_I21 | reverse complement strand
CCACGGCCCCGGGCGCGGCCTCCATCACGGTGACCGACGAGGCCCGCCGCACCGCCTCGGTGAGCTTTCAGGTGGCCCGCCCCCTGATGATCAAGGAGCAACTCAAGGAGATTGAGCGGGACTGGAAGGGGATTTTCCGATGACGCCTCCGGCGAGCCGGGCGGTTGAGGTGACCTCCCGGGTGCGGGTGCGGCGCTAGAGGAGTTCCGTATGTTCGGTATGCGATGGAAGGCCCTGGGCGAGGCCCTCTACTCCCAAGACGCCGTCGTAACAGGGATCAAGCTCGCCATCATTATGGCCCTGTGGGGGAGCGCCAGGGTGCTGCACCACTACTACGGGGAGAAGCCTCCAACGGGGATGGGCTTCGTGGAGGCGGTCAGGCGCGGCAAGATGCGTCCCACGAAACGGTTCCTGGCCTTGCCGCACCCCAAGCGGCGTATCGTGCGGGGGACCGAACGGACCCTCTACACGGTGTTGACCGTCCTGGGTGTCCTCTTCGTGCTGACCTATTTTCAGATTCTCTAGCCGGAGGCCCGTGTTGGCCGACATGACTCGTCGTTGCCTGGCAATCCTCGTGATGGTTCCCTTGATGGCGGTCATCCCCCCGGCGGCCTCCGCCGCGGAGGTGGAGCCCTCCCCGCAGCCGGATGTGGCCCAAAGGCTCCTTGGCGCCGGGAGTGAGGCGGCCGCACGGGGAGCCTTCGGCGAGGCCGATGAGGCGCTGAGCGGGGCGCTTGCGGCCTGCCGGGCCGCCGGCGACGAGAAGTGTCAATGGACGGCGCTGGCCTCGCTGACCGCCGTGGCCCAGAGCCGCGGGCGGCTCGACGAGGCGCGGGGCTTCGCCGAGGAGGCGGCGGTGCTCGCCCACCGGATGCGCGACCGGCCGGCCCAGGGCGAGAGCTACCACCTCTTGGCGCTGGTGCTGGGCGAGGCGGGCGATGCTGAAGCGGCCAGGGCAGCGG
>JALLOF010000213.1 GCA_027717595.1 Nitrospinae bacterium AH_259_B05_G02_I21 | reverse complement strand
TTTTTAAAACCTACCACGATCTTAACACTCGGTCAAGGACACGCCGCAACACCCCACTCCCTCTATTGCAAACCCCCGGCGGCTTCGATAAAATAGAGGGAAGTCTCATCGAGAGGGGGACGGCACGATGGCCGGTTTCTCGTTCGCAAGGCCCCGTCTGGGCGAACTGCTTATCAAAAAGGGACTTATCACTCCCGAACAGCTCGAGCGGGCGCTCGACGAGCAACGCGCGATGGGCCAGGGCGTGGGACGCACCCTGGTGGCGATGGGGGCGCTGACCGAGCTCCAGCTCCACACCACCCTCGCCCAGCACTACGGCGTCCCCTTCCTGCCCGCCGAGCACTACCCCGACAAGCCCATTCGCGTGCCCTCCATCCCCCTCAAATACATGAAGGAGTACGGCTTCGCACCCCTCAAGGCCGAGGACTCCACCCTCACCATCGTCATGGCCGACCCCTCCAACACGTCCGTCATCAACGAGTTGAAGATCGCAGCCGACGTCAAGACCATCAAAGTCTATCTGGGTGTGGAGAGTGATATCGCCGGCGCCATCGAGCGCTACTACGGCGATGACGCAACGACGATTGGCGAAATCGTCGAGAGCGTTCCCATCGAAGGCGAGGAGTGGGAGCTCCCCGAGGGCGAGCACGACATCAGCCACCTGAGAGACATGGCCCTTGAGGCCCCCGTCATACGGATCGTCAACCTCCTCGTCACCCGGGCGATTGAGAGCGGCGCAAGCGACGTCCACATCGAGCCGTTCGAAGGCGAGCTCAAGGTCCGCTACCGCATCGACGGCATCCTCCACGACGTCGAGAGCCCTCCCAAGCGGCTCCAGGCGGCCATCATCTCGCGGGTCAAGATCATGGCCAAGCTCAACATCGCCGAGAGGCGTCTGCCCCAAGACGGCCGGATCAAGCTCAAGGTCCGCGGGCGGGACATCGATCTTAGGGTCTCAACGGTCCCGACCC
>JALLOF010000212.1 GCA_027717595.1 Nitrospinae bacterium AH_259_B05_G02_I21 | reverse complement strand
CCACGAAGTAGCTCCCACCCAGCGGGTCGGGGGTTGAAGGAATGTCGGTCTCGTAGGCTACGACCTGCTGGATGCGAAGCGACGTCTTGGCGCTCTCCTCGGTCGGAATCGCGAAGGCCTCATCGTAGGCCGCCGTAAAGACGCTCTGGAGCCCCGCGCAGGCAACCGCCATCATCTCGATCGTCAGCCGTGCGATGTTGTTGAGCGGCTCCTGCTTGGTGAGAGAGTGGCCTCCACACACGCATGCGGCCCGCATCATCCAGCTCTTGGGGTCTTTCGCCCCGAACTCCTCGCGCATGATCCGGGCCCAAAGACGCCGCCCGGCCCTGTACTTGGCCACTTCCTCGAAGAAATTGGTGTAGGTGTAGAAGAACCACGAGAGCTGGGGCGCGAACGAATCCACGTCGAGGCCCCTTTCGATGGCCGCCTGCACGTACGCCTTCCCGTCGGCAAGGGTGTAGGCCATCTCCTCCACCGGGGTGGCCCCCGCATCTCGAAAGTGGCTGGCGATGGAGATGGGGTTGAAGCGTGGAAGCTCGGCGGCGCAGTACTCGATGCAGTCGATTGCCAACTTCATGCTCGGGTCGATGGGCAGGACCCAGGCTCCGCGAGCGCCGAACTCCTTCAGAATGTCGTTTTGCACCGTGCCGCGAAGATTACTGGGCGGGACCCCCTGGGCGTCGCCCACAGCCTGGTACATGGCGAGCAGAATAGGCGCGGTGGCGTTGATGGTGAACGACGTCGAGACCTTATCGAGCGGAATCCCCTCGAAGATGAGCTCCATGTCCCGAAGCGAGTCGATGGCGACTCCGACCCTTCCGACCTCGCCGGCCACCTCGGGAGCGTCGGAATCGTAGCCGAGCTGGGTCGGCAGGTCGAGGGCCACCGAGAGGCCCGTCTGACCCTCATCGAGCAGGTAGCGGAACCGCTCGTTGGTCTCCAGGGCCGTGCCCATCCCCGCGTACTGGCGG
>JALLOF010000211.1 GCA_027717595.1 Nitrospinae bacterium AH_259_B05_G02_I21 | reverse complement strand
AGATACTTCCGGCCGGCCAGGAACGTAATATCCTCGGGGCCGGCATCATTAAGCCCCGCCACCCCCTCGATCTCGACCGAGGGGTCTCCATGGAGCGTCCCTCCCACGAGAGCCGCCACCTCGTCCAGGCGTTTGCGCATGGCCGAACGATGCTCCCGGGGTGATGCCCCGCTCGGAGGCCTCGACGAAGACCACGAGATGGTCAACGGCGTCGTTTGGGCCGACCTCGGCCCGAATGGCCTCGAGAGCCTGGTTCACATTGATGCCGCTTCGGAACAGGAGCCGGTAGGCCCGCTTGAGCTCGTCGCGTGTGGCAGCCGGCATCCCGGCCCGGCGCAGCCCCACGACGTTGAGGCCCCGGATGCGGCACGGATTGCCCTCGGCTATGACGTACGGCGGCACGTCCTTGACGACCCGCGAGGTGCCACTGACCATGGCGAGCCGACCCACCCGGACGAACTGATGGAAGGCCGTGTGGCCGCCCACCATCACTTGGTCACCCATGGTGACATGGCCGCTCAGGCCCACATAGCTCGTCAAGATGACTCCGTCGCCTATCTGGCAGTCGTGGCCCACGTGGGCGAGCGCCATGATGAAGCACTCGCGCCCGATACGGGTCTCTCCTCCCTCCTCGAAGGAGCGATGGATCGACACATGTTCGCGGATGACCGTCCCGTCGCCAATAGTAACCCCCGAGGGTTGCCCGCGGAAGTCGAGGTGCTGGGGGGCGCCACCGAGCACCGCGTGGGGCGCCACAACCACATTGCGGCCCAGGTGACAACCCGTGTGGAGCACTACGTGGGCGCCGACGGACGAGCCGTCCCCGACGGTCACGCCGGCCTCGACAACGGCGTACGGCCCCACCGTCACATCGGCCCCCAGCTTGGCCGCCGGGTCGACAACCGCCGTGGGGTGGATGCTCACAGGCTCGTCCCCATGAGCGCCTGGACTTCGCCCTCGGCGACGAGCTGG
>JALLOF010000210.1 GCA_027717595.1 Nitrospinae bacterium AH_259_B05_G02_I21 | reverse complement strand
GCGGGCGAGCGGAATCTCTTTTTCGACGGCGAGGACCCCAATCGCTTGAGCCGCCAGGGCTACCACTTTATCGGGGGGGTGCTGGCCCACCTGCCGGCTCTGGTGGCTCTCACCGCCCCGAGCGTCAACTCCTACCGGCGGCTGCAGCCCCAGACCTGGGCCTCGGCCTTCATCTGCTACGGGCCCGACAACCGGGAGGCGGCGGTCCGCATCGTATCGCCCTACTGGGGCCGCGAGATGGAGAGCGTGCATATCGAGCTCAAGTGCTCCGACCCGAGCAACAACCCCTACATCGCCCTCGGCGGGATGCTGGCCGTCGGGCTCGACGGGATCGAGAAGGAGATCGAGCCGGGCGAGGCGTTGATGGTCGACCCGGCGCGACTGAGCGAGGAGGAGCGGGAATCTCGCGGCATCCGCCGTCTGCCCACGACGCTCGAGGAAGCCATCGGCGAGCTGGAGCGCGACGAAGTCCTGTGCGGGGCCATGGGGCCGGTCTTGGCCAAGGAGTACCTCATCGTGAAAAGGGCTGTCTGGGAAGGGTTCAAAGACAAGGACGAAGCCTTCGAGCTGGCCCAGCACTTCTACAAGTTTTGAGGCCATGCGCCAAGCCATCCTAGATCTTCCCGTCATCGACCACCATTGCCACTCGCCGCTTTCTTCCCTTCTGCGCCTCTGCGGCCCATCCCCGCTCAGACGACTTTCGCGGTCGCGCCTCATCGTCCTTTGACCTCAAGCCGGTAGAGCCTGCGGGCGTTATCGTGAAGGATGGCAGCGGCCGCTTCCAGGGCTTCCTCCTGAGTGAGGGAGCCGTAGGCCACGACCCCGGCCAGGGCGGCCGCCAGCGCCTCCTTGCCGTGTGTGGCGCCCCACCAGTAGAGCTCGGGTAGGGTGAACCCGTCTGAGCCGTAGAGCACCTTGCTCCAGGGAGCTATCCCCAAAAGGTCCCCAAGCAGAGCAACCATGCTGTAGTGGAC
>JALLOF010000020.1 GCA_027717595.1 Nitrospinae bacterium AH_259_B05_G02_I21 | reverse complement strand
CCCCTCGCCCCCCGCGCCTTGCACGGCTCCCGAGGGCTCTGTTAGCATGGGCCCGTCTGCCCTTAAGGAACCTCTACCCACGTGGAGCCTTCCCTTGGTCCCCCACCGCCGTCCCGTCCCAGGCCGCCGACGTCTCGTGGCAACTCTCCTGCTCGTGGCCCTAGCCCTGCCCTTCACTTCATCCCCAGCCCGGGGCGATGCCCTCTCGGAGCTGACCTTCTCCATGCTCCAGGAGCTCAAGCGGCTGCGGGGCCTCGAGCCCAAAGGCCCCGTCGGCATCGGCCAGCGAAGCCCGGAGGCGCTGCGCGCCCTGCTCGAGCAACGCATCATGGAGGAGTACACGACCGAGCAGCTAACGGCCCTCCAGCGGCTGATGGCGCTCACCGGCCTCATCCCGGCCGACTACGACCTGGTCGGCCGGTACGTGGAGCTGCTCACCTCCCAAGCCCTCGGCTTCTACGACTTCAAATCCAAAACCTTCTTCCTCTCGACCACGGCTGAGGCATCCTTGCACCCCCCAGTCGTCCTCCACGAGCTCACCCACGCCCTCCAGGACCAGCACTTCCACATCTACAAACGCCTCAAGGCCCTGAAGGACGATGAGGACGCCCGCGCAGCCCTCCAGGCCCTGATCGAGGGCGAAGCGACGGCCATCATGCTGGAGCACACGCTCGGCCTCTCCGGCCAAGGCTTCTACACCATGGCCACCGACGAGCTTGTCGCGCAGATCGAAAGCAGCAAGGAGGCCTTCAAGGACGATCCGCCCATCATGCGCGACTTCATCTACATCCCCTACGAAGCGGGGCTCCCCTTCATCAAGGCCGTCCGGCAGCGGCGGCCCTGGAGCGGGCTCGATGACATCTACGCGGCGCCTCCCGCCTCGACCGAACAGGTGCTCCATCCCGAACGGTTCCTCGTAGCGCCCGACCCGCCCCGGCGCGTCCGATGGCCGGCCCTGCCCGGGACGCTCAGGCCCCATTGGCGCAGGCTCGATGCGAACGTCTTGGGCGAGGTGGGGGCCTACCTGCTGGTGAAGCCCTTCGCCGAAGACGACCTCCAGGCGCGCGAGGCCGCCGCCGGATGGGGAGGCGATCGCTACCTCGTGCTGGAAGAGGCTCGGGGAGAAGGCCGCGCCGCCGCCCTGTTGGCGTTCGTCTGGGACACGGAGCGGGACGCCGAGGAGTTCGCCGAGGCCTACCGGCGGGGAGCAGCCGCACGCGCGCCCACGAGAGCCATCGAGGCGGGGGCGGGAGGGGAGTCGTGGATGGTCCGACGACCCCACGGGGTGACCCTCATCGAGCGCCGAGGCGACCGGGTGCTCATCCTCGAAGGTGTGCCGCCGGAGGAATTGGAGTCCTTCCGGGCCTTTGGGTGGTCGGCTTCGTTCGGCCCCCCACCGGCCACCGCTCCTCCGCCGACCAGGGATCTGGCCCGCCGGGAGAGCGCGCGCCGCGAGGCCGAGGCCGCCTTGAAGGGCGGGAACCTCGACCAAGCAACCCGAGCCGCCCGGCAGGCCGTCGCCCTCTCCGCCGCCGACGCCGAGGCCCGCTACCTTCTGGGCTCCATCCTCGCCGCCGAGCACGCCACCTTCGCCGAGGGCATCGAGCACCTTACCCACGCAACGACCCTGGAGCCCTCGTTCGGGCCGGCCCGCCTCGCGCTCGGCCGCCACCTGAACGATGTGGGACTGGCCGAGGAGGCCCGCATCCACCTCGAGCGAGCCCACGCCATCATGCCCGACCACCGGCCGGCGGCCACAGCCTATGCGTCTCTCCTTCTGGAGGCGGGCGATGCCGAGGCGGCACAGCGTGTGCTCGGCCCGTGGTCCGAGCGGCGGGTGAGGGACCCGGCCCTGCTTACCCTCCTTGGCCGGGCGGCCCGGGCCCGGGGTGAGCGGGCGGCCGCCAGGCGCCACCTCACCGCCGCCCTGCGCATGCAGCGCTCCTCGAGCGCCCACCTGGCCTTAGGGAAGCTCGAGCGACAAACCGGCAACCTCCAGGCCGCCGAGGAACATCTCAAGCAGGCCGCGGCCCTGGCCCCCGAGCGTACCGCCGCCCTCGTCGCCCTTGGCGACCTTTATCGCACTAGAGGGCTCCAGGTGAAGGCCGAGTCGGCCTACCGCGCCGCCGCCGACCGCACCCCGCCCGATCCGGCCGCGGCGGCCTCGCTCGGCCAGCTCGCCCTCGCCGCCGGCGAGAGGAGCGCCGCTGCGGCCTGGTTCGCCCAGGCCCTGTCCGCCGACCCCCGGTGGCGAGCGGCCCTCGAAGGGCTCAAGGCAACCCGACCGGAGGAAGGACGCTCGGTCGAGCGGCTGGATTCGCTCTTAGCCAGGCCGAGCGCGGTTGACGAGACGGTCCGCAAGGCCGTCCACGTCGGGCGGCGGTGCTTCGAGCGGGGCCTGCTGAGGCGCGCACGCCAGCAGTATGAGACGGCGACGAGGCTGGACGACGAGCACCCGGCGGCGTGGGTGGGGCTCGGGCGGGTCCACGAACGGGAGGAACGCTGGGACCTGGCGGCGCGTGCCTACCTCAAGGCACTGGCCTCTCCTGACCCCTTGGAGCCGGCCGTCCACAATCGGCTCCTGCAGTGGGTCGCCACCCGGCGGCCGACCGGGGCCGTTAAACTTGTCCTCAAGCGGCTTATCCACGCCAGCGACGACGGGGAACGCCAGCGGGCGGCCCTGGCTCTGGGGGCGTTGGGCGATAGAAGGGTGGTGCCGCTGCTGCTCGACCACCTGCAGCGCCCCCGCCCGACCGTGCAGGCGGCCGTGGCCGAGGCCCTGGGGCGACTGGGCGACCCGGCGGCCAGAGAGCCCCTGGAGCGCCTCGCCGCCACGAGCGAGGACGCCGAGGTGCGCGCGGCCGCCAAACGGGCGCTGAAGCGCCTCGGCGCCCACAGCGCCCGCTGAGGAGGAATCTGTGCCTGTTGACGGAACCCCCAGCAGAAGATATAATTATCTGTGGGAGGTAACCAACTATCAGCACCCTTTACGGCTCGCTCGCCGGCTTAAAGCCCAGCCAGCTCAAGGCCTTTGAACGGCTCTACCGCCGCCGCATCCCACCCGCCAAGCTCCTGACCCCAGAGCTTGCCCGCGCGATGGCCGCCCTCACCCAAGAGACGGGCCGCCAGGTCGGCCTGCTCGTCAACCGACGCGGCCATGTAGAAGCCGTCATCGTCGGGACCCCCAAAGAAATCGTCATCCCGCCGCTCAAGCGGTTCCGCACGGGCCGCCAGCGCCTCCGGGGCCTTCGGTGCGTGCACACCCACATGGGCCCGGGGGGCCTAAGCCGCGACGACCTGGCGGACCTCGCGGTCCTAAGGCTCGATATGATGACGGCCCTGGAGGTGACCGAGGAGGGCCTGCCGGGCTTGGTCCACTCGGCCCACCTCATGCCCGACGGCAACGAGTCCGAGGCCTGGCGGATGCTGGAGCCTACGGCCGTCCACGCGCTGGACATCGACTTCGCCGAGACCATCACCTCGCTGGAGGAGGAGCTTGCCCGGGCCCCGAGCGCCCGTCCCCTGGGTGACATGCGGGACCGGGCCATCTGCATCCACGTCTCGACCGGCTCACGGGCCGATGCGGAGGACTCGTTGAGCGAGCTGGGCGAGCTGGCCCGCTCGGCGGGGGTCGTGGTGGCCGACACCATCGTCCAGCCCCGGAATCGGGTGGACCCCAAATTCGTGGTCGGCCGGGGCAAGCTGCAAGAGATCGTCATCGGAAGCATGCAGCGCGAGGCCGACCTGCTCATCTTCGACGGGGAGCTCACCACGGCCCAGATCCGCGCCCTGACCGACAGCACCGACCTCAAGATTCTCGACCGGACCCAACTCATCCTCGACATCTTCGCCCAGCGGGCGGCCAGCCGGGAGGGGAAGATTCAGGTCGAGCTGGCGCAGCTGCGCTATCGGCTCTCGCGGCTCGTGGGCAAGGGAGAGGCCCTCTCGCGGCTGACCGGCGGCATCGGTGGGCGGGGCCCCGGTGAGACGAAGCTCGAGATCGACCGGCGCCGCACGCGGGACCGAATCCATCACCTGGAGCGCCAGCTCAAGGGCATCGAGCGGTCCCGCGCTCAGAGGCGGGCCCGACGCCAGCGCACAGGCATCCCCATCCTCTCCATTATCGGCTACACCAACGCCGGAAAGTCCACCCTGCTGAACGCCCTCACTCACTCCGAGGTCGCCGTGGACAACCGCCTCTTCGCCACCCTCGACCCGGCCTCCCGCCGGCTCCGCTTTCCCCGCGACCTCGAGGTCATCATCACCGACACGGTCGGTTTCATCCGCGACCTGCCCCGCGACCTCATCCAAGCGTTCCACGCTACCCTGGAGGAGCTGGCCGAGGCTGGCCTGCTGCTCCACGTCGTGGACCTGTCGAGCACGGTCTACGAGGACCACATGCGAAGCGTCCAGAAGATCCTGGCCGAGCTCGGCTACGGTAATATCCCGCGGATGGTGGTATTCAACAAGGCCGACCTCGTCGAGGCCGCCCGAAGGGAACACGCTGTGCGCCGCCACGGCGGGGTGGCGATCAGCGCCCTCGACGCCTCGACGCTGCCGGCCTTCATAGAAGCGGTGGAGGAGAGGCTCTTCGAGCTATTGGACCTCTCGCCTTCCGTACAGCGGGCGGCCGCCGAGCTGCACAAGGCGACGGCCCACCTCGACTCCTGAGGGGGCTCGCCCCGGCGACCACCGAGACCACTTCTACCAAACCCTCCCTCGCCAGCTCGGCGCCTGACCGACAAAACAAAAACCCCCCTCACGCGCGCAAGCGCGAGGGGGGTCAGCCGACGTCCTAAGTCTCTTACCGGTCGTGGGAGGCTTCTACCGGATGCCTCTCTGCCCCCTCAGGGACGGCGGGCTCTTGCCCCTTCTCGGTGGGCTTTTGCTCGCAGACCTGCGAGCCAAAAAGGCCTCAGACCGAGCCTCTCTTTCTGTATATAAGGATGACAGCCGCCAGCACGGCTCCAATCCCCAGTGCCTCGAATCCGGTCATAGGATCCCTCCTTCCCTATCCTTTCTCTTGTGTAAGATAAGGCCAGAACGGACGCCTGACAAGGAGCTTCCCGGGATCGAGGCCGTCCAATCCACCACAAAGGTATACCGGGGCGATGCGTTTCTCTCCTACCCGAAGAAACCGAGAAAACACAGGAGAAAACCGATTAGGACGCCGAGGCCACACCATAGCCGCAACGAGAGGTCGCCCGTCAGAAGGACCTTCTTGGCCCACCTGCGGTAGGGATCGACGCTCCAAAGCATCATCATCCCCACCGGGATATAGACGAAGGCAAAGACGAGCAGGACGATCTCCAGCCATGAGCGCTCCTTGATGACGGCCACGACGACGATGAGCCCGACCAAGAGGGCGAGGACGGCCGCCCCGCGCAGGGCGGCGTCGCTCTCGACCAGCCGCAAGGAGTACTGCCGATACCCCTGGGGCCACAACACCCCCATAAGGCGTGTGGCCACTATCAGAATCCCAAGCGTGATGGCAAGCGTGTGGAGCACAGTCATTTGGTCCGTCCCTTCCCGGAAGGCTTCCAAGCGGCCAGCACCTTATCATAGTAACCTACAGGCGGCAAGCCGGTTACCCGTCGCGTGCGGGGGCGCCCCGGGCCGGGCCGAGCCCCACCAGCCATTGGGTGGCCCGCTTCAGGTCATCAACGGCCGCATAGAAACACGGGATGAGCAGCAGAATCAGGATGGTGGAGAATGCGAGACCCCAGGTGATGGAGAGCGCCATGGGCGAGAGGAAGCGAGCCTGGCCCGAGTGGAGGTGTGAATGCCTTGAGAAAAGGAGGGAGGGAGGGGGTGTATAGATACGGCCACACCATGCATATCACGCCCCCTCCCCGGAGGAAGGTTTTGGAGGCTTACGGTATGGAATCTCCCGGAGAATTCGTCCAGGAGGTCGGAACCCGCCAGAACGTGGGAGACCCAATGACTGTAGCCATTCTGCTATACAAGCAAAGAGTATGCCAAATTCTCGTCCCCCTCGGCCCTCCTTCCTTAAATCCACCAATGCTTTGATTCATACGGAGTTACACGATTACCGTTGCGCGAGCGAACGAGCTCAAGGCTGGCTGCGGTCAGTCCTTCGCCACCAAATGGAGGAAAGATATGCTGCAAAGCCAACACTAGATGCCGCACCGCTGACACCCCCCGGCAAAGGTGAGACCGCCTGAAGAGCCTGTAAGTAGCTGGAAAACCAGCTATTTCTTGAAACCAACCCCACGATTAAGAGCTTGCCGGCACGACGCCACTGGGAAGCTTTACCGTGGTCACTCAAAGACGCACCTGAGAAAAAGGAGGTCAGGACCGGCTGGGTCTGGGGTCTCAGCGTGGGGGCGGCTACGAGGAGAGGCGACTCCCGCTCGCGGCGGCGGCTTTTTTCGAGACCTTGGTGAAGGTAATCTCGCCGTCGGCCAGGTCCACTGCAACGGTGTCGCCTTCGGTGAATTGGCCTTCGATGATTCGGCTGGCAAGCTCGTTCTCTATCTTCCGTTCAATGGTACGCCTGAGAGGCCGGGCGCCGAAGAGGGGATCGAAGCCTTCGGCGGCGAGGTGCTCCTTGACCGCCTCGGAGACCTCGATGGTCATGTGCTTCTCAGCCAGCCGCTCGGCGAGCCGCGCAAGCAGCAGATCGGTGATGCGCCGGATGTGGTCCTCGGAGAGCTGGTGAAAGACGATGAGGTCGTCGATGCGGTTCAAGAACTCCGGCTTAAAGACCTTCTTCACCTCCTCCATCACACTGCTTTTAATATCCTCGTAGCGGTCCGAGAGCTCTTCGCGGCCGAACCCGATGGCGGCGACCTCGCGCGTGATGCGCTCGCTGCCGATGTTCGAGGTACCGATAACGATGGTGTTGCGGAAATCGACGGTGCGGCCCTCGGCGTCGGTCAGGCGCCCGTCGTCGAGGATTTGGAGCAGGACGTTGTAGACGTCCGGGTGGGCCTTCTCAATCTCGTCCAGCAGGACGATCGAGTAGGGATTGCGGCGGATGCGCTCGGTGAGCTGGCCCCCTTCGCCGTAGCCGACATAGCCGGGGGGGCTACCGATGAGGCGGCTTACGGTATGGCGCTCCTGGAACTCGCTCATATCAATGCGCACCAGGCGGTTCTCATCGTCGAGTAGGAACTCGGCCAAGGCCTTGGCCAGCTCGGTCTTGCCCACCCCGGTGGGGCCGAGAAAGATAAACGAGCCGATGGGCCGGTCATGCTCCTTGAGGCCCGCCCGGTTGCGGCGGATGGCGTCCGAGACGGCCCGCACGGCGTCCTCCTGCCCCACGATGCGCTTGTGGATGTTCTGCTCCATCTTCAGGAGCTTCTCCGCATCGCTCTCCAGCATCTTGGCCACGGGAATCCCCGTCCACGAGGCCACGACCGCGGCGATGTCCTCGTCGCGCACGCTGGCGTCCCCGACGTCGCGGCTTGAGCGACTCTTCGCCATGGCCCCCTCCACCTCCTTGTCGATCTGGGCGAGCCTTTGTTGGAGGGTCGCGACCCGCTCGAAGTCCTTGAGTCCGAAGGCGCTCCGCTGCTGCTGGAGGAGCTCCTCGCGCTCCTTCTTGAGCTTCCTGACGGCGGGCGGCACATAGAGGAGATCGAGGTGTTTCGCGCTGCCCGCCTCATCGATGAGGTCGACGGCCTTGTCGGGCAGGAACCGGTCGGTAATGTAGCGCTCCGAGAGCTTGGCGGCGGACTGGATGGCCTCCGGCTCGAAGGTCACCTCGTGGTGCTCTTCGTACTTTTCCTTCAGGCCTTCGAGTATCTGGACCGTCTCGTCCACCGACGGCTCTAGAACCAGAACCTTCTGAAAGCGCCGCTCCAGGGCCTTGTCCCGCTCGATGTAGCGCTTGTACTCCTCCAGGGTCGTGGCTCCGATGCACTGGAGCTGGCCGCGGGCAAGGGCGCTCTTGAGCATGTTCGAGGCGTCCATGCCTCCCCCTTCGGTGGCCCCGGCCCCGACGACCGTGTGGAGCTCGTCGAGGAAGAGAATGACCTCGCCCGAGGCCTGGATAATCTCGTCCTTGATGGTCTTGAGGCGCTCCTCGAACTCGCCCCGGAACTTGCTGCCGGCCACGACCTCGCTCATGTCGAGCTGCAACACCCGCTTGTTGAAGAGGGTCTCCGGCACCTCGGCATTGGCAATGAGCTGGGCGAGACCCTCGACGATGACGGTCTTGCCCACCCCGGCCTCGCCAATCAGGACCGGGTTGTTCTTCTTGCGACGCGAGAGCACCTGGATGACGCGGTTGATCTCCCGCTCCCGGCCGATGACGGGGTCGAGCTTGCCCTCTTCGGCGAGCCGGGTCAGGTCGGTGGTGTAGCGCTCCAGGAACTTGAGCTTCGCTTCGGCCTGCCTGTCGGTGATGAGGCGGCCACCCCGGATGGCCAGTAGGGCCTCCTTGACGGGCTCGTAGGCGAGCCCCACATCGGTCAAGATGGTCGCCGGTGCGCCGACGTCGTCGTCGAACATGGCGAGCAACAGGGCCCCCGTGCCGATGTAGTCGTCTTGGAGCTTGTCGGCCTCGGCCTTGGCCCGCCTCATGAGCGCTTCCATCTCGCCCGACATCACGGGCACAACGCCCGTGCCCACCTCGATTTTGGGTTTGAGCTCCTGGGCGGCGTGTAAACGCTCGAGCAGACTGCTCTTCACCCCGGCGGCGTCGAGACTCATCCGCTCGAATACGCTCACCAGAAGGCTCTCTTCCTGCTGGAGCATGCCGATGAGGACGAAATCGGGCGTGAAGGTGTTCTGGGAGAGCTGGGCCATCTCCATCAGCCCGATGTTGATGGCCTCGATGGCTTTCTCGGTCAGCAAGTGGGCGAAGCGCTGCACGGCCAAACCCTCAATCGGTTAACTCAGTACAACGTAATATGAGAAGATACGGCGAGGCTGTCAAGCCAAGGCGAGAGGATGGATACTTATCGCAACGTGATGCCTCCGTCGGCGAGGATTACTTGGCCGGTGATCCATCGAGCTTCGTCCGTGCAAAGCCACGCCACCACCCGGGCCAGATCCTCTGGGGCGCCAAGCCGGCCCATGGGCGTGATATCAGCCCAGGACGCGACCTGGTGGTAGTCGAAGGCCGCCTTCAGCGCGTCGGTCTCCACCGGCCCGCCGCTCACCGCGTTGACTCGAATGTTCAGCTCAGCCCACTCGGACGCCAGGTACCGGGTCAGGCTCTCGATCGCCGCCTTGGCCACCCCGAGGGAGGCGTAGTTGGGGATGACCCGCTGCGAGCCGACGCTGCTGATGGCGATGACGGAACCGCCCCGCTCCGGGTCTATGAGCTTCGCCGACTCCTGAGCGCCGAGGAAGAAGGCGGTGGCGTTGATGGAGAAAGTCCGCTCCCAATCAGCCAGGGTGAGTTCGGCCACGGGTTTGATGGCGGCGTTGACGGCGTTGGAGACGAAGATGTCGAGCCCGCCGAAGTGGTTCCGAACGTCGGAGAAGAGCCTCTTGACCTCGTCGGCGTTGCCGACGTCCGCCTGCAGTACAACCGCTTTGCCCCCAAGGGCTTTGACCTCTTCGGCCACCGCCAAAGCCCGCTTATCTCGCTTCAGGAAGTTAATGGCCACGCTGGCCCCACGGCGTGCCAGCTCCAGGGCGCAGGCCCGGCCAATACCCCGGGAAGCTCCAGTTACCAGGGCAAACCGTCCTTTTAATGGCATCGCTGGGTCTTCTCCAAAAAAAGGGCGGGCGCGGCCCGCCCCCCACGACAATAGTGCCGTCAGTATGGACTACTTGTGTTGGCGGCGCAACCCCTAGGCGTACCCCCCCTCCGGTCCTTGATTCAACCCCGATGCCCTTCTACAATGGGCTCGAGCACGATTTCCCCGGGCCTGCGAGGGGCCCCTTCGGATTCCCCCTTTTTGCGAACGGGCCATGAGCCTCAGCCTCGAAGAGACCATCCGCCAGCGCCTGGCCCGCCGGAAGCGGCGCACGATCGAGGAGCCGCATCTGCGCCACTCGGCCGTTCTCGTGCCCATCTTTGAGGCCGACGGCGAAGTCCGCCTGCTCCTCACCAAGCGGTCCGAAACCGTCGAGCACCACAAGGGCCAGGTCTCCTTTCCCGGAGGAGGCCGCGACGCCGACGATGCATCGCTGCTGGAGACTGCCCTGCGGGAGACGGAGGAGGAGATCGGCCTGAAGGTCTCGGACGTCAAGCCGCTCGGGGCCCTCGACGACACCATCACCACCACGAACTTCGTGGTCTCGCCCTTCGTGGGGCTCATTCACTACCCATACGACTTCACCCTCAGCGACTTCGAGATCGATGAGCTCATTACCGTGTCTGTCGAATCCCTCCTCGCCGAGGAGAACTTCCATGTGGTGACAGCCATCCGGCCCGGCAAACCCCAGCCCCAGTACCTTTTTCGGGCCCACGCCCACGTCATCTGGGGGACGACGGCGAGGATTCTCTACCAGTTCCTCGAGCTGTGCTTCAGGAAACCGGGCTCGCCTTGAGGCGGGAGCGTCTGCGGCCGAAGCCGAAGCGCCCCAGCGTTACCCCTACTCCCAGGGCCGGAAGATGGAACGTCGCTTGCGCTTCGGGGGGGTCGCTCGGGGCGAAGGCACAGGGCCGGTGGGCAGCTGCTCGATGGTCGGCGCCTCGGCTGCAGGGGATAGCTCCGCGGCGGGGTAGAAGACGCCGATGGCGGTGACCACAGGCATCTCGCCCAGGACCTCGAGGAAGGACGCCCCGGTGTTGACCACGAGCTGCGAGGAGCCACCACCGTCGAGGGACAGCGCATCGCGGCAGCCAAGCCCCCCCTCGGCCTCGGGCATCCGGAGGATGGCCCCGAGCTCGGCCATGGTCATGGTAGCATCGGGCCCCGTGGTCAGGGCCACGACTAACAGAATCCGTCCAGCACGATCGATGCCCACGGCGCTGCGGCGCCGGAAGGTCTGCTTGATGGTCGTCTCCCGACCCCTAAGCACGAGCGGAGGGCCCGTCTGGAGGGCCTGGGTGATGGTCTTGCGCCGTTGGTACTGGCGAGTGTGGACGATCCAGGCCCGAACGTCATCGACGAGGAAGATCCCCCAGTCCCGCCGGCGAAGCCCGCTGGTCACCTCCCCCTCGCGCATGACCAGCCCCACGGGTCGGTTGGCCGTATCAAAGTAGCCGCCGTTGATGACCGCCACGGCCCCCGTCTGGAAGGCGAACTCCCTGGCGGTCATACGCAAACCGCCGAAATCCCTCGCATCCAACACCTTGAGGCGCACCACCTCCGGGTCGGCCCGAAGCACGTGGAGGTCCACGCCGAAGCCCGTCTCGGGCAGCTCCCATGCGACCACCCGGTACTCGAGCCCCGGCACGAGGGACATCCAGATCTCCTGGGACCGCACAGAGCCGGCCGCAAGGAGCAGGACGACCAGCCCGACCCACACGGCAACCATAGTCCGTCGCACGGCTTCGGCCTCCTCCCTAACGCGAGCGCCCCACCCCGACCCTCCAGCAGTGAGCCGAGACCGGGCATGTGGAGCAATGGGGCGAGACGGGCGTGCAGCAATGCTGCCCGAAGGCCACAAGCAGGTCGTTGATGACAATCCAGTGCTCGGGCGGCAGTTTCTCCCGCAGCGCGAACTCCGTCTCCCTGGGCGTCTTGGTCCGCACGTAGCCGAGGCGATTGGCGATGCGGTGGACGTGGGTGTCCACGCAGATGCCCGGCTTCCCAAACCCCTGGGTGAGCACCAGGTTAGCCGTCTTTCGGCCCACGCCGGGCAGCGTAAGGAGCTCGTCCATCTCCTCCGGCACCCGGCCCTCCCACCGGTTGCTAAGCTCCCGGCAGATCGCCACCAGGTGGCGGGCCTTGGTGTTGTAGAAGCCTACGGGGTAGACGAGCTTGGCGATGCGCCCCTGGCCGAGCGCCGCCATGGCCTCGGGCGCGGCGGCGGCGGCGAAGAGCCGGGAGGCGGCCTCGGCCGTGACCTCGTCTTTCGTGCGCGAGCTCAGCACACAGGCGATCAGCACACGGAAGGGGTCGCGTCGGGCCCTCGCCATCTCGGTGACGACGGGCACCCGCCACCCCCGGGCCGCTTCGGTGAGGGCGGCCACAACCGGGTGGATGGCCTCGGCCGGCTGCAGGTCATCGCTTTGTGGCGTGGAGCGAAGGGACGGGACGGGGGCTGGGTCGGACGGCCGCATTGACGGTGCCTCGCTTAGGGAAAAAGCCGACGGAACCAGCCGGCATAGTTCACCCGTTTGGCCGCCACCAGGGACGTGGAGCCTATCACCGCGCCGTCCACGGTCCAGATGATCTCGCCCAACCGCTGGCCCTTCTCCACCGGGGCCGTGACCGCCTCGTTGACGTTCACCGTCTCGACCAGCTTCCCGGCCTCGGCTCGGGTCAGCAAAAGGACGACGTCGTGGGCCGCCACGGGCTCCACCTTGCCCTCGAGGCTCGAGTGGACAGTCACCGTCTTGCCCGCCGGCCGGCCGGCCTTGACGGCCTCGATCCTCCGGTACAGGTTGAAGCCCAGGGTCAGCAGGCGTGAGGCCTCGTCGAAGCGGGCCGCGTCGGTGGGCGCCCCCAAGACTACGGTGATGAAGCGCGTCCCCCGCCGCTTGGCGGTGGCCACCACGTTGTAGCCTGCCTTGGCGTAGTGGCCCGTCTTCATCCCGTCGACCCCCCGGTAAGTCCTGACGAGCCTGTTGAGGTTGCGCAGGACGAACTTGCCGTCCCGGATCGTGGTTCGCCGAATGGCGCCCCACTCCATAACATTGGGGTATTTCAACAACTCGCGGGCCAGCAGAGCCATATCGTGGGCGCTGGTGACGTCTTCCTCGTCCCCAGGGTCGGGCGGCAGGCCGTGGACCGAGTAAAAGCGGGAATCGTTCATCCCCAGCTCCTCGGCCCGGATGTTCATCAGCTCTATGAATCCCCCCTCGCTGCCTCCGATGTACTCGGCCAAGGCCATCGTGGCGTCGTTCGCGCTGGATATGACCACCGATTTCATGAGGTCCCCGACGGAGAAGACTTCCCCATGCTTGAGGTAAATCTGGGAGCCACCCATCCGGGCGGCCTTGGCGCTGGCTCGGACGGGATCGTCCAGCTTAATGATCCCTTCCTTTATCTTCTCCATCACCAGCAGCATCGTCATCATCTTGGTGAGGCTCGCCGGGGGCCAGGGCTTGTTGGGCTCGTCCTCGATGAGGATCTGGCCCGTCTCGGCCTCCATGAGGACAGCAGCCTGGTAGGTGGGTGGTAGGACGAACGTCCGGCGCTTGGCGGCCGACGCCGGGCTCAACGGGCTGGCAAGCAGGGTCACGGCGAGGAGGGACACGATGGTGGGCCATACGGAGCGACAACGCATTGAGGTCTCTCCACCACCCCTTCGGGCGGAATTCACCCCCTCCCTCGATCCCATCCGACTGGTCTGGTGAACGGAACGCCCCCCTCGGAGGGCGTCACCGTCATTATACCCCACGGCAAGGCCGGTGCAAGGGGTTTCTCCCCCACCGCTCCCTCCGGCCGCCTCACCTTGCCCCCTCTGGCTGCCCTGCGCTATCATGGATTTATGGCCCCGTTCAAGCTCGTCAGCGACTTCACTCCCAAGGGCGACCAGCCCCAAGCCATCGAGGCGCTCATCGACGGCCTCGACCAGGGGCTCCGCCACCAGGTGCTGCTCGGGGTAACGGGCAGCGGCAAGACCTTCACCATGGCCAACGTCATCGAGCGCTGGGGCTGCCCCACGCTGGTTATCGCCCACAACAAGACGCTAGCGGCCCAGCTCTACACCGAGCTTCGAGAGCTCTTCCCGGACAACGCCGTCGAGTTCTTCGTATCCTACTACGACTACTACCAGCCCGAAGCCTACGTCCCCCGCACCGACACCTACATCGAGAAGGACGCCTCGATCAACGACCAGATCGACAAGATGCGCCACTCGGCGACCCGAAGCCTCTTAGAAAGGCGCGACGTCATCATCGTAGCCAGCGTGTCGTGCATATACGGCATCGGATCGCCGGCCGACTACCGCAACATGCTCATCCTCTTCGAGGACCAGCGAGAGGTCGGCCGCGACGTCCTGCTGGAGCGGCTCGTCGAAATCCGCTACAGCCGCAACGACGTGGACTTCCACCGCGGGTGCTTCCGCGTGCGGGGCGACGTAGTCGACATCTTCCCTACCTACGAGGAGGACCGCGCCGTGCGGGTCGAGTTCTTCGGCGACTACGTGGAGGCCATCTACGAGATCGATCCGCTGCGGGGCGAGGTCATAGGCCGGCTGCCCAAGGTGCGCCTCTACCCGGGCAGCCACTACGTAACCTCGGCCGAGAACCTGGAAAGAGCCTGCGGGGATATCGAGCGCGAGCTCGAAGAGCGCCTGGGCGCGCTTCGGGCCCAAGACAACCTCCTTGAGGCCCAGCGGCTCGAGCAGCGGACACGGTTCGATCTCGAGATGATGCGCGAACTCGGCCACTGCCCGGGGATCGAGAACTACTCGATGCACATCGACGGGCGCAGGCCCGGCGAGCCGCCCCACGTGCTGCTCGACTACTTCCCCGACGACTTCCTCTGCATCATCGACGAGAGCCACGCAACGATCCCCCAGCTCGGGGGGATGGCCCACGGCGACCGCTCCCGCAAGGAAACTCTCGTCGAGTACGGTTTCCGGCTTCCGTCGGCCATCGACAACCGTCCACTTACATTCGAGGAGTTCGCCGCCCACGTGGGGTCGGTTATCTACGTCTCTGCGACCCCGGCCGACTACGAACTCCAAGCCAGCCAGGGGGTCGTGGTGGAGCAGATCATCAGGCCCACGGGCCTCACCGACCCCGAGGCGGTGGTCAAGCCCGCCCGGGGCCAGGTCGACGACCTTATGGAGGAAATCACTCGTCGGGTGGAACGGGGCGAGCGGGTGCTCGTGACCACCCTGACCAAGCGCATGGCCGAAGAGCTCACCGACTACTACGCCGACCTCGGCCTCAACGTCCGCTACCTCCACAGCGACATCAACACCCTGGCCCGCACCGAGATAATCCGCGATCTGCGCCGAGGGGTGTTCGACGTCTTGGTCGGTGTCAACCTGCTTCGCGAGGGGCTCGATCTGCCCGAAGTCTCCCTCGTCGCCATCCTGGACGCCGATAAGGAGGGGTTCTTGCGGAGCGCGCGGAGCCTCATCCAGACAACCGGGCGGGCGGCCCGCCACATCCACGGCACCGTCATCATGTACGCCGATGAGATGACCAAGAGCTTACGGCGGGCGGTGGACGAGACCTGTCGGCGCCGGGAAATCCAGCTCGCCTACAACGCCGAACACGACATCACGCCTGAGTCCATCGTCAAGGACATCCACGAACTCATCGAGAGCGTATACGAGGCCGACTACGTGACCGTGCCTGCCGATGAAGATCTCTTCGGGGAGGTACCGCCGGAGGAGCTGCCGCGGCTCGTCGAAGACCTCAAGCGCGAGATGCGCCGGGCGGCAGAGGCCTACGAGTTCGAGCGGGCCGCGGAGCTTCGAGACCGCATCCTCGAGCTAGAGAGCCTGGAGCTGCAGTACGGGTAAGGAATGACCTCAATGACGACCGCCAACAAAACGCCCACTTCGGAACGCCTCGGCGCCCTCGCCGAAGGGCTCCCCGCCGCTCCAGGCGTCTACCTCTTCAAGGGCGCCAACGGCGAGGTCCTCTACGTGGGCAAGGCCAAGGACTTGCGAAGCCGGGTGAAAAGCTACTTCCGCTCAGGCGGCGACGCCCGCTACCAGATTCCCTTCCTTCTTGCTCGCCTAAACGACATCGACGTGTTGCTGACCGACACGGAAAAGGAAGCGGTCCTGCTGGAGGACACCCTAATCAAGGAGCATAAACCGCCCTACAACATCGACTTCAAGGACGATAAAACCCTCGTCTCTCTCAAGCTCGACACCGCCCACGAGTGGCCGCGGCTCGAGGTGGTGCGGCTCCCTCATGGGCCGCCGGACGACGGGGCCCGCTACTTCGGCCCCTACGCCTCGGCCGCCGAGACCCGCTCGACCCTGCGGGAGATGTTCAAGATTTTTTCCGTACGCTCGTGCTCGGACACGGTCTTTAGGGGCCGCACCCGGCCGTGCCTCTACTACGACATCAAGCAGTGCGTGGCTCCGTGCGTCGACGGCCACACGACCCGGGAGGAATATGACGAGCTCGTCCGACAGGTGGTTCTCCACCTCGAAGGGCGGTCCGACGAGCTCATCCGCACGCTCACCGACGAGATGCACCAGGCCAGCGAGGAGCTGCGCTTCGAGGAGGCCGGCCGCCTCTTGGGCAGAGTCCAGGCCATCGAGCGGACGGTGGAGCGCCAGAAGGTCGCCCGCCAGGCGTTGATGCGCAACCAGGACATCCTGGGCCTCTACCGCGAGGGCGACCGGCTGACCATCCATCGGCTCACGGTCCGACGCGGCACGCTCGTCGGCGGCGAGGCCCACCACTTCGGCCGAATCCACCTGCCCGACGAGGTGGTCCTTGCCGATTTCCTGGCCCGATTCTACCTCAACGAGGAGGTCTTGCCCGAAGAGGTGCTCGTACCGATGGATGCGCCCGAGGCCGAAGCCCTCTCGGCGGTGCTCTCGGAGCGCCGTGGCCGGCCGGTGCGGCTTCTGGTTCCGAGGCGGGGAGAGGCCCGCCAGCTCGTCGTGCTGGCCTGCCGAAACGCCGAGCAGGCCTTCCGCCGCCGAAGCGACGAGGGCCAGGCCACAGAAGCGATCCAGGCCGAGCTGGCCGCCAAGCTGCGGCTGCCCCGCCCGCCCGAGACCATCGAGTGCGTGGACATCTCCGCCATCAGCGGCACCCGTGCCGCCGGAAGCATCGTCCGCTTCGTCGATGGGAAGCCCGCCAAGCGGGGCTACCGGAAGTATCGTATCCGGACCGTGGAGGGCCCGGACGATTACGCCATGATGGCCGAGGTGCTCGCTCGCCGCCTCCGCCGGGGCCTGGAGGAGGACGATCTGCCGGACCTCCTGCTCGTGGACGGCGGGAAGGGGCAGCTCACTATCGCCCTGGCCGCCATGAAGGACCTCGGCGTGGAGGGCCCCGCCGTGGCCGCCCTGGCCAAGGAGCGGGACCGGCCGGCGGGAGCGTCCCGCTGGGGCCAGGAGCGCATCTACCTGCCGGGGCGCAAAAACCCCGTCCTCTTCCCTCGAAACTCCAGCGCCCTCTTTCTGCTCCAGCGCATTCGTGACGAGGCCCACCGCTTCGCCCAGGCCTACCACGCCACCTTGAGGAAAAAGCAGACGCTGCGAAGCATCCTGGACGAGGTGCCCGGCATAGGGACCAAACGCAAGCAGCAGATTCTCAAGGTCTTCCGCTCAACCAAGCGGCTCCGTGAGGCCTCGCCCGAAGAGATCGCCCGCCGCGCCGCCATCCCCAAGGCGGTGGCTCAGGCCCTCCACGAAATCCTCTCAATCGAAACCTGATAGGCCCGGCCTTTCCGTCATTGCGGGGGGACCAGAAATAGAACTGGTCGCCTGCGTGTTATAGTGGTACATTGCGCCCCCCAGCCCATACACCAACCCTACAGAAAGGAGATCTTCCGTGAGCGATCTCATCCACACCACGCGTGTTCGCATCGAACAGCTGAAGCCCCCCCTTCGTCACGCCTACATCGAGGACTTCGCCGAGGCGGTCCCCTACGGCGTCCACGGCCGGATCAAGGAATTCTACGGTCTTGAGCCCGAGGAGGAGGTCCCTGCGACCCTCGATCACATCGTGGCCGCCGTGGCCGGCTGACTGGTCGGAACCCTCGCAGGCGCACTGGAGGTGCGCGGAATCCCGTCCCAGCCGGACAAGCTCAAGACGACCGTCGAGGGCGACATCGAAGACGTCGATGGCAAGCCCGTCATCACCACCATCCGCCTCAAGTACCACCTGACCATCCCGAAAGGGTTGCGGGAGAAGGCCGAGCGGGCCCTGGGCCGCCACCAAGAGCGCTGCGCGGCCTCGACCAGCGTGGAGCGCGGCATCAAGGTTTCATGGGACGCCGAGGTGGTGGAAGAGTAAAGGAAGACCCAAAAACGGCAGGGACAGACCTTCGGGTCTGTCCCTGTAAATCGTGGTACGATTTGTAGGGCGACAACCGTTCGCTAACCGATCAACACACCACCCGCGCAACTACCAGCCATATTTCTTCTTTTTAGACATCCCCATACTTTTATGGGTGACGGAGTGGACCGCCGTCTCGATGGCCTTCGATAGCGTCTCCAAGGCCGCGTCATGCTTGCCGGCTCCGTGTTGGGCCATTCCCTCGTCGACGAGCTTCTTGGCCTTCTGAATTGACGCCTCATTATCACCTGAGGGCGTGGCGAGAGTGCATATTTCAAAAGAAATTGCCCCTGGAGGCAGAGTGGCGTGAGGGGCAATTACATCGTGTAGTCCGCCTAACGAGGGCTGGAAGCGGGGGCGTATCAGGCAGCCGCCTTTAAGGTCCCGCTCACTCTATACAGAGTATAGTTACTAGTTAAACTAGGCCCAGACCCAGGAAGTGCCTGGGTTCCAAAACACCGCTTGAAGTCGCTTCTTCTTTTGTTGCACTTCGAGCTTGAATGTAGGACATTCAAAAACGACTAATCTGTGCTAATGTGGTGCTAATGTAGCAGGCTCAAAAGCGGTAAATAAGAAAGAAACAAATGATTTATAAAGTGACGGCAAAATTTATTGATAGCAAAGCTGGAGAGTTTTATCAAAAACTGACGGACGGGAGCATTCAGAACCAAAAACCTGATGGTCCTGAAATGGTTAACTCAATGCATCGAGCCTATATTCAAGAATCGGGGTTGATTATGTGGTCAGAACTTTGCTATTGTAATCCACCGTTAGCTCATGAAAGGTCCACAGTCCTTGATAACTATTTCACTGAAATAACGACTAAGCCGATTGATGACTATGAAGAGTATGAGGGTGATTCGTTTTGGGATTATCTTGTTGATAGGAGTAGATAGAAATAATAATTCCGTGCTAATGTGGTGCTCACGACCCGGATGAATCCTTTGCCAAGTTCCTGCTTGTAAACCCAGGGAACGTCGAAAGGAATATGGAAGAAGAGGGGATAATAAAGAAGCCCAAAAAGCCCAGGAAAAGAACCCCAAAAATCGGAATAAGGCTAATTTTTAGGCAGCCGCTTTCACCCTAAATTGTAATATAAGACCACTTACCTCGCTTACCACCCGCGCAACTACCAGTCATATTTCTTCTTTTTAGACATCCCCATACTTTTATGGGTGACGGAGTGGACCGCCGTCTCGATGGCCTTCGATAGCGTCTCCAAGGCCGCGTCATGCTTGCCGGCTCCGTGTTGGGCCATTCCCTCGTCGACGAGCTTCTTGGCCTTCTGAATTGAAGCCGCATTCCCCCCCTTCTGCTCCACCTTGGAGATGAGCGCCTTGGCATCGGCCGCCAGCTTCGGGCAATGCCAGGCGTATGCGGGCGAAGCCGTGAAGGTGAGGACAAGGCCCACGGTCGCGAGTAAGATCCAACAAAGGTGTCGCATAGGTCGTTCTCCTTATTCATTTCACAGAGAAACGCGGGTCTGGGAATCCACAGACCGGTCATCTTCTGTACCCTGGCGCTGAGTCCTACCCCTCCTGACCTCCTGCCCCCTCCACCCTGACGATCACCCGCCTGGTGCGGGGGCCGTCGAACTCGCCGAGGAAGAGGCCCTGCCAGGTGCCAAGGAGCATCCGCCCGGCCTCGATGAATACCGTAACCGAGCTTCCAAGGAACGAGGCCTTGATGTGGGCGTCGGAGTTGCCCTCGGCGTGGCGGTACTTGGGGTGGTCCCGGGGCACGAGTTCATCCAGATACATTAGGATATCGGCGGCGACCGAAGGGTCGGCCGACTCGTTGATGGTGATGCCGCATGTCGTATGGGGGACGTAGACGTGGGCCACGCCGTCGGTCGCACCGCTTGTCTCGACCAGCGAGGCCACCCGGTCGGTGATGTCCACTAACTCGCACCGCCGGGTCGTCTTCACCGAAAAGCCAGCCACAGCGCCTCCACGTCGCAATTGGGGGGGATGGCCAGGATGTATCACGCCGGGCGGAACCCGTCAAGTCGGCGGGCTAGGCGGCGAAGGCCCGGGCCCTGCGGATGCGCTCGGCCGGGGCCGGATGGGTGCCGAAGATGAGCTGGGCCCAGCGGGGAGGCTCCAGCTCGCCCAGGTTGAGGGCGCAGAGGCGCTCGAAGGCCCGGGCGTAGGCATCAGGCCGGCTGGCGGAGGCCAGAGCGTAGCCGTCGGCCTGGCGCTCGTGGAAGCGGCTGAGGGCGCACACGACCGGCAGTAGCGCCGCCGAGAGGACAAAGGCCAGCAGCAGGATCGACGGAAGCACCGCCACCTCGGCGGGGCTTGCGACGCCCTGGAGGCGGGCCAGTGGCTCGATGAAGAGAGCCAAGAGACCGAAGAATGCGAGGGTGAGGGCGGCCTGCAGGGCCATGCCCCGCCAAATGTGGCCGTAGACGTGGTGGCCGAGCTCGTGGGCGAAGACCCCGACCACCTCGTCGGGCTCGAAGCCGTCGAGCAGGGTGTCGGCCAGGATGATGCGCCTCGTATTTCCCCAGCCCACCAGGGCCGCGTTGGCGGCTTTCGTCTTGGCCGAAAGACCCCACCGGAAGACCCCCCGGACCCGCGTGCCCGCCTTGCGGCAAAGCTCCAACACCTGGGCCTCCAGGGTTTCGTCCTCCAGGGGGGTGAACTTGAAAAAGAGCGGCAGGATGAGGACCGGGGCGAGGTTCGCCAGCACGACGGCAAGCGCGATGAAGGCGGCCGCGGCCCAGAGCCACCATGCCGCAGGCGCCGAGCGAAGGAGCCAAAAGAGGACCTCAGCGGCCAGAAGCCCAAGGACGAGGCTGACGGCGAAGCCCTTGGCCACGTCGTTGAGCCAGGCCCCTCGGGTCTGAGTGGACAGCCCGAAGTGGTGCTCGACGACGAAGCCGCCGTAGTAGGCCAGCGGCAGGCCCACAAGCTCCGCACCCGCCGCAAAGACCACGACGTAGAGGGCCACGACGGCCGCCGGGTGGGTCGCCCACCCCTCCACCCACCGCTGTAGGCCGACTGGGGCCCCTGAGGCGACGAAGGCCGCCAGCAACACCAGCACGCCTGCCATGCGAATCAAGCGCAACCGACGCTTCAGCCGCCGGTAGGGCCGGGCGACGGACTGGCGGAGGGGATCGTCGGGCGGGCCCCAGACTTTATCAGGAGAAGTCGGCCTTGCGGGGGCTCCCCCGTCCTCCATCTCAGCGCTCCGCGTGGACCACGCGCAACAGTGGGAGCCACGACGTATCGCGGCTAGACGTGCGTGCAATCCTAGGGGGCACCACGGACCGCCCAGGCACGGGCTACCAAACGAATCGAACCATCCGCCTCAATCGGCAGGTTCGAACGAATTCGCTCTCGGAGATCCACCCGACGTTCTTCATCCAGAGACATTGCGTAGCCAGGGGCAGGAAACTGTCCTCCGAGGAACGGAGACCAGTAGTCGTCGAAGTCGCGGAAGTGCGTCGGGACATCGATCGCCCGCACGTCGACGTCTCGCAGCCCGGCCGTCTCGAAAAGCTCCTTCAACGGCCCTGGTTTACAAAGTGGAAAGCGCCGCCCCTCATCCAAATCGACCGCCTCTGGGTCAAGGGCAGCAGCGGCGTCCCAAAAGTGCCGCATGAGTTGCATCTTGTCGGCGTAGTCCCACACGTATCCACCGACGATGCCACCCGATCGCGTGATGCGTGTCATTTCCGCCACGCCCTGCCTCACGTCCGGCACGAAGTTAAAAATCAGTCCACCGACCACGGCGTCATGGCTGTCTGCCCCAAAGCGCAGCGCCCGCGCGTCCCCGATCTCGAAACTGGCGCGATCATCGACGACGTCCTTCCGTGCGTGCCACAAGTATCCCTCGGACGGATCGATCCCGGTGACCTGCTTCGGTGAGGCCACGTCCAGGATTACCTGGGCAAGCGCCCCCGTGCCACACCCCACGTCCAGCCAATGGCTTTCCTCCGGCACGCCAAGCCAGCCGAGGAACTCGTGGGCCACACGACGACTCCACCGTCCGACATACGACTCGTAAGCCTCCGCGTCCGACATATCACCGTCAATCGACCGACTCGAGTGAACTTCGTTGGCTTCCATTGTATGTTTCCTCCCCCCACGTCGCCCATCTCACCGCTCCGCGCGGGCCACCCGCAGCGGCGTGGCCCAGGCGCGTTTGATGAGGCAGCGGGCCAGAAGGAGGCCGAGCACCGCCGCCCCGGCGAGCTTGAGCCCGTGGGGGAGAAGCTCCCGGGAGGCCATGACGATGCTCGAGGGCGCAATGCCAGCGGCGGCGTAGGCGGCGTTGAGGGCCAAGCCCATGAGAATACTGACGGCGGCGATGGAGCTGAGGTAGATGGCGGCGGAGCGGGCCCCGAGGTAGCGGACCACCACGGTGAGCGTGGCGGCGTTGGTGGCCGGGCCGGCCAGCAAAAAGACGAGGGCCGCGCCGGGGTTGAGCCCCTTGGCGATCATGGCGGCGGCGACTGGGGTCGAGGCGGTCGCGCAGATGTATATGGGCATCCCGAGGGCCAGCATGATGACCATGCTGCCGATGCCACTCCCTATCCAGGTGGTGAAGAAGGCATCCGGGATGAGGGCGGTTATGAGGCCAGCCAGGACGAGGCCTACGACCAGCCAGAGGGCGATGTCTCCAAGCAGGTCGCCGAAGCCGTAGCGAATAGCCTTGGAGAGCTTCTCACCAATGCTGTGGGTGTGTCCGTCCCCGGTGTCGTCCTCGCATACCTGGCAGACCTCGTCCGCCGGGGCCGCGGGCGGCTCCTCGCGCTCGATGAGCGAGGCCAGCCCACCCGTGACCAGGGCCGTCGTGAAGGCCGCTACGGGCCTGAAGATGGTGTAGAGGGGGTCGAGCAACGCGTAGGTGATGGCCACCGAATCGACCCCCGTCTCGGGGGTCGAGATGAGGAAGGCGAGCGTTGCCCCCCGGCTCGCCCCGCGGCGGCGAAGGCTCACGGCCGTCGGAATCACCCCGCAGGAGCAAAGCGGAAGGGGAATGCCGAAGAGCGCCGCCTTGGCCACTCCCTTCAGCCCACCGCCGCCCAGGTGACGAGTGATGGTCTCCTGGGGCAGCATGACCGCGATGAGACCCGCGACGAACGTCCCGAACAACAGGTAGACCGAGGCTTCGACGAAGATGGTCCAGGTGGCCTCCAAACTCCTAAGGATGAGGATATCCATGCCCTTGAGGTCTCCCAGTTTTGTGCCTGTCAGCCGTGCGCCACGTGGTCGAGGCCCTGGGCCAGGAGCTTCTCGATATGATCGTCATCCAGGGCGTAGTAGACCATGCGGCCTTCCCGACGATGGCGGACCAGGCGCAGGGAGCGGAGCAGCCGAAGCTGGTGGCTCACCGCCGACTGACTCATCCCGAGGATGGCCGCCAGGTCACACACGCACAGCTCAGAAGCCGCGAGGGCGTGGAGAATGCGCACGCGTGTCGGGTCACCCAGGGCCCGGAATATCTCAGCCAGCCCAAGGGTCGTGGCCTCGTCGATCATCGAGGCCATAACCAGAGCGACCCGCTCCGGGTCGATGGCGTCCACGTCACAGGCGACGACCTCGCCACGTTCGACCTCACCAGCCATAATCGAACCCCCTTTCTAATATAAACTATTGCTCATATGAGCAAATGCTCATATATCTCAACTCAAATATAAGACGACCCGCCCCTGGTGTCAAGGGCGGGTGGTGGGTCCCTATGCCCCTGTTCAGGGCGTGGATCAGGAAGCTTTACGGAGGGTGCGTTTCAGCCGCTTTATTCGTTTGCGAACGCGCTTGAGCTCAGCGGCGTCTCCGGCCTCGAGCGCGGAGGCCCGAAGTTCCTTGAGGCCGCGAATTTCCTGCTTGATGGCCGTTTTGCCCACGGCCAGGGCCAAGGCGCCTTCAGCCTCTTCCCGGCCCCTGAGGGCGAAGATGGACTCCACGAGCTCGTCCTTCTTCATGCCGTGGACGCCGAGGATATCCCCAAGCCCCAGGGCTATATCCCGGAGCTTCTTGATGGTCATCTGCTGAAGCTGGCCGCGGGCGTAACGTGCATCTTTGGCGGTCTCGGCCCCGGCCACTTTTTCGGCCTCTTCGGCCTCGGCGGCTTCTTCGGACTCTTCCGCCTTGGCCACCCCTTCGACAGCCTCACCCTCGGCCGCTTCTTCGGTCGCTTCCGCCTCGGCTACCTCTTCGGCAACTTTCGCTTCGGTCTCGTTATCGCCCGCCTCGGGGGTCTCCTTCTCATCAGTCACCATCGGTCTCCTTCCGTCGCCTTGGCGTTATCAGCCTCCAGTGGCTAGAACTTGATATTTCTCGGGTGGAGGGTCTGATGGCCCGGGAAGGTGCGCAGGACCTCCTCCACCCCCAATCGGGCCAGGGTGTCGCTGGACTGCCACGTGGCGCCGCCCTTCAAGAAGTTCTCCACCTCCAGGACGTTTTCGCTGAGTGGCTTCTGGGTCTTGGAAAAGGACGTCCTCCAGAGCATGGCTCCGTTGTCTACCCGAAAGAGGAAGGCTTGGAAGGCCACGCTGGCCGGCTTCTTCGCCCCCAGCGCACCGCCTTCTCGCTCGCGCCATCGGGTCACATCCCCGACGAGGACCGTATCCACCCCCAGGTCTTTGCCGATGAGGGTCGCGACTTCCTGCTCACCCCGCCGGACGTATCGCATCGCGTGCTTGGTCATCGCCCGTTCCACCTCGGCGAGCGGGACGACATGGTAGTGGCCGTACTGGCGCAGCCGACCATCGAAGAGCTCGTGCAACCGGTTGATGTGAAAGCGGACCGAATCGTCCATGTCGAGTGACCGGGGGCGCCCGAAGGGCAGCACTGCAACGGAGGCGAACTTGTACTGAGCGGCCTGGGCGCCTTTCTTGACCTGGTAGTTGCTCGCCGTATCGAAATCCGGCACAATCGCCTTGGGCACCTCTAAAGCCGTCCGCGTCAAATTGCAGCCGACTCCAACGAGTAGCCCGCACGCCACCACAAGGGCGGCTTTGACGAGAGGCGATCGCACGGTCTGCTTCTCCTCCTTCAATTCGACCACCGGCCCTTATACCACAGGGGCCCGAGCCGTTCAACGGGTGGGCCGCTCAAGCCACCAGGTGGCGGTGGCCTCGTCACGGGTCAGCACCCACCGCTCGCCTTCGAGCGTCTCCACGACGAACCGCCACCTCCGGAGCCGCTCCGGGTGGGACTCCTCCAGCCGGGTCTCCACGACGCGCACCAGGGCCACCCGCTCGTCACCCACCCAGACGGCCCGGGGAGCCTCTTCAGCCCGACCGCCGGCGTAGGACTCCACACGCACGGGCTCGGCCGTCGACCCTGCGGGCTCCAAGGCGGTCATGACGGCGTGGTCCCAAAGGAGGCGACGGCCTGGAGGCGGCGGCGAAACCGTTGCTCTACGGCGGCGCGGTCGGGCGGCCGCTCGCCCAGTGCCGCATCCCACAAGCTGTCCCGCTCCATGCAGAGGTATATGAGGATCTCCTCGTCCCACTCCTTCAACCACCCCGCCACGGCCCGGTACATGGCGGTGCGCAGGGGCGCCAGGTAGTGGAGCTTCTTGTCCTGGCCCAGGACGAACTCTCCTCCGGGGAGGCGGCTTTTCGGGAACCGCGCCTTTATGACGGTTTTCAGGCCCGGCAGAAAGCGCAGGCTCCCGAGACTGACCCAGGCCACCCGTCGGGAGTCGACCGCCTGGGCGAGCCGGGCCACGAGGTCCCGGTAGTCGGCCTCCCAACCGGGGTAGTGGATGAGGGGGTCGAAGTGGAAGGCTGCGAGGTAGCCGGCGGCCTGGACGCGGGCGGCCGCCTCGAGCCTTTCTTCGAGACCCACCGTCTTGAGCTCTTCTCGCCGGATGATCACCTCGGGGTTGAGCGACCAGGCCACGACGGTCCGCCCGCCGTGGTCGAGGCCGAGCAACGGCTCGACGAGGGCGGTCTTCGTCTTGAGCTCGAGCACGGCGTTGGTCCGCCCCGCTACGTCGTGGACCAGCCTCTCGGCCCAGCCGGTCGGCTCCTCGAGGACCAGGCTGTCGGCGAGCTCGCCCGTGCCGATCCGCACGAGACCTCCGGGAGGGACGGCGGCCAGGTACTCATCGATCTGAGCCAGGCACTCCTCGACGTTGGTGTGGACGGTGATGGCCGGTCGGTTGATGTAGCTCTGCAGCACGCAGTAGGTGCACTCCAGCGGGCAGTTGACGATGGGGCTTAGGACGACGTAGTGGCAACAGAGCATCTCCGCCGTGCCCGGGCAGGGCTTGACGAAGGTCCCCCTGAAGCGGGCCAGAAGGAGGGTCCGCTTGCCGGCCCCGAAAGGGTCGGGCCCGGCCGGGGGCTCGGCGAGGAGCTCCTCGGCGCGCTCGACCTCCTCGACCGGAACCCCGCTGTAGAAGTCTAGGACTCGGCGGGCCAGAGGATCCCGGCGGGCTTCGCGCTCTACCACGATGCGCGCTGGCCGGTAGGGCTTCACGGTTTCTCCTCCTCCTCATCCTCCGGGAGCCCCTCGGTCAACAGGCTCCGAAGCTCTACCGCCGACGGGTCGTCCGAGGCCTCCACGAGTCGGCGGCCGATTCGCCCAAGCTCCTCGGGCGAGGCGAAGGAGAAGCGCGCCTCGTAGGCGTCGCCCTCGAACCCCTCCGGCGGGCGGACCGTCACGTAGGGTGAGAGCTGGAGCTTGCCCACGAGCTCCGAGGCCCGGCGCTCCATGCGCGTGAGTGTGGGGTAGCGGGCGCGGCGGACCACCTCGCGCACCTGCCGCAGGCGCTCGGGGGGCGAGAGAGCCTCGTCCTGGGACCGGCTTCGGAGCTTCAGGTCCACCAGGACCGACTCGATAGGCTTGTCCCTCTGCAGCGCAATCTCCTCGATCCAGGTGACGAGCTCGGCGAGCTTGTTGGCTCCGGGCCTAAGCGCCTGGACCACCTCGAAGAAGGCCTGCCGGGCGTCGGCCCGCCACGCGCAAAGCGGAAGGACGGCTCGGGCCGGCCACCCCTCTTCAGCGATGGTCTCCAGGAACTCCTCTTCCACGACGAGCAGCCTTCGGAGCCGCTGGAGGACCCGGCCGTGGCCCTGGAGCCCCATCGCGGGCAGCACCTTATTGACCAGCTCGGCCTCCGCCATCTCACCCACGTCCAAGAGGAGCTCCACCGCCCGGGCCTGCTCCACCAAGTTGTAGTCCCGCACCCCGAAGTTGTCGAAGACGGCGAGCCGGGCCGCCTTGGGATCGGGCAGCTCTTCGCGGCTGTAGACGGCCCCGAGCACTTGGGTACGGCCCAAGAGGCGGAGTACCTGCGCGCGCCGGAATCCGGTGACCAGCTGGTAGCGGTCGCCGTCCACAGAACGGACGTGCAGGGGCGCGGTCTGGCCGACGGCGGCCATGGAGCGCTCGAGGTTTCCGAGGTTGCCGCCGAAGCTTACGCAGAAGGTGCGGTCGGCCTCGTCGATCGCCCCGAGAGTCAACTCCTCTATCCTGGACACACTGCCTCCGTGCTCTGATGGAGCGGGTATCGATCCTTGAGAGAGCGATAGTGGGCCGCCTCGGCCTCCTTGCCGCGCTTGGCGAAGCCGCCGACGAGAATGTCGCACTTGCGGTGAAGCTCGGCCACCGCTGAGCGGTGCGCCTCGGCGTCAAGACGACCCTCGTCCAAGAGTTTCTCTATCGCAGCCACCCGCCACCGATCCAGCCCCCACCGGCTTGCTGAGAGCTGGTCGGCGTGGCCCCCCCGCTTGGTGACGAGGGGCTCGGGGATGAAGGCCACCTGGTAGCGGGCGGTCAGGCGCAGCCAGAGGTCGTAGTCTTCGCACACGGGGTACGATTCATCGAAGCCGCCGAGGGCCTCGATCACGTCTCTTCGCACCATGGCCGCCGAGGGGCTGATGCAGCAAAGCTCCAGGGAGCGCTCCAGCAGCCACCCGCCGGACTTGGCGTGCTTATTCTTTGGATTGACCCGCACGCCGCGTCGCACCCAGACCTCATCGGTGTGGCAGAGCGCCCAGCCCTCGTCCATGACGGCGACCTGGCGGGCCAGCTTCGCCGGGTGCCAGAGGTCGTCGGAGTCGAGGAACGCCACAAGCGGAGCGCGGGAGGCCGCAATCCCCCGATTCCGCGCTGCGGCCACACCCCGGTTTTCCTGTCGCAGCAGGCGCACCCGCTCGTCTGCCACGGCTTCGATGGCCTCCGCGGTGCCGTCGGTGGAGCCGTCGTCTACGACGAGGCACTCCCACGCACCCATGGTCTGGGCCCGGACGGAGGCCACCGCCTCGGAGACCATGGCCCGCCGGTTGAAGGTCGGGACGATGACGCTTACGAGCGGCTCCAACGGCTCCCCTTTCGCTAGCCTACCCGCACGAAGATGGTGGTGAGGTATCGGCCCTCTGGCATGGCCAGCGGGGTCGGGTGGTCGGGTCCCTGGCCGAGCGAGGCCACCCACGTGCAGGCGCGGCGCAGGCCCGAGGCCGCTTTCAAGATGGAGCGGCGGAAGGTCGGCTCATCGACGTGGTAGGAGCAGGAGGAGGTGACCAGCAGCCCCCCCGGCTCAAGCATCTTCATGGCGAGGCGGTTGAGCCGCTCGTAAGCCACCGTCGCCTCTTTGAGGTCCTTGCGGCTTCGGGCGAAGGAGGGCGGGTCGAGCACGACGCAGCCGAAGCGCTCGTCCTGGGAGTGGAGGTCTTTCAACACCGCCCAGGCGTCGCCCTCTACGACCGATACCCGCCCGGCCAGGCCGTTCGCCTCGGCGTGGGCCCGTGCCTGGGCGGCTGCCGCCCCCGAGCTCTCCACCCCAACGACCTCGACGGCCCCGGCCCGGGCGGCGTAGCAGCCGAACGCCCCCGTGTAGCAAAAGGCATCCAGGACCCTTCGGCCCGCCACCCACGGGACGAGCCGCTGGCGGGCGGGCCGCTGGTCGAGGAAGAAGCCGGTCTTTTGCCCCCCCACGACATCTACCGTGAAACGAAGGCCATCCTGGTCGATAGCCACCTCGGGCCGCTCGTCCCCGATGAGCCAACCGCTCGAGGCGTCAAGCCCTTCGAGGGCCCGGACGGGCGAGTCGTTTCTCAGATAAATCTGGGCGGGCTCTATAACCTCGCGGAGCGCCTCCAGCAGCCACGTCTTTCGGACCTCCATCCCCGCCGTCGTGATGGATACGACGAGGGTGTCGCCGTATCGGTCGACGATGGCCCCGGGCAGGCCGTCGCCCTCGCTGTTGATGAGCCGGTAGGTCTCCTCACCCGGATAGAGCGCCTTTCGTCCCTCCACGGCTCGCTCAACCCGCCCGAGCACGAAGAGGGCATCGGGATCCTTGTCGCGGAGCGACAGAAGGCGGATGGCAATAAGGGAGTGGGGGTTGATGTAGCCTCGGCCGAGGAACCCTCCCCGCCAGTCGACTATGCGCACGTCGGCGCCCGGCGGGGGCTTGTCCTCCAGCCGCTCCATCTCGTTTGAGAAGACCCAGGGGTGGCCTAGCAGGAGGCGGCGTTCGGCGCCCTTCTTAAGCGCGACTGTGAGCATGAGGGCCCTCGTGGAGGTGGCTAAACCCTAACAAAGCCGCCAAGTTGCGTCAAGCGAGCAGCCCGGGCCGTAGCGTCCTGATTTGAAACCCGTGCAAACAAAATCCCCCCCCTCATTCGCGAAGTTCGC
>JALLOF010000209.1 GCA_027717595.1 Nitrospinae bacterium AH_259_B05_G02_I21 | reverse complement strand
CTGCGAAGCAGGTCGGCACGATGGGGGCTCCCGAAACGCGGGCCAGCTCATTGACCCCCTTCTGAACCCGGCAGCGCTGCCCTCGGGGCCCGTCGGCAGTGATGGCCGTATCCCGGCCCTCCTTACACGGTCACAGCGTCGCCGAGGCGGGATTATAACACCGGCCCCGGGGGGGGTTCAACGACTAGAGGAGATCGAGGATGCGTTGGGCGGCCCGCTTCGTCGCACCCTTATCGCCCAGCAGGCCTCGGACCTTATCGAGCTCGACCACCATGGTCTGGCGCACGGCCGGCTCATCGAGGATAGTCAAGGCCTCGCGGGCCAAGGCCTCGGGGGTGGCTTCTCTCTGGAGGAGCTCTGGGACGATGGGCCGACCCGCCACGAGGTTGGGCAGACCATAGGTGGAGACCCGGCTCAACAGCATGATCACGAGCCAGGAAAGAAAGCTGCCCTTGTAAATGATGATCATAGGGGTCCCCAGGATAGCCGCCTCAAGGGTCGCCGTTCCCGAGACGATGAGCGCGAGGTCGGCCACCGCCATCACCTCGTGGGCGCGACCCTCGACGAGGGCCAGGGGCAGGGTGTGTCCGTCGAGATAATGCTCCACCTGTCCCCGGCTGACGCTGGGTGCGATGGGCACCAGGAACTGAAGGTCGGGGCGGGCCTCGAGGAGCCGTTCGGCGGCCCCGCGGAGTGTGGGCAAAAGGTAGCGGATCTCGGCCTGCCGGCTGCCGGGCAGCAAGCCGATCACGGGCCGGGCGGGATCGAGACCCACATTGCGTACGAAGCCAGCCCTGTCAGAGGGGGGGGTGACCAGGTCCAGCAAGGGATGGCCCACGAACTCGGCCTCGACATGGCGGGCCCGGTAGAAGTCGGCCTCGAAGGGCAGTACCACGAGGCAGCGGTCGACGTAAAGGCGCATCAGCCGCGCCCGCCACGGCCTCGAGGCCCAAAGCTGCGGGGTCACGTAGTAGA
>JALLOF010000208.1 GCA_027717595.1 Nitrospinae bacterium AH_259_B05_G02_I21 | reverse complement strand
GGGATTCACCGACAACCAATATCGCCCCGTCTTGAAGAGAGAGCTCCGTGTGATGTGGGACCCGCCCCTCTCCATTAAGCATGGTAATATGCCTTGTTATAGTGGTCGTGTCAAGGGTTTCCCGGACCCTGAGACTGGCCCGTGGAGGCGGGCGCCGACGGCCAGAGGGCCGGCCGGGGGGCCGATGAACCAACGGGCCCCAGGCGGGGTCAAAAGCAATAGGCTCAAAAGACAGAAGATTGCTTGCCAAGGCTCGAATTATGGTATAAACTTACGATACTATTATAGAGGGCCTTAGGAGGGCCCCCCCAGGGCGACAGCCCGCAATCATCGAAACGAGGGAAGGTCAAGCCATGGTCCAGCAAAAGGAGTATGTCGAGCCGACTGTGGAGAGCGAGTCCGAGGGGACCGCTACAGCGAGCCCGGGGGCGGAACAACGCCGGGAGGCCTGGGAGAAGACCCTGGAGTCCTTCGTCGAGCGGTTCGCCTTCACGCCCGTGGAGATGAAGTCCGACGTCCACGAAGGCGTCCCCCTCGTGGAGGGCACCGACATGCCGCTCTCGACCATCCTGTGGATGCTCTCGGTCGGCTACCGGATGGAGAACATCCTGAAAGAGTACCCCAGCCTGGAGCGCAAGCAGCTGCTCAACGCCCTGGCCTTCGCCGCGGAGCTGCTCGACGAGTAATCACTAGACCCAATTTCCGGACAAGGCAGCGGCCACCCCGGTCGCTGCCTTGTTTTTTGGAAAAAAAGGAATCGCTATAAGGAAAGCTTAATCCGTCTCCCCCCTACAGCTCCGGCGGGAGGAGGTGTTGGGGCTTGAGACCGGCGGCGAGGTCGCGGGCCAGATCGGCCCCGGCGGCCCGAAGGGCCCGGCGAAGCGCTGAGGCGAGCGCCTCGGCGTCGGCGGTGAGCTTGTCGAAGGTGGCCCGGGCCCCGTCGGTCTCCACAATCCTCCGTCTCCAAAGCAGATTCTCGCCC
>JALLOF010000207.1 GCA_027717595.1 Nitrospinae bacterium AH_259_B05_G02_I21 | reverse complement strand
CTCGTCGGGTCGGCAGGCCCCGTCAGGAGCCGCTCCACAGGCTTACCAGGCTGACAACCTGGTGGACGACCATCCTCCCAGAGAGGCGGTCGCGCGCCTCGAGACCTTCCGCAAGACGCTCGCTTTGGGCTACGAGCACCCCTCGGCGCCGGCCGGTCTGGAAGGCCTCATCGCCTGCTGCCGCCGCCGCGGAATCCCGTGGGAGCTGTGGGAGGAATTCTTCGCCGGGCTCGCCCAGGACACCACCACCACCCGCTACGCCACCTACGAGGACCTGGTGTCGTATTGCTACCGTGTGGCCTCGGTCGTGGGCCTGATGAGCATCAAGGTCTTCGGCTGCGACACCCCCGAAGCCCGCGCCTACGCCGTAGCCCTCGGCCAGGCCCTCCAGCTGACCAACATCCTGCGCGACATCCCCCGCGACGCCGCGGGGGGTCGGCTCTACCTCCCGCTGGAAGACCTGGAGCGGTTCGGGGTGGCCGAGGACGAGCTGCTGGCGGGCCGCCTCACCGAGGCCACCAGGGCCCTGCTCGCCTTCGAGGGCGGCCGGGCCCGCGAGGCATTCGCCGAGGCGTCCGGCCTCAGGCCCCCCGAGGCCGCCCGCGCGCTCCTGCCAGCCGAGATGATGCATCGGCTCTACGAGGCCCTTCTCGCCAAGATGGATAAGGCCGGCTACGACGTCTGGAGGCGGCGGGTCCGGCTGGGCTGGCACGAGAAGCTGGCCGCGGTGGGCAGCTGTTGGCTGGCGCGCCTCCTGCACCGGTGAGCGGCGTCGTCGTCGTCGGCGGCGGGGTCGCGGGCATCGCCGCCGCCTCACGACTGGCCGAGGCGGGCCGGCGACCGACGCTGCTGGAAGCACGCAAAAGCCTCGGGGGGCGAGCATCGGCCTTCCCCGATCCCTCCACCGGCCACCGGGTCGACAACGGCCAGCATCTCCTGATGGGGTGCAACCGCTCGGTCCGAAGCCTCCTCGAGCGCATAGG
>JALLOF010000206.1 GCA_027717595.1 Nitrospinae bacterium AH_259_B05_G02_I21 | reverse complement strand
CCCTCGGTTCTTCGCCGAGCGGCGAGGCGCCATCGACAAGGCGATCGAGGAGGCTCGAGCCGCCAAGGCCGAAGCCGAGGCGATGCGGGCCGAGTACGAGGCGAAGCTCGCACGGATCGAGCAGGATGTCGCAGAGATTGACGCCGAGGGTGCCCGGCGGGTGGAGGCGATGCGGGCCGAGCTTGAGGAAGGATATCTTCTGGCTGTTCGCCTCCAGAAGGTCGAGCCGCCAATATGGGTGGACGACGGCGAGGACGAGTCCCGGAGCCCCGTTGCCTGCCCCGACATCCAGAACCATGAGCTCTGGGCTCGGGGGCATGGCCCGGGCCATCTGGAGGCTCTGGACGACGAGAACGGTCGCACGCCGCAAGTCGGACTCCAGGCCGGTGAGTCGGACGCGTTCGTTCCAGCGGGAGAGCTCTCCGAGGTAGGCCGCCAGTTTGGCTTCCTGCGCTCGGTCCACATCGAGCCGGGCCCGCTGAATTTCGCGCCTAAGTGTGGTGGAGAGCGACGGCTCCGTCATCGAAACCCCTCCGTCTCGCCGCAAGCTGCACGGATGCAGGCTCGCCTATGTTTCACGTGAAACACGTTGGCAAATCCCTTTGTTTTCAACTAATTGTGGGGGGGGGGCCATTCTGCCCGCCCACCGGATGTCGGCACCTCATATTATACACCGAATCCCCGATTTTGTGTGGAACTTTTGTGCAATTTGCCCCCAAATATTTCGTTGGCGCACGATAACCGCATGAGTCAAAAGCACTTAGAAGCCCCCCGGTTTTTTGAGGGAGAGGCCTCAACGGCTGGCACCCAGGCCGCCGCTGGGGCGTCATCGGGTCGCCGGTCGCGAGAGGGGGGGTCAGGAGGATTTGGCCCCTTCCGGGGCCAGGCGGCGTTTGATGATGAGTTGCTCGACGATGCCGATGATGGTGTAGACGGTCCAGTAGAGATTCAGCCCCGCCGGAAAGCCCCAAAAAATAAAGAGAAAGATGAT
>JALLOF010000205.1 GCA_027717595.1 Nitrospinae bacterium AH_259_B05_G02_I21 | reverse complement strand
CCCCCGGGGCGCTCGTCCACCGGATTGGGCTAGAGGACTTCGGCCAAAGCGGAGACCAGGCAGGGCTGTACGCCACCTACGGCCTCTCGGCCGAGGCGATTGCCGAGAGGACGCAGGCCTTCCTCAAGCGTCGCGCGTAAATAACTCACCAAAGGGGAAACACATCACCCCGGCCCGGGCTTGGCCCGGGCCGGGGTCTTTTGTCCTTGGGGTCGAGGCTTTACTGGATGACGGGAAGCTCGATCTTGGTGAGCGCCAGGACGCTGAGTTTGGCCGCCACCAGCCCGGCCAGCTCATCGTAGAGGCGGGCCGCCTCGCTCTCGGGCTGGACCACGGTGATGGGGGTCCCCGCGTCGCTGCACTCCCGGATGGCGGGGATGAGCGGAATCTCGGCCAGCAGCTCCACCCCCAGCTCCTCGGCGCAGCTCTTGCCGCCGCCGGTGGCGAAGATGTCGGTCCGCTCGCTGCAGTGGGGGCAGGAGAAGTAGCTCATGTTCTCGACGATGCCCAGGACCGGCACCTCCACCTGCTCGAACATGAAGAGCCCTTTTCTAGCGTCAATGAGCGAGATCTCCTGGGGGGTGGTCACGATGACCGCCCCGGAGATGGGGACCGTCTGGACAAGCGTGAGCTGGGTGTCGCCCGTGCCGGGAGGCAGGTCCATAATCAGGTAGTCTAGCTCGCCCCAGGCCACGTTGCGGACGAACTCCTGCATGATTTTGTGGATCATGGGGCCGCGCCAGATGACCGGGCTGTCCTTGGTGGTGAGGAACCCCATGGAGATGAGCTTCACTCCGTAGCTCTCGATCGGAATAATCTTGTCGTCCAGGCTCTTGACCTGAGGCGTGTGCTCGAGCTTCATCATCGTCGGGATGCTCGGGCCGTAGACGTCGGCATCAAGGAGACCCACCTGCGCCCCGCTCTTGGCGAGCGCCATGGTGAGGTTCACCGCCACGGTGGACTTGCCGACCCCGCCCTTGGCGCTGGATACGGC
>JALLOF010000204.1 GCA_027717595.1 Nitrospinae bacterium AH_259_B05_G02_I21 | reverse complement strand
ATCCTACCCTGAGGCTCACCTCGCCGTGCTCGTCAACGGCGGCACCGAGGCCGTGCTGGAGGGCCTGGGGTGGATCGATGAGGTTATCGTCTTCGACCGCCACTGGAAGCAGGGACCCGTTTGGCGACGGGCCGCCCGCCAGATCGCTTTTCTCCAGGACGTACGCCGCCGCAGCTTCGACTTGGTAATCCAGTTGACCAAGGGGGACCGGGGGGCCATTGCGGCCATCTTCAGCAGGGCGCCCCTGCGGGCCGGGGTGGACCCCGAGGGCAGGGGGTTTCCCGGCAAGCGGTTCCTCTTCACCCACTTGGCCCCGGCGCCCCACTGGCAGGACCACGACGTAGAGTACAACCTCGCCATCGTCCGCGCCCTCGGGATGGAGACCTCCAACTGGGCGCTCGAGATGACCTACGGCCCCGAGGACGTCGCCGCCGTCGAGCGGCTCCTGGCCGAGGCCGGCGTCGGTGCCGACTCACCCCTGGTCCAGATCCACCCCGCCGGCAGCTGGCTCTTCAACTGCTGGACTGTGGAGGGAATGGCCCGACTCATCGATCACCTCCAGGCCGAGCGCGGCTGCACCGTCGTTATCACGTGTGGGCCGTCCAAGCGCGAGCAGACCCGCTGCGAGCAGGTTCTGGCCCGCACCACCACCCGTCCGGTCTCCCTAATCGGCCGCACCACTCTTAAGCAGCTCGCCGCCCTAAGCGCCCGGGCGACCCTCTTCGTCAGCGGTGATACGGCCCCCATGCACATCGCGGCGGCCGTCGGTACCTCCGTGGTGGCCATCTTCGGGCCCGCCGGGCCTTTCAACACCGGCCCATGGGGCCGGGGCCACCGGGTCATCACGAAAGGCTACGCCTGCCAGCCCTGCGGCCAGGACGGCTGCGGGGGCTCGAAACGGAGCGACTGTCTCGAGGACTTGACCCCTGAGGAGGTCATCCCGCAGGTCGACGAAGCCCTGGACCGGTGCCTCCGGGCTGACCGGTCCCCGGCCTGAGC
>JALLOF010000203.1 GCA_027717595.1 Nitrospinae bacterium AH_259_B05_G02_I21 | reverse complement strand
GCTGATCCTCGACCTCGCCCCCGACATGCCCAAAGAGGATCTAGATGACCCGACGACGAAGGGCTATCACTACTACCACTCGGCGCTCGTGGCCGCCACCGCCTACGCCGACGTCGACGCCATAGATGGGCGAAGCCCGCCGGGCCAGGTGGAGGCAGAGGCCTCCTTCACCGCCAACCTGGGCTTCCACGGCAAGCTCGTCTCCCCGGATGACGCCGAGGCCGTGGCCGCCATCATGAACCCGCCCCGGGCCGGGACCGCCCCGGAGGACTTGAAGAGCCCCGAAGGAGCGGCGTTCCTGGCCAGGTGGACCAACTCGGTCGAGCGGGCGCTGGAGATTCTCGAGCTATACGCCACGGCCGACCAGGAGCGAAATCTCGGCGCGGTCGCATACAACGACCCTGTGACGGGCCAGCCCGAGCTCGTCGATGCCGCGACGGCCCGCATCTACTACCGACAGCTCGAGAAGGCATACAAGGCCGAGCACCTCACCGACGAGGAGGCCGGGCGCTACGTCACCGCCCGCAAGCGGCTCCTGCTGGCGCTGAGGCCCGGCGGCACCGAGCAGCTAGGAACGGCGGTCTTCCCCGGCCAGGAGCTGCTGGGCTTCGCCGTGCCCGTTCGCGAATGGATGGTGAAGACCTTCGCCAAGACCTCGGGCGATAGAAACCGCTACCATCTGGACAAGGCCTACGCCGATGCCTCCCGCTTCGGCGGTCTCGTGGCCCACGGGCTGCTTACCACCTCGGTCATGCTTGCGAGCCTGGGCCGGCTGCTACCCGGCGACACGGAAGAGTCCCTCGAGATCCGCTTCCGCGCCCCGGTGGCCTTCGGCGACACGCTGACGCCCCTGGCGTCCGTCGAGGAAGTATTCGAAGATGGTCGGGCCCGGCTCAGCCTCAAGGTCATCAACCAGGTGGGAGGGGTGGTCTGCGATGGCGAGGCGACCATCCGGCCCCAGGCCCGGCCAGAGCCGGTGGTACCGGCTCCCGATGAGCTGCCG
>JALLOF010000202.1 GCA_027717595.1 Nitrospinae bacterium AH_259_B05_G02_I21 | reverse complement strand
CCTTGGGGTCGTGGGCGATCTCGAAGCCCCCCTTGTCGATGTTGGGGCACGAGATGTTGGCCTCGAGCGCCGAGACCCCCTCCATGGCCCCGAGGCGGCGGGCAACGGCGGTGAACTCCCGCAGCGTGTGGCCGAAGAAGTTGGCCACCACCGGCACACCGATTTCGCGAAGCAGCGGGAGCTTGTCGCGTTCGAAGGCTTTGACGCCGATGTTTTGCAGCCCGATGGAGTTGAGCATCCCGGCGGCCGTCTCGACAATCCGCGCCGGGACGTTGCCCGCCCGCGGCCGAAGCCCGAGGCCCTTGGTGCAGATGGCCCCAAGCGCCGCCAGCTCCATATATGGGGCGGCCTCGTCGCCGTAGCCGAAGGTGCCGCTTGCGGCCATGACGGGGTTTTTGAGCTTCAGCCCCGCCACCTCGACCGACAGGTCGGGCGTAAGAGGGCTCTCAGTAGTGAGCCGATCCATCCCAGTTGACCTCCAGGGCGTTGAATACTGGACCTTCAATGCAGGCCCGCTCGTAGCGGCCCCCGTTGGCCTCGGGCTGGCCGCGCTTGGCCCCGCGGACGTTCACCACGCAGCCCAGACAGATGCCGAACCCGCAGGCCATGCGGGCCTCGAGCGAGGCCTGACACGGCACGCCCTCGCGGCTGGCGAGCTCTGAGACGGCCTGCAGCATCCCCTCGGGGCCGCAGGCATAGAGCACGAGCCCGTCGTCCTGGCCGCTTCGGGCGGCGAGCAGCCCCCCCAGGGCGTCGGTCACACGGCCCCGCACGCCGAGGGAGCCGTCCTCGGTGGTCACCAGCACCGGGCAGCCGACCGACTCGAACGCATCGCGGCAGACAATCTGCTCACCGGTCCGAGCGCCGAAGATTAGCAGCGGCTCGATGGAGCGGTCGGCCCGGCGGCGGCGGTTGGCCCGCTCGATGGCGCGTGCGAGCAGCAAGACGGATGCAAGGCCCACCCCGCCGGCCACGATGACCACCCGGCGCGCCCCCAGGGGCAGGGTAAAGC
>JALLOF010000201.1 GCA_027717595.1 Nitrospinae bacterium AH_259_B05_G02_I21 | reverse complement strand
ATATACGGAACCAGGGGAATCTTGTCAAGGGAAAAAGATGTCTAAAGGTCGAAATTAGAGGCGCTTGGAGCAAATTGCTTAGATGGTTTCAAACGGCTTTCTACAAAATGATGATGTTTTCCTTTAACAATGGCACAACATCTTGTGGAAAAAGGGAAAATCACAAAATCCGCGAAATGGCGTAATTTTTTCCAAAAATTGCTCCCAGGAGGTGGGACGAAGTGGGGGAAAAGAGGCCGGGGCAGCTTCCAGGCTAGGAGGCTGCCCCGATCAGCATCGGCATTGAAGGGGATCGTAAGCCGGGTTCTGTTCTCCCGGCCTAACAGGCCGGGAGGATGATCATTTCTCTGGGACGCCGGTTACCCGACGCCTCTAGCGGCCTACCCGGAGGCTCGGGCGAGCCACCCTTTCGCCGACCCGACAGGAACCTGCCGGGCCGACGGCGCCTCCCTATTTGGCCTTGCTCCGGGTGGGGTTTGCCGAGCTCCCGATGTCACCACCGGGACTGGTGCGCTCTTACCGCACCCTTTCACCCTTACCCCGCCCGCAGGCGGGGCGGTCTGCTCTCTGTGGCACTTTCCGTGGGGTTGCCCCCCCTGGCTGTTAGCCAGCACCCTGCTCTGCGGAGCCCGGACTTTCCTCCCCGGCGGCCCGCTTGCGCGGTCGCCGCGGCGATCATCTCCTCCCCTTCAATGCCTCCTCTATGGCGTCGTTTGCCAGCTCGTCGGCCCGGGTGTTGCCCTCGCGCCGGGTGTGCTCGACCGACCAGGAATCCAGCTCCCGGCAAAGGGAGATGGCCTTGGCGTAGAGCTCCTTGAGCCCCGGGTTTCGGACCCGGTAGACCCCTGTTAGCTGACGGACGAGCAGCTCCGAGTCGGCGACAATCTTAAGGCTTTGCCACCCCCGATGCGCCGCCTCCTCGACGGCCGTGATGAAGGCCAAGTACTCGGCCACGTTGTTAGTCGCCTCGCCCAGGTATCGGGAGACCTCGAGAAGCGTCTTTCCCTCGGCGTC
>JALLOF010000200.1 GCA_027717595.1 Nitrospinae bacterium AH_259_B05_G02_I21 | reverse complement strand
TCCCCGGGCCGTGCGGAGACCGCCTTCTCAAGCACCTTCATGGCCCGATTGCGCTTGCCCATCCGCAGATATAGGTCGGCGGCCGAGCGGACGGCCTCCAGCCGTTTCGGGTCCTTGGAGGCCACCGCAGCGAAGAGCTTTGCAGCCCGCTTCTTATCGCCCGCTTCCAGCGCCACACCGGCGAGGGTGAGTTTAAGCTCCACATCCTCGGGACGCTTCGCGACCAGGTCCTCGTACGTGGCGATGGCTTTCCGATAGTGGCCTTGCCGGGCGAGAAGGGCGGCCAAGCGCAATGGCACCTCGCCCTGGTGAGGGTTGAGCTTGCGGTATCGTTCGTAGAGGGCCACGGCCTGGGCGGCATTGCCGAGCTGTTCGTACAACTCAGCCGCCGCCATGAGGACCGTCTCATCCTTGGGATTTTTCTCCAACAGGACCCGGTAGTGGTCCAGCGCTTCCCTGGGATGGCCCTCAAGAGCATAGAGCTCCCCAAGGCGACCGCGGATGGCGGCGTGATCGGGCGAGAGTTCGAGGGCCCGCTCGTAATACGAGATGGCCTCAGGCTTGCGCCCCTGTACATAGGCGACGTTTGCGAGGCCCAAGACCACTTGCTCGTTGCGAGGCTGTGCCTGGAAGGCCATGTCAAAGAGACGCCACGCCCTGTCGTAATCCTTCCGTGCAACCGCCTCCTCCGCGACCGACAGGAGGTTGGCGGGTCTGGGGCCGATGACCATGGGTCGCGAGCGCGAAAGGGCCCAGCCCCCCGCCAAGAGCAGAAGGGCCACGGCCGCGGCGATCGTGGTGAGCCGACCCGCAGGGGGCCCCTCACCGGCCTGCGCCAGGGGGGCAGGGGGGACGAAACCCTGGTCTCGCTCCATGGCAATGGAGCCGCGCACGATGGCGCCCTCCTCGACCACCAGCCACGGCGTACGCAAGGGCCCCTCGGCCACGGAGCCGGCCATCAAGGCTAGGCGTCCGCGGGAGGTGATCGTCCCTTCCATGCGACCCCGGCACAGG
>JALLOF010000001.1:60000-110527 GCA_027717595.1 Nitrospinae bacterium AH_259_B05_G02_I21 | reverse complement strand
AGCCTTCATCGAGCAGTTCAAGCTAACCTTCCCCAATGGGCAGGACACGACGGGGAAGATATCCATCGACTATGGCATCTACGGCGTGCCGGAGACCTTTATCATCGACCGGAAGGGCAAGATTGTCTTCAAGCGGGCAGGAGCCGTTCAATGGGAGATCTTGGCCAAGGCCTTAGAACCGCTTGTGCGGGGTTCGTCATAGCCCTCGGGCTCGTTGCGGCCGCCTCACCGGCCGGCGCCGCCCGGGGGGGCGAGGCTACCATCCCCGCCCCCGAGCGCCCCGAGGATGTGACGCTCGACCCGCGGGTGGCCGAAGTGGCCAGTGAGTTGCGCTGTCCCATCTGCCAGAACCTCTCGGTCGCTGACAGCCCCACGGAGCTGGCCACCCAGATGCGTGCGCTGATAGCCGAGAAGCTCGCGGCCGGGGAGAGTCCCGAGGCCGTCAAGGCGTACTTCACGACGAAGTACGGCGATTGGGTGCTCTTGAGGCCGAAGCGGGAGGGCTTTGCGTGGCTGGTCTGGCTGCTGCCCGTTGCGGGCCTGCTCGTCGGCGGGGTCGCCGTGGTCTTCTTCACCCGCCGGTCCATGCAGCGGCGCGAAGACGCGCTCGAGGTGGTGTCGCCCGAGCCCTCGGAGGCTGACGACTATTCCCGAAGGATCGCCCGAGAGATCGAGGAGTTTGACGCATGAGCCTCTGGATTGTAGCGGCCCAAGGACTCTTGGCCGTCGGCGTGCTGGCGGCCGTCGCCTATCCTCTGGTGTGGCGCGAGGTGGAGGATGCGCAGCCCCTGGGGCCGTCCGGCGATGGAGGCCAGGCGCGTGAAGATCTCCTGACGCAGAAGCACCTGGCCTACGAGGCGATTAAGGAGCTCGAGTTCGACCGGGCCAGCGGCAAGCTCTCCGAGGCCGACTACCAGGCGATGCACAAGGAGTTCGAGGCCGAGGCCATCGGGGTCTTGAAGAAGCTTGATGCCCTCGAGGGCCCGGAGGTGTCTGTGCCACCTCCCGCCCCGGATGCCTGTCCCTCGTGTGGGCACGTGGCCAAGCCCGATCACGACTTCTGTTCCGGCTGCGGCGCGAAGTTGCGGTAATCGCCCGTTGTCCCCACCACGCACCATGCCTCCGTATCGACTTCCCGCCGGTCTTTCCCAAGCGATAGTTTGGTGCTTCGTCGCTACCGTGGCGGCTTATGCGGCCGGCTGTTCCCCGCCCGTCAAGCGCGAGCTCGGCATCATCAAGGCCCACCCCGACTGGCGCCAGCGGATGCAGGCGGCCAATAGGCTGGGCGTGTGGGGGAAGTCTTCAGAGGATGTAGAGGCCCTGATCGAGGCCCTACGCTCCGATGAGGAGCTCTTCGTCCGCAATGCGGCTGCGAAAGCCCTGGGGCGGCTGAAGGACCCATTGGCCATCGAGCCCCTCATCACCGCCATGCTCCAGGACATCGCCGTTCGCGAAGAGGCCGTCAAGTCCCTGGCGGCCATCGATGGACCCACGGTGGAGGCCCGCCTCCTGAGCCTAGCCCGCAGCCAGGACCCCATCGCCCGCGAGTACGCCGTGGGGGCCTTGGCCCTCTTGAACGGCGATGGTCACCTGGGGGTTTTCTTCGAGGAGACCATGGAGGACCCAAGCCCGTCGGTGCGACGCCAGGCGGTCGAGGCCCTTCGCGCCACCGCTTCCGGGAAGGGTCAGCAGGAAGACCCCCTCGTGCGGTTCCTTCGCTCCTCCGAGGAGCGCATCCGGCTCCATGCCGCCGAGGACATGGGCCTGACCCAACAGCCCATCTACGTTTCCCTGTTGGTCGAGGCCGCCACGGGAGATGCCTCCGAGGATGTCCGCCGCGCCGCCTGCGTGGCCCTCGGCCACATTGGGTCGGACGACGCCACCAACGGCCTCATCCGCCTGCTCGACGACCCCAGGGCGCCCATCGAGGGGGTGCTCCGCGGTCTCGTATCCACCCGCCAGGCGCGGGCCGTGGAGCCCATCATCGCGCACTACGACAGCGAAGGGTTCCCCCGGAGAGCCGCGGTGGAGGCTTTGAGCGAGCTTGGTGGGCCCGGGGTGACGGCGTTTTTCCAGGAGAGGCTTCGGACCGAGCGCGGCGCCGTGCGCCGGGCCATCATCGATGCGATGGCGGAGATGCGCGACCAGGACGCCGCCCAGGCGCTTATCGCCACATTCCTGAGCGACTCGGCGAGCCAGGTGCGGGTGGTGCGGGTTCTTGAGAAGATGGGCGGCGAAGAGGTGGTTCAGTTCCTGGCCAGGGCGGCCGTGGACCCCGAGGTCGACCCGAGCGCCCGGCGGGCGGCTGTGCAGGCCCTCAAGAGCGAGGGGGGTGAGGCGGCGGCCGCGCTTCTGCGCCGGGCTGCGTTGAGTCGGCGACCGGCCGTGGCGAGGGCGGCCCGCCAAGCCATGGAAACCCTCGATCTTCCACCGCCCCTCAAGCCGCCCGAGCTGGAGGAGCTCCGCCAGCTGCGATTCAGACCACCGCGGCCGTAGCCAGGATCACGAGTCCCACTACCCAACAGTATGGGGCGAAGGCCGCCAGTCGTCCGGCCACTACCGTTTTAAGCAGGATCCGCAGGGCCACGTAGCCCATGACGAAGGCCACGCCCATGGCGGTGAGGGTCGCCCCAAGACCTGTGGTCGCCGCCCCGCCCTTGAACGCTCCCACCACCACCGCCCCGGCGATGGCGGGGACTCCAAGCAGCAGGCCGTAGCGGGCGGCAAGGTCTCGCTCCAGCCCGAGGAAGAGCGCAACCGCGATGGTCGTGCCCGTCCGGCTAATGCCTGGGATGAGCGCGCACCCCTGGGCGGCGCCGATGATGAGTGCATCGACCCAGCCCATGGCGGTGATGCGGCGCCGACCGATAGGCGCCCGCTTGGTGGCCCAAAGCACCACCCCGGTGACCACGAGCATCGCCCCCACCACGGCCGGCTGGGTAAAAAGCCGCTCCACGGGCCGGTGAAAGAGCAGCCCGATGACCCCGGTGGGAAGCGTACCTATGATGAGGAGCCAGACGAAGCGCCGTCCTTCGGCCCGTTGGGTCGGGGGGAGGTCGGCCGCCCGCCCCCCGCGCTGCGCCGGTCGGGCTGAACGCCACAGCCAAGCCAGATCGGCCCGGAAGACCACCGCCAGGGAACCGAGCGTCGCCAGGTGGACCATGATGTCGAACAATAGCACGGGCTCGCGGAAACCGAGCAGGGCCTGGGCCACGACGAGGTGGCCTGAGGATGAGACAGGCAGGAATTCCGTAAGCCCCTGGACGATCCCCAGGGTAAGTGCTTCCGCAGTTCCCATGGGTCCCCGGTCCTGGTTGGATCAGAGGTAGCGGCTTAGGCCACGGGCCTTAAGGTCCTCCACCAGCCGCCGGACGTCCTGGTCCCTGTCCTTCGGACATACGAGGACCACGTCGTCTGTGGCCACGATGATGAGGTCCTCAAGCCCGACGGTGGCGACGAGGTGGCGGGGGGCGAAGACGACGTTGCCCGCGGACTCCAGCACGTCGGCCAGGCTCTTCCAGCTGCCCACGTCCGACCAGCCCACGTCACATGGAATCACCAGGGCCGTCTCGACCCGCTCCATAATCCCGTAGTCGATGGAGACGGCCGGCAGCCGCGGGTATATGGCCTTCAGCCGCTTTGAGGCGTCCCTTCGGCCTAGGATTCCGTCTATCGCCTCCAGGCCCTTGGCCATCTCGGGCAGATGGGTCTCGAAGGCCGCCCGGAGGGTCTCGACGCGCCAGAAGAACACCCCGCCGTTCCAGAGATAGCTCGGGTTCTTGACATACCGGCGGGCGGCGGCCAGGTCGGGCTTCTCGACGAAGGACTCGACGTCATAGATGGTGTAGCCCTGGGCGCGGGCCACCTCGGGGCCGCGCTTGATGTACCCGTATCCTGTGGCCGGATGGGTCGGCTCCATCCCGAAGGTGATGAGGGCCTCCGGGCGGGAGCGCAGCAGTTGGGCCGCTCCCTTCACCAGCTTGCGAAACTCGCCCTCCTTGGCGATGAGGTGATCGGCCGGGAAGACCCCCATGGCCGCACCGTCTTCGCGCCGGGCGATCTCGCACGCGGCCAGACCGATGCAGGGAGCCGTGTTTCGCCCCTCGGGCTCGGCCAAGACGTTCTTGCGGGGGATGTCGGGGAGGTGGCGCCGGATGGTGCGGGCGTGGTCCGCCCCCGTGACGATGAGGAGCCGCTCGGGCGGGATGAGGGGCTTTAGCCGCTCGACCGTTCGCTCCAAGAGGGTCTCGGGCCCAAGGAGCGTGACGAGCTGCTTCGGCAGCCGCTCGCGGCTTACGGGCCAGAACCGGGTCCCCCGGCCTCCCGCCATGATGACGCCGTACAGGGTAGACAACGCCACGGGCCCTCAGGGCGTCTCTTGGGTCTGGACCGGCTCGGGAGAAGGTTTCCAGGGCGTGGGGAGCTTGCGCAGCACGAGGAAACCGCCCACCAGCAGGGCGACGAACAGGATGCTCGCCCATCCGAGGTACCTGGTCAGAAGGTACTGAATCTCTGGGCCGAAAGCTAGGATTAGGCCGCCGACGAGGAAAAACCTCCCGCCTCGGCCGAGACACGAGGCCAGGACGAAGAGGCGAAAGTTGATGTAAAAGGCGCCTGCCGCGATGGTGAAGACCTTGTACGGGATGGGGGTGAAGCCGGCAATCCCGACGGCCCATACGTTGTAGCGATCAAAGTAGTTGTGGACGGCGACGATTTTATCTCTGGCGATGAGGCGCTCCAGGATGGGCTTGCCGCCTTTGAGTCCGATGAGGTAGCCGAACATCCCGCCGAGCACGCTTCCCACCGTGCAGATGGTGGCGTAAAGCAGCGCCAGCGGAGGCGAGAGGATACCCAGAGAGATGAGCAATATATCAGGTGGGATGGGGAAGAAGGAGCTCTCGGCGAAGGCAACCACAAAGAGCGCCGCCGCGCCGTAGGGGCTTTGCGCCCATTGGATGGTCCAATGCAGAAGGTCTCCGAACATCGAACGCTCAAATAACGCTCAAAGGGCTTCCAGCCCCTCGACTTCGGGGTAAAGTCGCAGCCGGGTGAGGATGACGTCCTTGGCCCGCTCCAGGGCCTCTTCGCTCGTCCCCTCGAAGCGCAGCACCAGCACCGGCTGGGTGTTGGAGGCGCGCACAAGGCCCCAGCCGTCCTCGAAGTTCACCCGGGCGCCGTCCACATCGAGCACCTCGTAGCGTTCTTTGAAGAAGGCAACCAGCTCATCGACCAGGGCGAACTTCCTCTCGTCAGGGCAGGCCACGCGGATCTCTGGGGTCGCGTAGGTGGTCGGCAGGTCGGCCAGCATGCTCGAGAGGCTCTTGTCGCTCGCCGCCAGGAGGCGCAGCAGCCTGAGCGAGGCGTATACGGCGTCGTCGTAGCCGAAATACTCATCCGCGAAAAAGAGGTGGCCGCTCATCTCACCGGCGAGCAGCGCTCCTTGCTCCTGGAGTTTCTTTTTGATGGGGGAGTGGCCGGTCTTCCACATGATGCATCGGCCGCCGTGGCGCTCGACCTCTGTGACGAGGGTTTGGGAGCACTTGACCTCGCAGATGATCGTCGCGCCCGGATGTCGCTCGAGCACGTCCAGGGCGGACAACAGCAGCAGCATATCGCCCCAGATGATCGCTCCCCGCTCGTCCACCGCCCCCAGGCGGTCGGCGTCACCGTCGTAGCCGATTCCAACCTCAAAGCCCCCGGCCGTCACGGTCTCCTTGAGGTCCTGTATATTGGCTTCGACCGTCGGGTCCGGGTGATGGTTTGGAAATGTGCCGTCGGGCTCGCAGTATAGCTCCTCGACCTCGCAGCCGAGCTGTCTCATAATCGTGGGCCCGACGAGGCCCCCGGTGCCGTTGCCGGCATCCACCACGACACGGACGGGCCGCTCGAGGGTGATGTTCTTCGTGCAAAACTCGATGTAGGGGCCGATGATGTCCGCCGTGGAGCTGCGACCCCGGCCCGAAGGGAAGGAGCCGTTCTCCATGATGCTGCGGAACGTTTGAATTTCGTCCCCGAAGATGGTCGTTTTGCCCACGCAGATCTTGAACCCATTGTATTCTGGAGGGTTATGGCTTGCAGTTATCATCACCCCGCCGTCGAGGTCGAGGTGGAAGAGGGCGAAGTAGAGAAGGGGGGTGGGGACCAGCCCCACATCTACGACGTTGAGGCCGGTGGAAGTGAGCCCTTCGACTAGCGCGTCGCGAAACAATGGCGAGTGGAGCCGGGCGTCGTAGCCCACGGCGACGGTCTTGGAGCCGTTGCTCCCTAGGTAGGCTCCGTATGCGCGGCCGAGGGTGGTGACGAGCGGCGGCGTGATGTCTTCGTCCACGATGCCGCGGATATCGTATTCTCGAAAGATATGGGGATTGATGGTGGGCATGGATGGGGGCTCCCGTTTGTGCTGTGGCGTCGGCTCGGGCGACCCAAGTATACCGGAGGCCATTGGAAAGTCAAGGCGAAGGCCCCTCGGCGAAGCCCACTTAGGGGTTGAAAAGGGCCGGGGCCTCTCCTATAATGACCTCGGTAGAGGGAATCGTGCAACTCTATAGAAATGAAGGGATTGAGGCTTGCCGGCTGGATCTCCTGCGGCAGCCAGAATGCTTATGGCAATCCGACGCACCTTCTGGCACAAGCTCTGGCTTCTCATTACCATCTTCATCATAAACGGCTTGGTGAGGCTCTTTACGCGCGTGGAGGTTCACGGGCGCGAGAACGTTCCCTTTGGCAGTGGTGTACTTATAGCCGCGAACCACTGCTCGGCCCTCGACGTGCTGCTCATTCCCATGGCCTTCCTGACCCGCTGGCCCCTTCTTCCTCTTGACTTATTCGTTTCACCGGCGAAGGAGGAGTGGTTCCGGGTTCCCATTGTCGGCACATTCATCCGCTGGTGGAGGGCCTTTCCCATCCGTCAGAACGGTCGGGACCCCGCCTCCCTCCTGCGGATGGTGAAATTGATAAAGACCGAGAAGATGATGCTCTTTCCCGAAGGAGCCCGAAGCTACGACGGACAGCTGCAGCCCGGCATGCGGAGTGTCGGCTGGCTCATCCATAAGGCCCAACCCCTGGTCGTCCCAACGGCCCTCTTCGGCACGGAGAAGGTGTGGCCCAGGCGGGCCCTCCTGCCCCGGCCCTTCGGGAGGGTGAAGGTAGTCTTTGGAAAACCGTTGAATCTAGACCGATACTATAACCAATCGCAATCGGGTGAGGTGGCTCAGGAAGTCGTCGACGAGGTCATGGCTGCAATCGCCCATCTGAAGACGGCCCACCGACCCGTTTGGGATACAAGTCCACCGATAAGGAGCGCTACATGACTGAGGCTGACCGCTACGATTTCATCATCATCGGGGCGGGGCCGGCGGGCCTCGCAGCCGGGCTCTACGCCGCCCGCGCCCGGATGAAGACCCTTTGCCTTGAGAGGCTCACCCCAGGAGGTGCCTTAGCCGTCACCGAAGACGTGGAGAATTACCCCGGCTTTCGGGCCATCACGGGCCCTGATCTTGTCGAGAAAATGGTGGAGCACGCCAAGGATTTCGGCATGGAGCTGAGCTACGCCGAGGCCTCGAGCATCGAGCTCGATGGGACAGACCGGATCGTCCACACCGACGAGGGACCCCGCGTGACCAAGGCCGTGCTCATCGCCAGCGGAGCGAAGATCAACAAGCTGGGTGTGCCAGGCGAGAAGGAATTTGCCAACCGGGGTGTGTCGTACTGCGCCGTCTGCGATGGGGCTTTCTTCCGCGACCAGGATGTGGTCGTCGTGGGCGGTGGCGACGCCGCCATGGACGAGGGCCTCTACCTGACCCGTCTAGTAAAGACCGTGACAGTTATCCACCGCCGTGATCAGTTGCGGGCGAGCAAGATTCTCCAGGAGCGGGCCTTTGCCAACGAAAAGATTACCTTTATGTGGGATACGCTGGTCAAGGAGATTAAGGGCGATGGGATGGTCAATGGGGTAGAGGTGGAAAACGTCAAGTCCGGGGAGCAGACGGTCCACGCCACAGAGGGGGTGTTTGTCTATATCGGCTCGATGCCAAACACCGACTTCGTGAAGGGCCTGGTGGAGATGGACGATACCGGCCACATTATTACCGACCTCCACATGCAAACCTCCGTAGCGGGCATTTATGCCGCCGGAGATGTGCGGATCGACTCCTACCGGCAGGCCGTAACGGCCGGGGGCGATGGGTGCACAGCCGCTCTGGCGGCCGAGAAGTACATTGAATCGCTCCACTGAGGAGGCAGGCTCGATACCGATGCCAGCAGAAGTCTCGCCCGCCCCGATGCGCCGCAACCTACCGCGGGTGCCGTTCTTTACCTCCCTGGGGACCGTCCTCGACAAAACGGTCCAGGACCTGGGGCTTGGTGAGGTGGTGGAGAAAGGGGCGGCCATAGTCCTTTGGCCCGAGGTAGTCGGGGAGGCCGTCTCACGCGTTACGCATCCGCAGACCGTCCGGGGCCGGACCCTCGTTGTAACCGTGGCCGACAGCGCATGGCTCCAGCAGCTTCGCTACCTGGAGGAGACCATGGTTGAGCAGCTCAACGCCGCCGTCGGCCGAACGGTCATCGAGGGAATCTACCTGCAGGTCGGCCCGATTCCTGTCGCCCCTGCCGCCGAGGAGCCGCCCGAGCGCCCCGCGGGGCTCGATGCCGAGGAGGAGGCCGATCTTGAAGCGGTGGTTGCCGCCCTCGAGGACCCGGATCTGCGGGCCACCCTTCGCAGCGTGCTCGCCGCCTCGCGGCGGATCGAGGAGGATGGGCCCCCATGAGCCGACGGCTGTTGTTCCTAACCGTTGTGGGTGTGGCGTGGCTCGCCGCCGGGTGCGTGACCTTTAAGCGGGCCTCCAAGCTTACGCAGGTCAAGACCCTGACCCCGTCGACACCCTCGCCCCCGCCCATGACCACTCCACGTCTCGAAGGGGTCCAGGCCCCGCCCGGGGCGGTGCTCCTTACCGAGGACCCCCACTACAAGGCCTACTTCCATTTCATCCAGGGTGAGATGATGGACCAGGCCAACGATCTGGACGGGGCCATCGCCGAATACCGCAAGGCCATCATCTACGATCCCCGCTCGCCCCTGCTTCGGACCCGCCTGGCCACGGAGATGCTGCGCAAGGGTAATATCGAAGCGTCCATTGACGAGGCCGAGGAAGCACTGGTTCTCGATCCAGACTATGTCCCCGCCCGCTACCTGCTGGGGCGCATCTACCCGAGCCTCGGCCGCCGCCAGCTCGCCATGGAGCAGTACACGAGGATCATCAAGCAGGACCCGACCTCCACCGAGGCCTACCTCTATCTGGGCACCCTGTATGCCGAGGCCGAGCAGTACGAGGAGGCGATCGAGACCTTCGAAAAACTCATGGCCCAGGACCCGGAGAACCTGCTCGGGACCTACTATCTGGGGCGGGTCTACGGGAACATGAAGCTTCACGGGAGGGCTGAGGAGTACTTGAAGAAGACGCTGCTCATCGATCCCACCTTCGAGCGGGCGGCCGCGAGTCTCGGCTCGCTCTACGAGTTCCAGCAGAAGTACGTCGAGGCGGCCGAGATGTACAAGAAGGCGCTGGAGATCAATCCATACAACAACCTCGTGCGGAGCCGCCTCGGCCAGGTGTTCATCCGGAAGGAGAATCTGCCCAAGGCCCTGGAGGCCTACAGGGCCATCTCCCGAAGCGAGCCCGAGAACCTGGAGATTCACGAGCGGATGGGCCTCATATATCTCCAGCAGAAGGACTTCAACCGGGCGCTGGAGGAGTTCAACTTGGTGCTCGCCGCCAATGCGAAGCAGACCCGGGTCCGCTTCTTCAAGGCGCTGGTCTACGAGGAGATGGAGCAGTATCCCAAGGCGGTGGCTGAGCTCGAGCGCATCTTGGAGGTTGATCCGAAGGTCCCCGATACCCGCCTCCACCTAGGGCGGGTCTACAAGCTCATGGAAGATGACGACAGGGCCATCGCCATCCTCAAGGAGGCCGTGGCGCAAAACGCCAAGGATCACCAGGCCTACTTTTTCCTCGGGGTCATCTATAGCGACCTGAAGAAGTACAAGGTGGCGCTTGAACAGTTCCAGGGAGCCATTGGCATCGCCCCCGAAGTGGATCGCTACCACTTCAACCTCGGGGCGGCGTACGAGAAGATGGGCGAATATGACCTTTCCATCGCGGCTATGCGCGAGACCATCAAGCTCAACCCGGACCACGCCAACGCCTACAACTACATGGGCTACCTCTGGGCCGAGCAGGGGATTAACCTCGAGGAGTCCGTGCAGGCCATCAAAAAGGCCCTCTCGTACGAGCCCAACAACGGCTACTTCCTCGACAGCTTGGGCTGGGCGTACTACAAGCAGGGGCGCCTGGAAGAGGCCTTGGTGGAGCTTGAGAAGGCCGTCGCAAAGGTCAACGACGACGCCGTCATCATCGACCATCTCGGAGATGTGTACCACGCCTTGGGCCGCAACAAAGAAGCCGTCGAGTCTTACCAGCGCTCCCTCCGTGTCGAGGACGACTCCAAGGTCCGAGAGAAGCTGGATCAGCTCCAAAGGGGGGCCACCAGGGCCAAAAGCCCATGAGATGCGCCGCCCTCGGGCTGGTCGTGCTGCTGTGCGTCGGGTGCCAGGGAGGGGTGGTGGCCCCGTGGGCCGTCCCGGCCCGGGTGGGGCGGACGTTCGACACACCGGGCCCTCTTATGGCGGTCCTGGCCCAGCGCCGCGGAAGGCTCGCCACCCTGAAAGCCAGGGCCCGCTTCACGCTCCGCACCCCTGAGCAGGACATCTCGGCCGATCACGCTGTTGTCCTGCGAGCGGGCCGGGCCCTTCGGCTGGAGACCTTGAGCCCCTTGGGCCAGCCCACCGGGATTCTGGTGGCCACAGGCGACCACATACGGTGGGTCGAGCCCTTGTCGGGCCGCTACTGGGACGGGCCCATGTCGAGCGAGGCCATTGGGCGGGTGACCGGTCTGCCCTTGGATCTTGAAGAGATGGTCGCGATCCTGACAGGAACCCTCCCACCCGTGGCCGACCCGAGCGACGTCCGCCTGGAGCACGAGCCCGGCGGAAAGGCCTACCGCCTTCTTATCGAGGAGGGGCCGCTGGCGGGCAGGCAGGTGGCGGTTGTAGCTCGGCGGGACCTCACCGTGCGCTCCCGCATCCGGTATGATGCTCGGGGGCGAGAGGTGCTGTGGGTGACAAATGACCGCTTCCGGGCCATTGGAGGCTACCCGTTCCCTTGGCGCGAGGAAGTCACCCTGCCCCACCGCGCTCTCTCCCTGACGGTGGACTACCAGTGGGTCCGCCTGAACCAGGGCGTGAGCGACGAGCTCTTTGAGCTGCTCATCCCGCCCGGTGCCCAGCGGATAGAGTGGGAATGAGGACGACGGCGTGGATGCTTCGTCCCTGAGCCTTCGAAGCCCGGCCAAGATCAACTTGGGCCTTCGGGTCGTCGCCCGTCGCCCCGATGGCTACCACGACATTGAATCGGCCCTCCAGATGGTCGCGCTAGCCGATGAGATCGTGCTCACACCACAAGAGGAGCGGATCACGTGCGAGGTGGCCGACGCCGACCTTCCCGACGACGGGGACAACCTCGCGGTCAGAGCCGCCCACGCCCTCAAGGCTCTCGCGGGGGTGGACCGTGGCGTCCACATCACCCTGCGCAAGCGAATCCCCGTGGGGGCGGGCCTCGGTGGTGGCTCGAGCAACGCCGCCGCCGTCTTGCTCGGTCTTCGGCGGCTGTGGGACCTCGCCGTCCCCCAGGAGGCCTTGGTGGCGTTGGGAGCGTCCTTGGGAGCCGATGTGCCGTTTTTTCTCACCGCGGCGGCGGCCTGGGCCGAGGGGAAGGGCGACGCCCTCGCCCCTCTGCCGCCACTCGAGGGGCTTGGCATCGTGTTGGTGAACCCCGGGTTCCCCGTATCCACTTCGTGGGCCTACGGCGAGGTCACTTTCGGGTTGACAAAGGCCACTAAAGCTCTTAGTATGTTGCGGTTCTTACTGGAGATGAAACGGTTTACGGAGATTGGCCCATATCTCCACAACGACTTCGAGCCGCTTGTCGAGCGCTCCTATCCCGATGTGGCGATGATCAAGGAAGCCCTGAGCGAGGGCGGTGCGCTTGGCGTGGCGCTCTCGGGGAGCGGCCCTACGGTTTTTGGGCTCTTCCCTGACGCCGTCCCGGCCGACGTGACGTCGGGCCTGGCACGGCCCGGGTGGACCGTCGTCGCCACCGAACCCATCACTGATTGGGAAAAGGTGTTTGTCGTTCCGCTAGAGACTGCCAGTGACGGGGAGGCGTGTTCCCCAGGGCGGGCCTCTGGCGGATGAGCACCTCCCGCCGCTGCGTGTCGACCGACCAATGACTCAAGAGCCGAAAGTCTTCGCAGGCCGATCGAACCCCAGGTTCGCAGAAGCGATATGCGGGCACATTGGGGTCCCGTTGGGGCAGATCGAGATAACCAACTTCATGGACGGAGAGATATACGTCCAGGTCAAGGAGAACATCCGGGGCCACGACGTCTACCTCATCCAGTCCACCTGCCCTCCGGTCAACGACCACGTCATGGAGCTGGTGCTCATGCTGGACGCGGCGAAGCGGGCCAGCCCGCGCTCCATCACCGTCGTTATTCCCTATTTCGGCTACGGTCGGCAGGACCGCAAGATTGAGGGCCGGGTCCCCATCTCGGCCAAAGCGGTGGCAGACATCATCACAGCCGCGGGTGCCCAGCGGGTCCTAACCGTGGACCTCCACGCCGGCCAGATTCAGGGTTTTTTCAACATCCCGGTTGACAACCTCTTCGCCTCGGCTGTCTTTGTGGACTACTTCCGGGGCCGGGGGTTCGAGGACTTCGTCGTCGTCGCGCCCGATGCCGGCGGGGTGGAGCGGGCTCGCGCGTACGCCAAGCGGCTTGATGTCGATCTGGGCATTATCGACAAACGGCGAACGGGCAAGAACCAGGCGGAGGTGATGCACGTCATCGGCGATGTGCAGGGCCGGGTGGCGATCTTGGTGGACGATCTTGTGGACACCGCCGGGACCATCACCCGCGGGGCAGACGCCCTGCGCGAGAACGGCGCTGAGGCGGTCTTCGCCTGTGCCACCCACGCGGTCCTGACGGGCCCGGCGCTTGAGCGGATCAACAGCTCTTCCCTCGAGGAGCTGGTCATGACCGACACGATCCCCCTCAACGGAAAGGAGAAGGAGTGCCCGAAGCTGAAAGTCCTGTCCATTGCGCCCCTGTTGGCCGAGACAATAAAGCGCATCCACGCGGGGCTCTCGGTCAGCGCCCTTTTCGATTGAGCGGCGAGGCAAAGGCATGGAGAAGCTTGCGATCACCTGTAGCGTCCGTGAGGCCTCGGGCAAGGGCGTCGCCCGGAAGCTCCGCCAGGACGGCAAAATTCCCGGCATCCTTTACGGCGGCGATAGGGTGGTGTCCCTCACGCTCGACCCCAAGGATATCCTGCGCGTTCTCAACTCCCAGGCGGGCGAGAACGCGATAGTCCAGCTCAACCTCTCTGGAGAGAAAACCCAAGAGCGTAAAGTCATCCTGCGCGAGCTCCAGTACGACTCCGTCCGGCGCCGCCTCCTCCATGTGGATTTCTACGAGGTTACGATGGACGAGGAGTTGGAGGTGCGCGTGCCGGTGGAGATGACGGGTGTGCCGGTCGGTGTCGAACAGGACGGGGGTGTTCTGACCCAACTGCTCTTCGATCTCCACATCAAGTGCCTGCCGGACGAGATCCCCGATCAAGTGTTCCTCGATGTGTCTGAGTTGAACATTGGAGATGCCCGACACGTCTCCGACCTCACCGTTCCGACCGAGATTACCGTGCTCGACGACCTGGAGACGGCCGTGGTCAACGTCGAGGCGCCGAGGGTCGAGGTCGTGGTCGAAGAGGAAGTCGAAGAAGAAGTAGAAGTGGACGCGGAAGAGAAGGAGGAGGTCGAGGATCCGGCCGCCGAGAAGGAGCCGGGTGGCAAGAAGGAACCTGCCGCCGAGTAGGGGGCCTCCCGCACCTGGGCGGGGGAGACAAACCGAGTGAAACTCATCGTGGGCCTTGGGAACCCGGGCCCACGCTATGCGTTGACACGGCACAATGTGGGCGCCCTGGTGGTGGATGAGCTTGCCAGGCGCCACCCCGCACATCCCCTTGGGATCCGCTGTCAAAGCTCAGTCTATGCCGGCAAGATCGCCGGCCAGTTCGTTCTCCTAGCGAAGCCGTTGACCTACATGAACACCAGCGGGAAGGCCGTGGGTTCATTGCTGAGCGCCTACCACCTCTCCCCGGCCTCGCTGGTGGTCATACATGACGATATCGACTTAGCGCCTGGGCGGATCAAGGAGAAGAATCGGGGAGGGCATGCCGGCCACAGGGGCGTGGCCTCCGTCATCGACGCCGTCGGGGGTGACGAGTTCTGCCGCATTCGCGTCGGGGTGGGTAGGCCGCCCGATGACACCAGCCCCACCGATTACGTCCTGGCACCCCTTGGCCAGGAGGCGCTGCAGTCGCTAGAGACGGCGATAGCCGCCGTGGCCGACCGCGTCTCTGCGATGCTGGCCAGGCGACCGTCCTGAGAAACGCTCTTCGGCGCCGCCCCATCGTTACGCGGCCACACCCGGATAGAGGAGGGGAGGTATGGAGTCCCTAACCGCTTTCGCGCCAATGCTGGGCATCTTAGGCCTGGTCATTGCAGGGTTCATCTACGCCTACATTCGGAACCAATCGTCTGGCAACGAGCTCATGGTTGAGATCTCGGAAGCGATTCACGAAGGGGCCATGATCTTTCTCCGTCGGGAATACTCCTACCTCGTCTTCTTCATCGCCTCGGTCTTCATTGGATTGGCCTTATTCATCAACACGTGGACGGCCGTGGCGTTCCTCTTCGGCGCGTCGTGCTCCATGCTGGCGGGCTACTTCGGGATGGAGGCCGCCACCCGGGCCAACGTCCGCACCTCGGAGGCGGCCAACGTCCACGGCCAGTCGAAGGCCTTGGCCGTTGCCTTCTCCGGGGGCGCTGTGATGGGGCTTTCCGTAGCGAGCCTGGGCCTGGTGGGCATCGGGGTGTTCTTCTACCTCTTTGCTGACAAGGACCCGACCATCATCAACGGCTTCGCGATGGGGGCAAGCTCCATCGCCCTGTTTGCCCGCGTGGGCGGAGGGATTTACACGAAGTCGGCCGACGTGGGCGCCGACCTCGTGGGCAAGCTCGAGGCCGGCATTCCCGAGGACGACCCCCGCAACCCCGGCGTGATCGCCGACCTCGTGGGCGATTGTGTGGGCGATACCGCCGGCATGGGGGCCGACCTCTTCGAGTCCTACGTAGGGAGCGTCATCGCCACAATCGCCATCGGATCGACCATGGGCGCATTGGCCTTCGAGTACATGGCCCTGCCGCTGCTCATCGTGATGGCGGGTCTGTTGGCCTCCGTGGTGGGCGTTGCATCCATTCGCGTATTCCGGCGGCTGGAGCCAGCCAGCGTGCTTCGCTACTCGACCTTCGTCTCCGCGGGGCTTATGCTGATCGCCGGCTGGTGGATCATGTCGCGGATGCACATCCCCATGAGGGTCTACTGGGCGCTGTTCAGCGGATGTATAGCGGGCATCCTCATAGGTCTGCTGACCGAATACTACACGGCCGGCAAGCCCGTCATCCGCATCGCCGAGAGCTGCCAGACCGGCGTGGCGACCAACATGATTACCGGCCTCGCCGTGGCGATGGAATCGACGGCGTTGCCGGTCCTGGCCCTCTGTGGGGCGATTTTCTTCGCCGCCAAATTCGGTGGCCTCTACGGCATCGGGCTCGCAGGCGTCGGCATGCTCGGCACGATCGGCATCACCATGAGCGTTGATGCTTACGGCCCCATCGCCGACAACGCCGGCGGCATCAGCGAGATGAGCGGCCTAGGGCCCGAGACCCGCAAGATCACCGATGGGCTGGATGCCCTGGGCAACACCACGGCGGCCATCGGCAAGGGGTTCGCCATCGGGAGCGCCGCGCTCACGGCCCTGGCGCTGTTCAGCGCCTACACCCAGGCCGTCCGGCTCGAAAGCATCGACATCACCAAATCGCTGGTTATCATCGGGCTTTTTATCGGCGGCATCATCCCCTTCTTCATCGCCGCCTTGACCATGACGAGCGTCGGAAGGGCCGCCTTCAAGATGGTCACCGAGATTCGCCGCCAGTTTCGCGAGATTCCTGGCCTGATGGAAGGCACAGCCAAGCCCGATAGCGCCCGGTGTGTGGATATCTCCACAACGGCCGCCCTCCGAGAGATGATTCTCCCGGGCATGACGGCCATCTTGGCTCCGATTGTCGTGGGCCTTTTTTTGGGCAAGGAGGCACTCGGAGGGATGCTCGCCGGGGCCACCCTGACCGGCGTGCTCATGGCCCTCATGATGGCCAACGGCGGAGGCGCATGGGACAACGCCAAGAAGTACATCGAGGAAGGCAACCTGGGGGGGAAGGGCTCGGAGGCCCACAAGGCGGCCGTGGTCGGCGACACCGTGGGCGACCCCTTCAAGGACACCTCCGGGCCGTCCATGAACATCCTCATCAAGCTGATGAGCGTGGTGAGCCTGGTGCTGGCCCCGCTGTTCATCTGACGGAGGGCCCCATCGGCGGCTCCCGCAGGATTCCACAGGCGAAGCAGGTGCGAACGATCTGGCTAAAGTTCTTTGGAGTCGTGGTGCTTGTGTCGGCCCTGTTGTATGGGTGTCGTGCGCCGGCTCCCCCGCCTCCCCCAGCCATAGAGGTGCCGCCCGAGGCCATGTCGGCGAAGCGGCCGGTGATCACACTGAAGGTACTCGAGCGGGCCTTCGAGCCGAAGCAACTGACCCTCGATGCGAAGGTTCCCGTCATTATCTCGGTGATCAACACCTCGGGCCAAAATCACAACCTGACCATCAAAGACCCCGAAGGCCACCGCGCTGTCGACGTGAAAGTCCCCATCGCCCAGACCGTCACCGTCCCGTTTGTCCCTAACGTCCCGGGGACCTATATTTTCTACTGTAAGTTGACTCTCCACCGCACCTTCGGCGAAGAGGGCACCATCGAGGTTCGTTGAGCAGGAACACCTCCTCCTCACGTCTCTCGTCCCTGCAAACCCCGGTCTTTGCGCCCACAGGAGGAAGCCAATGGCCCGTATAGCCGCGGTTGGAACGGCCTCTCCCCCGCATGTCGTCCCTCAAGGGGATGCGGAGGCGCTCAGCCGAGACCACTTCGCCGGCTCCCTCGATGACATCGATCGCCTCTTGCCTATCTTTGCCCACGCGGGAATAGCACGGCGGCACTTCGCCATGCCGCCGGCGTGGTTGGCCCGCTATCCCTCCTTTGCCGAGCGCAACGCTCAGTTCGTCAAGGAGGCGACCGACCTCGCCGCCTCGGCCGCCGAGCGGTGCCTGGACCGGGCCGGCCTCGACCCAACGGAGGTCGGCACGCTGGTCGTCGTCTCGACGACGGGCCTCGCCACCCCGAGCCTCGATGCCTACCTCATCCAACGTCTGGGGATGAGCCCTCAGACCCGCCGGCTTCCGGTGTGGGGGCTTGGGTGCGCCGGTGGCGTGGCGGGCTTGGCTCGCGCTGGCGAGTTGGCCCGATCCTCTTCGGAGGACGTAGTACTGATTGTGGCCGTGGAGCTCTGCAGCCTGACCTTCTGCCCCGAGGACCGCTCGAAGAGCAGCTTCGTGGCGACCGCCCTCTTCGGAGACGGCGCTGGCGCGGTGGTCGTGGTCGGCCCCGATGTCGAAGCCTCAGGCCCCCGGATCGTCGGCGCCCATAGCACGCTTTGGCCCGACACCTATGACGTCATGGGCTGGGATGTGGCCGAGGACGGCTTTCGGGTCCGCTTCTCCAAAGACATCCCGACCTTCGTGCGCCGCTTCCTACGCCCTGCGGTCGAGCAGTTCCTCAAGCCCTATGGGCTTGAGCCCTCCGATGTGGCGCACCATATCCTCCACCCCGGGGGGCCGAAAGTCCTCGGCGCGTACGGCGAGGCTCTCGAGCTTCCCTCCGGGCGGTTCGCCATCCCCCGGGCCGTCCTGCGCGAGTACGGCAACATGTCCTCCGCCTCGGTGCTCTTCGTGCTCGATCGGACGTTGTCGGAGGCCCGCGTGACGCCGGGCGACTACGGGTTGCTCGTGGCCCTGGGGCCGGGATTCAGCGCCGAGCAGCTCCTCATCCGGTGGGAGGAGACCGCGTGATCGACGTCGCCCGGGCCGTGCTGCTGGCCGCCGTCGTGCTGGTCGCGGGCCAGCGTCTCTTGGAGCTTCGCCGCTCGCGGCTGAACGAGGCGGCGCTTCGGGCTCGGGGGGCGGTAGAGGGCGGCCGCCTCCTCTACCCGTGGATCGTCGCCCTCCACGCCGCGTTTCTGGCTGCCCTGCTGCTCGAGGGCTGGTGGCGGGGCCCGACCTTCGGCTCCCTCTGGCCCCTGTGGGTGGTGCTGTACGGGGCGGCCCAGGCCCTTCGTGTCTGGACGCTTCGGACCCTCGGGGATAGGTGGTGCACGCGCCTGCTTGTAGTTCCGGGCATGGAGCTGGCGACCGGCGGCCCGTACCGGTACCTTCGTCACCCCAACTACCTGGTGGTGGTCGTCGAGCTGCTGGCGTTGCCGCTCGTGTTCGGAGCGACGCTGACGGCCGCCTGCGCGACGGCGGGAAACATCGTCCTGCTAGCTTTGAGGATACGCCAGGAAGAGCGGCTGCTCGGGAGCCTGACCGACTACGAGGCGGCCCTAGGTGCTCGGCCGCGCCTCATTCCTCGACCCCCCGGCGCTTCTGGTAGTGCCCTAAATTGAACTGAACACCCACCCCTCCTGGAGCCTTCACGACGATGTCCCTACCGTAGCCCGCCCGATGGGGTCCGCCTCAGGTCCGCCTTAGGCGGACGGCCACCCGCCTCAGGCGGGTCCACTCGAATAGATAGCACACCGCAACACGGCCTGTCGTCTCGTACTTCGCTTACTTCGCGTACTCCGCGAATGAGTGCGATTCTTTTTGGCGGACTTCGATTTTACACGTTAGACACTTTTAGACACTTTTGACACTTGTGTCTAATGTGTCTAATCCCCCATAACCTGTTGGATTTGCAGAGATTGCTGGAGGTTTCGAGTGTCTAAATAGTGTCTAAAGGACGGAAAGTGTCAAAGGGCTCCGGCGGGGACGGGAAGGAGGCCTATCGTAGCATACTTCGCTTTTTTCGCGAACTTCGCGAATGAGGGGGGATTTTGTTTGCACGGGTTTCAAATCAGGACACTACGGGCGCTTCCTAGCGCCTTGCATTCCGAACGTGCGGATGGTATGAGGGGTCGGGCGGCCCCTCCTCGCCCCACCTGCCGGGAGTCTCGCCATGGGATTTGAGATAGGCCTTACGGGTCTCCCCAATGTGGGCAAGTCGACTATTTTCAACGCCATAAGCAAGGCTCAAGCCGAGGTCGCCAACTACCCCTTCACGACCACGGAAGCTAACAAGGGAATCGTCTCCGTGCCCGACCCTCGCCTGGAGCGGCTGGCAGAGCTCGTCCGCCCCGAGAAGGTTACACCCACTACGCTGGCCTTCGTCGACCTAGCCGGCCTCGCCGAAGGCGCGTCCCGGGGCGAGGGGCTTGGCAACCAGTTTTTGGGCCACATCCGGGAGGTGGACGCTGTGGCCCACGTGGTGCGGTGCTTTACCGACCCTAACGTCGCTCACACCTACCCCGACCTCAACCCCAGACGCGACGCGGAGGTTGTCACCACTGAGCTGCTTTTGGCCGACCTTGCCACTGTGGAGCGCCAGGTCGCCAAGGTGGAGCGCAGGGCCAAGACGGGGGAGCGGGAGGCGAGGGGGGAGTTCGCCGTCCTCGAGCGGGCCCGAGAGGCCCTCCAGAAGGGGACGGTGCTGAGGAAAGTCGCGTGGTCGGGAAGCGAGACGTCCCACCTCCGCGACTATTTCCTGCTCACGGACAAGCCGTTGCTCTACATCGCCAATATAGACGAGGAGTCGCTCGCGGCCCCGCCAGCCGAGGTGGGCGAGCTCGAAGCCCTCGCCGCCGAGGAGTCGAGCCCTCTTATCGTTCTGTGCGGCAAGCTGGAGGCGGAGCTGCTCGACCTCGACCCGGCCGAGCAGGAAGAGTTTTTGGCCGCGGCGGGGGTGGCCGAGCGGGGCATCGAGCAGCTGGTTACGGTCGGCTACAGAATGCTCGACCTCATCACGTTCTACACCCCCGTGGGGCCTGAGCTTCGGGCCTGGACGCTCAAGCGTGGCCAGCCGGCCGTGGAGGCGGCGGGGAAAATTCACTCCGATATGGCCCGGGGGTTCATCCGGGCCGAGATTGTCTCTTTCGACGAGTTTTGCCGTATGGGCTCGTTCGCCAAGGCGAAAGAGGAGGGCCAGCTGCGCCTCGAGGGCCGCGACTACGCCATCCAGGACGGCGACGTGGTCTATTTTCGCTTCAGCGTCTAACAGCTTGCACGAACGGCCTTTGCGAGGCCTGGCCACCATAATTTCTCACACTTTTTATTCAGTCTTCTCATCGGTGTTTCCACAGCGCCAGGGGCTAAGGCTTTGAATTTCATGAGCTTCACACGTTGAAAGTGCTTGACGGCTCTTCCACACTGTGCTAGAGTGCCCCAAATTTTCGTGCATGGAACTACTTGCTCCTTGCTCCCCGGCCTCCGAGCCGAGGGGCTACAGACTCACAAGGAGAGGGCATGCGATTCTACGAGACCATATTCATTGTCAAGCCCGACTTAGCCGAGGAAGCCCTGGCCGAGCGGGTTGCGTGGGCCACCGGCATCCTCACGAGCAACGGAGCCCAGATTGTCAACGTCGAAGAGTGGGGCAAGAAGCGGCTCGCCTATCAGGTGAACAAGCAGCGCTACGGGCTCTACGTCCTGCTCCACTACGAGGCCGAGACGAAGGACGTGCTCGAGCTCGAGCGGAACTTCAAGCTCTCCGAGGACGTCCTCAAGTATTTGACGGTCAGGTTGGAAGGCAAGCTGATCGAGAAGGCCCGTGCGGCGGCCGTCAAGGCGGCAGAGGAGGCGGCCAAGCGGGCTGCGGAGCCTCCGGCACCAGAGGCGGCTCCTGAGACCGAGGCGGCTCCCGAGGCCGTGTCGGAGCAGGAGACCGAAAGCGAGCCTCCACCTGAGGCGCCGTCGGAGGCTGCGGCGGAGGGCGAGGAAGGCGAGACCGCTGACCGCCCGCCCCCAAAGGAGGCGGAGTAGCCCACATGGCGAACCTCAATCGCGTCTATCTGTTGGGCAACCTCACCCGTGACCCGGAGCTTCGATACACGCCGTCCGGGACGGCTGTGGCCAGCTTCGGGTTGGCCGTGAATCGCCGCTACCGCCAGGGTGAGGAGTGGAAGGAGGAGACCTGTTTCGTTGATGTGGTCGTCTTTGGCCGGCAGGCCGAGACGGTGAACGAATACCTCTCCAAGGGCCGCCAGGCGCTCGTGGAGGGGCGACTGACGTGGCGCAGCTGGGAGACGGACGACGGCACACGCCGAAGCAAGCACGAGGTGGTGGCCCAAAACGTCCAGTTCATCGGCGGCCGACCCTCTGCCGAGCCCGCTCCCCAGGAGGCCGCACCCTCGAAGCCTGCACCCCAGGAGCCCGCACCCCAGGAGGCGGGCGCCACGCCTGCCGACGAGGACGACGACATCCCGTTCTAGATTGGTTATCAGGAGAAGGAGCAACGCATGTTTCGACGACGACGGCGATTCGGACGCAGGAAGGCATGCCGCTTTTGCGTAGATAAGGTCGAATTCATCGATTACAAAGATGTCAAGCGGCTGAAAAGCCTCGTGACCGAGCGGGGCAAGATTCTGCCCCGGCGCATCTCAGGCAACTGCGCCCCGCATCAGCGCCAGCTGACCGCGGCCATCAAGCGAGCCCGCAACATCGCCCTTCTGCCCTTCACCATGAAATGGTGAGCCATCCGGCGGAGGTTTGACGCCTATGAAGGTGATTCTCCAAGAGGATATGGTGGACCTCGGGCAAGCGGGGGACCTTGTGGAGGTGAAGGCCGGGTACGCCCGCAACTACCTCATCCCGAAAGGCCTCGCCATGATGGCCACCTCTCGCAACGTCAAGGTCCTCGATCACCAGCGCCGCCTCCTGGTCGCTCGGCAGGGCAAGCAGCACACCCGGGCCACGGATCTGGCCGACGCGATCAACACGCTAAGCGCAACCTTTACCCGCAAAGCCGGCGATGATGATCGACTCTTCGGGTCCGTCACATCGCAACACATCGCAGAGTTCTTCTCCGGCGAAAAACTGCCGGTGGAGCGCAAGCAGATCCGGCTCGAGGGGCCCATCAAGGCCCTCGGAGTCTTCAACGTGCCGATCAAGCTCCACCCAGAGGTGACGGCCGAGCTGAAAGTCTGGGTCGTCAAGGAGTAGCGTCCCCCACCGTTCTCCAGGAGCCCGTCGCATCCATGGCCATCACGGACCAGGTGCTCGACAGGATGCCGCCCCAGAGCTTGGAGGCGGAGCAGGCCGTCCTCGGGGCGGTGCTTAGGGATAGCGAAGCGCTGTCCAAGGCGCTGGAGATTCTCGACCGCCAGAACTTTTACCGCGAATCCCACCGGCTCATCTTTGATGCCATGTGCGAGCTCTTCGAGCAGGGCGAGCCCATCGACCTGCTCACGCTGCAAGAGCGCCTCCGGCTGCGCGATCGGCTCGAGGCCGCAGGCGGCGTTTCATACCTCTCCCAGCTCATCGACATGACCCCCACGGCGGGGCACGTGCGCCACCATGCAAAGATCATCCGGGAAAAGGCTATTCTCCGCGGGCTCATCCACGTGGCCACAGAAATCGTCAGCCAGAGCTACGAGGATACCCTGGAAGTCGAGGAGGTGCTGGACCAGGCCGAAAAAAGCATCTTTGCCATCAGCGAGCAGAAGATCACCCCCAGCTTCAAAGACACTTACACCTTAATGAAAGAAAGCCTCAAAGAAATTGAGGTTTTATTCGAGAAGAAGCAGTACGTCACGGGGGTGCCGACCGGATTTATCGAATTCGATGAGATGACGGCAGGCCTTCAGGCCGGAGACCTCATCATCATCGCCGGGCGGCCGAGCGCGGGCAAGACGGCCTTCGTCCTCAACATAGCCCAGCACGCCGCCAGCGCCAAGGGCATAGGGGTGGCGATCTTCAGCCTCGAGATGAGCAAGTCCCAACTAGGCATCCGTCTCCTTTGCTCCGAGGCCCGTATCAGTTCAACCAAGCTGCGCACTGGGCGTCTCTCGAAGAAGGATTGGGGCCCGCTGTCCCTCGCGGCGGGAAACCTCGCCGAAGTCCCCATCTTCATCGACGACACCGCCGTGATGACGGACCTGGAGATTCGCGCCAAGTCGCGCCGGATCATGGCGGAGCAGAACATCGGCCTCATCATTGTGGACTACCTCCAGCTCGTAAGGGGTCGAGACCGGCATGAGAGCCGCCACCAGGAGGTCAGCGACGTCACCCGCTCCCTGAAAGCCCTGGCCAAGGAGCTCGACGTCCCGGTGATCGCCGTCAGCCAGCTCTCCCGCGCCGTCGAGCAGCGCCAGGGCAAGCGGCCCCAGCTTTCGGATCTCAGAGAGAGCGGGGCCATCGAGCAGGACGCGGACCTGGTGGCCTTCGTCCACCGGCGTGACGTGTCGCCTTCCGAGCCCGATGAGGTGGAGACCGACTCGGGCGTGGTCGAGCTCATTATCGGCAAGCAGCGAAACGGGCCCACCGGAATGGTGAAACTCGCCTTCTTGAAAGAATTCGCCCGCTTTGAGAACCTCTCCCGACGGATGGAGCCCGCCTGACGCGATGTCCTCCCCTCATCCCACCGTCGCCGAGATCGACCTCGGGGACTTCTGCCACAATCTGGACCTGGTCCAACGCTCCATCGCCCCGGGCGTTAAGGTCGCCGCCATGGTCAAGGCCGACGGATACGGCCACGGCGCCTGGCCGCTGAGCCGGGCGGCGCTGGAGGCGGGCCTGGCCGAGGTCTTCGGGGTCGCCCATGTGGACGAGGCCGTGGCCCTGCGCCAGAAGGGTCTCGACGCCCCCATCATCGTGCTTGGAGGGTGCTTCGAGGACCGGGCAGAGGAAGTCGTGGCCTACGGGCTGGAGCCGGCGCTTTTTTCGATGAAGCTCGCCGAGGCGGTGGATGCGGTGGCTCGTCGCCAGGGACGTGTCGTGTCGTGCCACTTGAAGATCGACACAGGCATGGGGCGGCTCGGTTTGCCGCCGGAGGAGGCCTTGGATGCGGCAAAGCGGCTGAGCGACTTGGAGGGTCTAAGGTTGGCCGGGATTATGACCCACTTCGCCACGGCCGACTGGGCGGACAAGGCCTACGCCCGAGAGCAGCTAGGGCGCTTCGCCCGCGCCGTCCGCTCGGTGCGGGAGGCGGGCATTACGGTGCCGTTTGTCCATGCCGCCAACAGTGCGGCTATTTTGAGCATGCCCGATAGCCACTTCGAGATGGTCAGGCCGGGCATCATGCTCTATGGGGCCCCGCCGTCGGCGGAGGTGGGGGCGGAGGCCGATCTTCGGCCCGTGATGACGCTCAAGAGCAGGGTGGCCCACCTCTTCGACCTCGCCGTCGGCGAAAGTGTCTCATACGGGCGGCGATTCGTGGCGGAGAGGCCGAGCCGCATCGCGACGCTGCCCATCGGCTACGCGGACGGCTGGAGCCGGCTGCTGTCCAATCGGGGCTCGGTGCTCGTTCGCGGCCGGCGGGTGCCGATCGTGGGGACGGTCTGTATGGATCTGACCATGGTGGACGTGACCGACGTGCCGGGGGTTTCCATCGGCGACGAGGTCGTCCTGATCGGTCGCCAAGGCGATGGCGTCATCACCGCCGACGAGGTCGCCACGGCCACCGATACCATCTCCTACGAGGTCTTCACCCGGATCGGCGAACGCATCCCCCGCCGGTATTTTCGAGACGGCCAGCCCGTCGAGGTGGACCGGTGACGCCGCCTCCTGAGACGGCCGTCAAGCGGCGCCCGCTCCTGGCCCGTCCCGTCGAGGGCCTCGGGCGCTTATTGACGAACTTCCTATCCGAGTTCGGGGCCCACCTCCTCCTTCTTTTCCGCACGCTGCGCTCCTGTTGCTGGCCGCCGTTCAGGATTCGGCTCACCCTCCGGCAGATGGAGATCTTCGGGTTCAACTCGATCCCGGTCGTCCTGATCACGGGGGGCTTCACCGGCGCCGTCCTCGCGCTCCAGACCTTTACCTCGTTCAAGCGCTTCAACGCCGAGACGATGATTGGCGGCGTCATCGCCGTCACGTTGTTGAGGGAGCTGGGCCCGGTGCTCACCGGGCTCATCGTCGCCGGGCGGGCCGGCTCGGCCATGGCCGCCGAGATCGGCACCATGAATGTCACCGAGCAGATCGACGCCCTCAACGTCCTGGCCACCGACCCCGTGAATTATCTGGTGGTCCCACGCTTCCTGGCCGGTACAGTCATGATGCCGATGCTCTCGACCCTCTTTTCAGCCATCGGAATGGTCGGCAGCTACGTCATCTCGGTGAGCGTCTTGGGGACCAACCCCGTTACCTACATGCGCCAGATGTGGTGGTTCATCGAAGGCGAGGACATCTACACGGGGCTTATCAAAGCGTGCGTTTTCGGGGTTATTATCTCCATCGTCGGCTCCTATCAGGGGTTCATCACCCAGGGCGGGGCCGAGGGTGTTGGCCGCTCGACGACGCGGGCAGTCGTCCTGGCGAGCACCTTCATCCTCATCTTCAACTACATCCTCACCGCCCTTCTGTTGTGAGCGGACGACCATGGCTGTAGGCATTACCATTACCGACCTGCACAAGAGCTTCGGCGCCAACCACGTGCTCAGGGGCGTGGACCTCTCGGTGGAGCAGGGCGAGAGCCTGGTCGTCATAGGCGGAAGCGGCTCGGGCAAGAGCGTCCTTATCAAGCATATCATCGGGCTGCTCAAGCCCGACCGGGGCTCAATCGAGGTGAACGGCCAAGAGGTCACGACCATGGCAGAGCGCGAGCTCAAGGAGCTGCGCAAGAAGTTCGGGATGCTCTTCCAGGCCGCCGCCCTATTCGATTCGCTCACGGTCGGCGAGAACGTCGCATTCCCCCTGGTCGAGCACACCCGGGCGAGGCGCTCCGAGATCGCCGAGCGGGTCCGTGAGACGCTCACCCTCGTAGGGCTGCCCGACACCGAGCACCTCTACCCGGCCGAGCTCTCCGGCGGCATGAAGAAGCGGGTCGGCCTGGCCCGCGCGCTGGCCATGGAGCCGGAGGTGATTCTATACGACGAACCTACCACCGGGCTCGACCCGATCATGGCCGATGCCATCAACGACCTGATCGTGGAGATGCGAGAGCGACTTGCGATAACCAGCATCGCCATTACCCACGATATGGTAAGCGCCTATAAGATCGGCCATCGGCTGGCGATGCTCTATCAAGGGGAAATCATCTTTACGGGGACGCCGCAGGAGTGTAAGAATACTGACGACCCCATGGTGCGCCAGTTCATCACCGGCAGCTCCGTTGGGCCCATCACAAGCGTCTGACGACAGTCCCGTGGGGTAAAGGGAGCGTATCGTGGCACGATTCACCACGGAAGCCAAGGTCGGCCTCTTAGGCTTCGTCGCCTTAGCGATCCTGTTCTACCTCTCCGTTTCCATCGGCATCTTCGAGGGCTTCCGGGGCAAGCCCGCCAAGACGCTCGTCACGTACTTCAGCAACGCCTCTGGCCTGGAGGTGCGAAGCAACGTCAAAGTGGCCGGCGTCCACGTGGGCAAGGTCGAGGCCATCAGCCTGGAGCGGGGCATGGCACGGGTCGTCATCCGCCTTGAGCAGGATGTCGACCTGCACGAAGGGGCGGCGGTGGAGATAAAGACCGAGGGCTTTCTAGGAGAGAAGTTCCTCGACATCGACCCCGGCCCGCAGGAGGCCCCCCTGCTTAAAGACGGGGCGGTCCTGAAGCCGGTGGCCGAGGCGGCCGATGTGGATAAGTTGATCGCCAAGCTCACCGATGTGGCCGGCGACATCGAGAACCTCACCAAGCCGCTCGGCGAGATGCTGGGCGACGAGGATGGCATGAACCGCTTCCGGCAGGCCTTCGATACGATCGCCAAGCTGACGAGCAACCTGGATAAGGAGCTCTTCGGGAAGGGCAGCCGGTTTACGCTCTTCATAGACAACATGGAGGATGTCTCCATACAACTCAAGACCTTCTCGGAGGAGAGCCTGCCTCAGATTAGGAGCACGTTCGAGAGGCTCGATACCATCTCGGCCCAGATCGAGTCGAGGCAGGGCACTCTTGGCAAGCTCATCTACGAAGACGAGCTCTACGCGGACCTCAAGGACGCCCTTGGAGGGCTAAAGGATACCCAAGGGAAATTCGACGAGGTCCTCTCTGGGCTTCAGACCATCTCCCAGAAAATCGAGAGCGGGGAGGGCAGCCTCGCTAAATTCCTCAACGACGATGGCCTCTACGAACAGACGAGGGACACCATCAACACCATTAACACCATCGTCAAGCAGGTGGAGGCGGGCGAAGGTACGATTGGCCGGCTCTACACCGATGAAACCCTCTACGTGGAAGCGGAGCGTGCGCTGAAGAAGGTGGGCAGGGCGGCCGAGGACATCGAGGAACAGACCCCCATCTCCGCCCTCGGCATAGTGCTCGGCTTCATCTTCTAGTTCCGACCTCCATGACCCGGTTGTCTGCATCTCGACCTATTTTGCTGGCGGGTGCTTGGGCGCTGGCCCTTCTGCTGGTTGCGATCGGGCCTGGGCGTGCCGCCGAATCCCAAAAGGCGCCTGGTGGCGAGGAAGCGGCGCCTCCCCCCTTGGCTATCTCCGCCACTCCGGTGCAACCGCCCAGCGGCTCCGACGAGGAGCTCGCCTCCGAGGAAAAGGGACTCAACCTCTGGCCGTTGCTCTACTGGCGCCACAACCCGCTTCGCGGCACCACGCAGTTCAACCTTTTGGGCCCCATCATCCGTATCGAGGAGACCCCCAAGGAGAAGTCCTTCGCTCTCAGCCCCTTGTATTATCGCCGCGAGAACAAGGAGACCGGCGATGCGGTGAGCGAGTTCCTGTGGCCGTACGGCTCTTTCAAGCGCAAGGAGGGTGAGGAGGAGACGCGCCTCTCGCCGATTTTCGAGAGCGACAAGGACGAGTCACCGAGGTTCGAGATCTTTCCCTTCTACGCTGGCCGCTCCTCGAAGGGCGAGGCCTACGGAGGCTTGTTTCCCATAGCGGGGACCTTCAAGGAGCGCTTCGGACAGGATGAAGGCTCCTTCTTCCTGTTTCCACTGTTTGCCAAGAGCCGCCGCGATGAGACGACCACCTCCCACGTTCTTTGGCCCTTATTCTCCTCCGTCACCGGCCCCAAGGAGGAGGGCTTTCGGGCCTGGCCCTTCTTCGGCTGGCACAAAGAGGCCGGCCGACGGGAGTCCTCGTTCGCGCTGTGGCCCATCTGGAACGTGAGCCGCAAGTCTCTCGATACCGACAACCCGGAGAACTTCTGGATGGTCTTTCCCTTCTTCGGCCAGACCACCTCGCCGAAACGCGACAGCTGGGTGGCACTTTGGCCCTTCCTCCATTACGCCAAAGACAAGGAGCACGACTACTCGACCTTCAGCCTGTTCCCGCTCTTGAGCGTCACCCGGGGCGCCGACCGGGAGGCCTTCAGGCTGCTGCCGTTGTTCGGCTACGAGAAGACCAAACACTCCCAGAGCTCGTTCCTCGTTGCGCCCTTCATCTACGGCACCCGGGACCTCGAGGCCCGCGGCTACAAGGAGAAGCGGACCCGCTGGCTCTTCTTCTCGAAGGACCGCCAGCGCACCTGGACCGATAGGGGCGAGACCAGCCGTGAGACCCACGTCTGGCCAATCGTCCACTATCAAAGAAGCCGCTCCGGGGCGGTGGAGGTCGCCTTTCCCTCGGTCTTTCCCCTCGTCTCGGACCAATTCCGGCGCAATTGGCCCTTTTTGACCCTGTACGACTACCGGCGCGACGAGGCCGGCCGCGTCACGAGTTCCGTTCTTTGGAACCTCTTCAACTATGAAGCGGACGATCATTCCTCCTCCATGGAGCTTGCCTTCCTCTTCGAGTACGCCTCCGACCAGGCGGCCGGGACGAAGTCGTTCAGCCTCTTGAAGGGGCTCTTCGCCTATCACCACGCCCCCGACCGGTCCCGCTACAGTTTCCTCTACATCCCGTGGGAGACCGAGCGAGCCCTGGCAGGGCCCCCCGCTACCACCACCGTGGCTGCAAAGAAGGCTCAGCCGGCCGAGTCCGCCTCGACCACTGAAGGCAAACCATCCGTCCGCCAGCGGATCATCTTCGAATCGATCCGCTAAGCACCCTCCCCACCCTCCGCCTGCGGCTACGCGGGGGGGCGGGCCGGAGGCGGCCGTTTTCCGGGTTGACGTTGAAAGGGTTCCTTCTCTCCGGTAGAATGTGGCGATTTGCGTCTTGGCGGGAGCACACTATGAGTCAATGCTGCCAGCCCGGTGGGCGTCGCGCTCCATCGGCGGGACGGACGTTCGGGGCCCTCCTCGCGGCGGTCCTCCTTGCGGGCTGCACTGGCGAGCAGTTCCTCGTGCGCTCCTCGGTCGGGCTGGCGAAGCTAGGGGCGGTGGCCATTCAGGAAGAGGCAGACCTGCCCCTGGCCGAAGAAGCGACCGCCGCCCAGCTCAAACTGGCCGAAGGGATGCTCAAGGCCGACCCCACCAATCCCGACTTGCTCTTGCTGCTCTCCCAGGGCTTCGGAGGCTACGCCTTCGCGTTCGTGGAGCCCGAAGACCCCGAGCGGGCCTCAGCCTTCTATCGGCGAGGGCTCGGCTACGGCTGGAGGCTCATCAACCGCCACCCGGGATTGACCTCCACCCTGGCGGGCGATGATGAGGCGGAGGTGCGCAGTGCCCTGGCGGACCTGTCGAGCGATGCCGTTCCCGGGCTTTTTTGGACGGCCTACAATTGGGCCGGGTGGATCAACCTCTCTCGCGACAACCCGGCCGCACTGGCTGACTACTGGAAGGTCGAGGCGATGATGAAGCGGTCCCTGGAGCTCGACGAGACCTACTACGACGGGGGCCCACACCTCTTTTTCATCGTGGCCCTGTCCAGCCGGCCCGCGATGCTGGGGGGCAACCTGGCCAAGGCGAAAGAGCACTACGAGCGGGTCGTCGAGCTCACCGAGGGACGATTCCTGCTGGCGCACGTTCTCTTCGCAGCATACTATGCCGTCCAGGCCCAGGATAAAGGGCTCTTCGTACGGTTGTGCAAGCAGGTCCTCGCATCACCGCCGACGACCGTCCCTCGGCGGAGTCTCCTCAACGCCGTGGCTCGCCAGCGGGCCACCATCCTCCTTGAGGACGCAGATGCGTACTTCTAGGCGTCGACGTGGCCTTCGGCTCTGGTGGGCCGTGGTGCCCCTCGTGGTGGCAGTGCTGTTCGTGACGGCCGCGCCCCTCCATGCTCGCCGCCGCCCCCGTCCTCGCCACGAGATCAAGTTCGCCACCCTGGCCCCCGAGGGCTCGACCTGGTTGAAAATCATGCGCCAGCTCGACGACGAGTTGTACGAGCGGACCGGCGGGAAGCTCGGGTTCAGAATCTACGCCGGTGGGGTCTCGGGCGATGAGAAGGACGTCTTGCGAAAGATTCGGGTCGGCCAGCTCCACGCCGGCGGCTTCACCGGGGTGGGCATGGGTGAGATACTTCCAGAGGTGCGGGTTCTTGACCTCCCCTTTCTCTTCTTAAACTACGACGAAGTGGACCATGTCCTCGCTCGCGTGAAGGACACCTTCGCCCGCCGCTTCCTGGAGCGGGGCTTCGTTCTTTTGGGCTGGGCCGAGGTCGGGTTCGTCCACTTCTTCTCCAAGTCGCCCATCCGCACCCAAAACGATCTCAAGGCACGCAAACTCTGGATGTGGCAGGGAGACCCCTTGGCCCAGGCGTACTTCAAGGCTCTCGGGGTCTCGCCCATCCCTCTGGCTCTACCCGATGTGCTCACCTCCCTTCAGACCAACCTTGTGGATACCGTCTACATCTCGCCCCTTGGGGCGATCGTCCTGCAGTGGCACACGAAGGTGGTGTACATGTCGGCCTTGCCCATGGCCGACGCCGCCGGGGCGGTGCTGGTCTCGAAGAAGGTCTTCGATCGGCTGCCTCCCGAGTACCAGGCGCTGCTCCTCGAGCGGGCCCCGAAGTACATGCGGCGGCTCGTCCTTCAGACTAGGGACGATAACGCCCGCGCCATCGAAGAGCTACGCCGCCGGGGCCTGAAGGTCGTGGCCGCGCCCCCGCCCGAGGAGCTGAAGCGGTTCGTTGCGACGGGCCGCGACGCCCAGCAGTCTCTCGTCGGAAGGCTCTACTCAAAGGAGCTTCTGGAGGAGGTCCGCCGGGCTGTGGCCGACTACCGCCGCCTCCACCCTGACAGCGCTCTGACCCCGGTTCCCGCTTCCACCCACAACCCATGAAGGCCCTCCAGCGCCTGGATGATTGGCTTGCGGCGCTCGAGGGTTGGTCCCTCGTTGCGCTGGTGAGCCTCATGGTGGTGCTCGCATTCTCCCAGGTCGTTCTGCGCAACCTCTTCCGACTGGGCCTGCCGTGGGCCGATATCGTTCTGCGCCAAATGGTGATGTGGGCGAGTTTTTTGGGAGCGAGCCTCGCCACCCGGCAAGGACGACACATCGCCATTGACGTGGTGAGCCGCTTTTTGCCTTCCGGGGCTCGACAGTGGCTGGCCACGGCCATCCACGCGGCGGCCTGTCTCATCTCGGTGCTCCTGGCCAGCGCCGCCTGGACCTTCGTGGCCGCCGAGCGCCTGGGCCAAGGCCTCCTGCTTAAAGGACTGCCCACATGGTGGGCGCAGCTCATCATCCCCATCGGGTTCGGCCTCATGGCCTTCCGCTTCGGGCTCCGCGCGATCCTGTTCGCCACAGGGCGGCTGGAGCCCCGGGTCCTCGAGGAGAGCCCGGGATGATCCTTCTCGTCGGTCTCGCCTTCCTGCTCCTGGCCCTTCTGGGGGCGCCCCTGTTCACCGTCATCGGAGGGGCGGCCCTCTTCGCCTTCTGGTGGATTGGAATAGATACGGCGGCGGTCATCATCGAGCTCTACCGGATGGCCTCGGCCCCCACCTTGTTGGCCATCCCTCTGTTCACGTTCGCAGGCTACCTGCTGGCCGAAAGCGGCACCCCGACCCGGCTCGTCAACTTGGCCCGGGCCTGCTTCGGCTGGATGCCGGGGGGGTTGGCCGTGGTGGCGCTCGTGGCCTGCGCCGGTTTCACCGCCTTCACCGGCGCCAGCGGCGTGACCATCATAGCCCTGGGCGGTCTCCTCTACCCGATTCTTATCCGGGAGAACTATCCGGAGCGGTTCAGCCTCGGGCTGGTGACCACGGGGGGCTCCCTGGGGGTCCTCTTTGCCCCAAGCCTGCCCCTGATCCTCTACGGGCTTGTGGCCCGAACGAGCGTCGATAAGCTCTTCATCGCCGGGCTCTTGCCGGGCATCCTGCTGGTCGTGATGCTCTCGGCCTACAGCATGCACATGGGCTATCGGGCCTCGGTCCCGCGGGTGCCGTTTCGGTGGGAGGCGCTGGGCCGTGCGGCCCGGGAAGCGGCGTTCGAGATTCCTCTGCCCTTCGTGATCCTCGGCGGCATCTACGGTGGCTTCTTCACAGTCACAGAGGCCGCCGCCATTACCGCCTTCTACGTGCTCGTCGTCGAAGTCTTTCTCTACCGGGACCTCTCTCTGAGGGTCGATGTGCCTCGGGTCATGCGCGAGAGCATGATCCTTGTGGGGGGCATCCTCGTGATTTTGGGCACGGCCTTGGGCTTTACCAACTTCCTCATCGACCAGGAGATCCCCATGGTTCTATTCGACCTCATGCGGGTCTACTTGACGAGCAAGGTGGCCTTTCTCATCGCCCTCAACATCTTTCTCCTCATCGTCGGGTGCCTGATGGACATCTTCAGCGCCATCGTCGTCGTCGTCCCACTCATCACCCCCATCGCCATGGAGTTTGGGGTGGACCCCGTTCACCTCGGCATTATCTTCCTCACCAACCTCGAGATCGGCTACACCACCCCCCCGGTGGGCATCAACCTCTTCATCGCAAGCTTCCGCTTCTCCAAGCCGGTGGTGCGCCTCTACGTGGCGGCCCTTCCGTTTCTCTGGATTCGCCTCGTTGCGCTCCTCATCATTACCTATATACCCGGCCTCACCTTATTTCTGGTCCGGGTGATGGGCCGTCCATGAGGAGGCGGGAACCCCACCGCTTCCGCATCCTTCACTGGACATCTTGTAAGCATTTGTATAATAACCGGTTAGATAAAATTTGCAGGGAATGATAAAAGCCAATCCAAATAATTTGACATTTTAACACTCATATATTATATTTGTGTTGGGCTGAAGATATGGACATTGCACCATACTCGTTTAAGGAGGGATACCAATGAGCCTTACACTATGGGAACCCCTACGGGGGCTGTCAGCCCTGCACCAGTCGGTAGACCGCCTCTTCGGTGAGGCGCTGCGCGGCATCCCGGCCCGGCGGGGCGACGGGTTGTCGGCGCTGCTCAAATGGCCTCCCGTCAATATCCACGAGACGGACGAGGCGATCGTCCTAGAGGCGGACGTTCCGGGCTTCGACCACGAGGACATTCAGGTAGAGGTCGAAGACGGTACGCTGACCATCAAGGGCGAAATCAGCAGGGAGGCGGATGAGGAACGTGACCGCTACAGGAGGGTTGAGCGGTTCCAGGGCTCCTTCCATCGCTCGTTTGCCCTGCCTGGCACCGTGGAGCCCGAGGGGGTCCAGGCCCGGCTCAAAAACGGGGTCCTGGCCGTGACCGTGCCTAAGGCGCCCGAGGCCAAGCGGCGGGCCGTATCCGTCGAGACGGGATAAGGCGGCGCTCTCAGGGGAGCCCCCGCCCGCCGGGGGCTCCCCCACCGCCCAAGGTGGGGGGCATGCCCGAAAGGGCATCTTTAGAAGATTCCCGCGAATTGCTGGATTCAGGATAACCCATTGAGTTTGAAAATGTTATCAAATAAAGAGAGTTCTTGACATGTCTTCACTCAATTCATATATTACATTTGAACTCATACCGGATAAAGATGAAACCGGGAGAATAATGGAGGGACCGGTCCATGAGTAAGATTATCGGCATCGACCTTGGGACCACCAACTCCGTGGTGGCCGTCATGGAGAGTGGGGAGCCCAAGGTGATCATTAACGAGGAAGGCAGCCGCATCACCCCCTCGGTAGTGGCGTTCACGAAGGAGGGGGAGACTTTGGTGGGCCAGGTCGCCAAGCGCCAGGCCATTACCAACCCCGAGCGCACCATCTACTCCATCAAGCGGTTCATGGGGCGCAAGTACGACGAGGTGAGCGAGGAGATGAAGATGGTCCCATACCCCGTCGTCAAGGCCCCGAACGGCGACTGTCGCATCAAGGTTGGAGACAAGGAGCACTCCCCGCCGGAGATATCGGCCATGGTGCTCCAGAAGCTCAAGAAGGCGGCAGAGGATTACCTGGGCGAGAAGGTCTCCCAGGCGGTTATCAGTGTCCCGGCCTACTTCAACGACAGCCAGCGCCAGGCCACTAAAGACGCCGGAAAGATCGCCGGGCTCGAGGTCCTGCGGATTGTGAACGAGCCGACCGCCGCGGCACTGGCCTACGGCATGGACACGAAGGACGACGAGAAGCTCGCCATCTACGACTTCGGGGGCGGTACGTTCGACATCTCCATCCTCGAGGTGGGCGAGAAGGTCGTCGAGGTCAAGGCGACCAACGGCGATACCCACCTCGGTGGCGACAACATTGACCAGCGCATCATCGATTGGCTCGTAGCCGAATTTAAGAAGGACCAGGGCATCGACCTCTCAAAAGACGTCATGGCGCTCCAGCGGCTCAAGGAGGGCTCCGAGAAAGCCAAAATCGAGCTCTCCTCGACCATGGAGACGGAGATCAACCTGCCCTTCATCACGGCCGACGCTTCCGGGCCCAAGCATCTCTCGATGAAACTGAGCCGAGCCAAGTTCGAGCAGATGTGCGAGGACCTCGTCGAGCGCAGCCGCGGGCCGTGCCTCCAGGCGTTGAAAGACAGCGGGCTTGACCAGGTGGACGAGGCCATCCTCGTGGGTGGCTCGACCCGTATCCCCAAGGTCCAGGAGCTGGTCAAGGACATCTTCGGCAGGGAGCCCCACCGGGGCGTGAACCCCGACGAGGTGGTGGCCCTGGGCGCGGCCGTGCAGGCCGGCGTGCTCGGCGGTGAAGTCAAAGACGTCCTGCTACTCGACGTCACCCCGCTTTCGCTCGGCATCGAGACCCTCGGCGGAGTGATGACGAGCCTCATCCAGCGCAACACTACCATTCCGACGAAAAAGAGCGAGATTTTCTCGACCGCCGCCGACAACCAGACGACCGTGGAGATTCACGTCCTGCAGGGCGAACGGCAGATGGCCCAGGACAGCCGCACCTTGGGTCGCTTCCACCTGGTGGGCATCCCCCCGGCGCCCCGGGGCATCCCACAGGTTGAGGTGACATTCGACATCGACGCCAACGGCATCGTCAGCGTGGCCGCCATCGACAAGGCCACGGGCCAGCGCCAGACCATCACCATCACCGCCTCCAGCGGCCTTGCGAAGGACGAGATCGAGCAGATGGTCAAAGATGCCGATCTGTATGCCGAGGAGGACCGCAAGCGGCGCGAGCATGTCGAGGCCAGAAACGCCCTGGACAATCTCGTCTATCAGGTGGAAAAGACCTTGAGCGAGCACCGCGACAAGCTCTCCAGCGAGGACGTCTCGTCCATCGAGGCTTCTCTCAAGGAGGCTCGTGACGTGCTTGAGAGCGAGGATACGGAGAAGATTAAGGCCGCCACGGAAACCCTGATGCAGGCCTCCCACAAGCTTGCCGAGCACATGTACCAGGCTGCGGCCGGCGCGCAGGCGGGGGCCGGCCCGGGCCCAGAGGGGGCTGAGGAGCCAAAACCCCCCGAGGAGGACGTGGTGGATGCCGAGTTTGAGGACGTGGATAAGTCCTAACGCTCCAGCGCGAAGGAGCTGAGCGGGAATGCCGAGGCTTAAAGATTACTACGATGTTCTGGGGGTGCAGAAGAACGCCTCGCCCCAGGAGATCAAGAAGGTCTACCGCAAGCTTGCCCGAAAGTACCATCCGGACGTCAACCCCGGCGACAAGGCCGCCGAGGAGCGGTTCAAGGAAATCTCGGAAGCCTATCACGTCCTCATCGATCCTGAGGCCCGCCAGAAGTACGATACCATGGGCCACCGGGCCTTCGCCGATGGCTTTGACTTCACCTCGTTCTGGGATCGGGTGGCTCGCGAGACGGGATTCGGGTTCAGCCGCGCCGGGCCGGGCGGGTTCGGCGGGCTGGAGGACCTCTTCGGAGGGGCCTTCAGCGGGTTTCAGGCCCAGGCCCGCGCCTCGCAGAGGGGCTCGGACCTCACCTACAACCTGGAGGTCGACTTCATGGAGGCCGCCCGCGGCACCACCCGGCACCTCAACCTCGAGAAGGAGAGCCTCTGCGGCTCGTGCGGAGGCGCCGGGCAGACCGGCGCCGGTGTGTGCGGGGCCTGTTACGGCCGCGGACGGACGAAAGAGGCCCAGCGCATAAACGTCAAGATTCCCGCCGGAGTGGACACGGGCAGCAAGATTCGCCTGAGGGGCAAGGGGGAGCCGGGCCTAAACGGCGGGCCCCCAGGGGACCTCTACATAATCACTCGGGTCAAGCCCGATCCGGTCTTCGCCCGCCAGGGGGCGGACGTGTTCGTCACCGTCCAGATTACGGTGGGAGAGGCCGTCGCCGGGGCCAAGGTAAAGGTCCCGACGATTGACGCTCAGGCGAACATGACCATCCCTCCGGGCACACAGGGGGGCCAGAAGTTTCGGCTCCGCGGCAAAGGCATCAAGAAGCTCAAGGGCTCCGGGCGCGGCGACCAGTATGTGACCGTCCACGTGACCATCCCCAGTGACCTGGATGAGCGCTCCAAGGAGATTATCAAGGAGTTTGAAGAGCGGACGGCCTTCGACCCCCGCAATAGCTGATTCGGGGGAGAGGCTGTCCCGAGCAGGAAGGAGTATTAAGGGACGATGAATTGGTACACGTTGAAGACCGGCATCTTGTTGGCTGCCATGACCGGTCTGGTGCTGTTCATCGGCGATTGGTTGGGCGGTGGAAGCGGCCTCATCTTCGCCTTTTTCTTCGCCATCGCAATGAACGTCGGGGCCTACTGGTACTCGGACAAGGTGGTGCTTCGGATGTACAAGGCCCGGGAGGTCTCGGAGGCCCAGGCGCCGGGGCTGGTCGGGACCGTGCGGCGGCTCGCCCAGCGGGCTGGGCTTCCCATGCCGAAGGTCTACATCATCCCCCAGCCGACCCCTAACGCCTTCGCCACGGGGCGCAACCCTCAGAACTCGGCGGTCGCCGTCACCGAAGGGCTCTTGGACCTGATGAGCCAGGAGGAGCTCGAAGGCGTGCTCGCCCATGAGCTCGGCCACGTCCGGAACCGCGACATCCTCATCAGCACCATCGCGGCGACGCTCGCCGGCGTTATCATGATGGTGGCCCGCTGGCTCCAGTTCAGCCTCTTCTTCTTCGGGGGGGCGGCCGGCGATGACGATTCTCCCGGTGGGGTCATAGGGCTTATTGTGTTGGCGGTCCTGGCGCCCATCGCTGCGCTCCTTATCCAGATGGCCATAAGCCGCTCCCGTGAATACCAGGCCGACGCCACCGGGGCGCGCATTGCGGGGCATCCCGAGGGGCTCGCCCAGGCGCTCGAGAAGCTGGACTACGCTTCCCGCCGTCTGCCGCTCGAGGGGGGCAATCCGGCCACCGCGCACCTCTTTATCGTCAACCCCTTTCGGGGCCGGTCATTGTTGCGGTTCTTCAGCACCCACCCACCCGTGGAGGAGCGCATCAAACGGCTGAGGGCCCTTCGGTAACTTCATCCCGCCGAGGGTAACGAGGAGAGCGACGATGGCCCAGGCAGGGGATTCCAAGGCGAAAACCGAGGAGGAGAAGCAGGCCGAAGCCGTGCCCTCGGACGAGGAAAAGCCCTTCACCGTGTCCGATAAGCGCCACTGGGCCCGGCGCCAGCAGGGTGAGGAGCTCGCCGAGCCGGTGGAGACAGCCGAGCGCCTCCCCACCTACGTGGAGGAGCTCAGGGCCCAGATGGAGGAGAAAGACGCGACCCTGAGAGAATACATCGCCTCCTATAAGACCGCGAAGGAGGAGATGGAGGCGGCCCGCGCTCGGATGGCACAGGATATGGATCGCAGATTAGAGCGCCACAAGCAAGAGTTCTTCGCGGGACTTTTGCACTGCTTGGATAATCTGGAGCGGGCGGTGGCCGCCGGAGAGAATCACCAGGACTACGACGGGCTCCTCCAGGGCGTTATGATGGTCCGGGACCTCTTTCTCCAGAAGCTTCGGGACGAGAGCATCGAGCGGATAGATGCCGTGGGGGAGCCGTTCGATCCGGCAATCCACGAAGCCATGGACGTCGTGGCGGTGGAGGAGCCGTCTCAGGACAATACTGTGGTCGAGGAGCTGAGCCCCGGGTACCGCTACAAAGACCAGCTGCTTAGGCCGACTCAGGTCCGGGTGGGCCGACACGCAGCCGGCTCCTCCGAGGCAGGCGGGGTAGACAATGCCGATCTTTGAGTACCAATGCTCGCAGGGGCACCGCTTCGAGAAGCTTGAGCGGGGCGACGGCCCCAAGAGCCGCGCGTGCCCAACGTGCGGCAGGCGGGCACTGCGGATTCTCTCACCTTCGGGGTTCATCCTCAAGGGGGAGGGATTCTACGTCAACGATTACCCGTCAGCCTCCCGCAAGGCTGCCATGGAGGCAGAGAGCGGGGGGAGCGATAAGGCGTCAACCTCCGACACCCCCCCCTCGGACAGTTCCTCCTCTTCGGATGCGGATTGACAGATGGCCTCGAAGCGGGATTACTACGAGATTCTGGGCGTCGGCCGGGATGCGTCCGAGCAGGATATTAAGAAGTCCTACCGCGAGGCCGCCCTCAAGTACCATCCCGACCGGAATCCCGACGATGATGTCGCAGAGGAGCGCTTTAAGGAGGCCGCCGAAGCCTACGAGGTACTCCGCGACGATGAAAAGCGGGCCATGTATGACCGCTTCGGCCACGACGGGCTCCGCCAGACCGGCTTCACCGGCTTCACCGGCTTTGAGGACATCTTCAGCCACTTCGGCGACATCTTCGAGGACATCTTTGGCTTTGGCACGTTTGGCGGCTTTGGGACCCGCCAGCGGGCCGTCGATCGGGGGGCCGACCTTCGCTACAACATGGAGATAACCTTCGAAGAGGCCGCCCTGGGCACGGAGAAGGTGGTTACCTTCGAGCGGGCCGGCGTCTGCCCGACCTGCGAGGGCACCTGCTGCGCTCCGGGCACCTATCCCGACACCTGCCCGACCTGCGGGGGCCGAGGCGCCGTGACCCGAAGCCAGGGCATCTTCAGCCTCTCGACGGCCTGCCCCCACTGCCAGGGCGGCGGCCGGGTCATCCGGCATCCGTGCGAGACCTGCCGGGGCACGGGCCGCACGACCGAGGAGAAGACGCTTACCGTCCAGGTGCCGGGCGGTGTCGAGAGCGGATCGAGGCTTCGTCTCACGGGCGAAGGGGAGCCGGGCCCCAGGGGCGGCTCGTCTGGCGACCTCTACGTGGTGCTCCACGTCCAGCCCCACCCGCTTTACGAGCGCCACGGCGATGACCTCGTCTGTACCGTGCCGATATCCTTTTCCCAGGCGGCCCTGGGTGCCGAGATTGAAGTGCCGACTCTAAACGGTACGGAAAGGCTGAAGATTCCTCGCGGCATCCAGAGCGGCAAGGTGCTTTCCATACCCAGGGCCGGTGCGGTCAGCCTGCGCCACCGCCGCCGGGGCGACCTGCACGTCCAGATTCACGTCCAGACCCCGACCGACCTGAGTCCCGAGCAGGAGGACCTCCTTCGGCAGTTCGCCGCGCTGAGCGGAAGCGAGGTGAAGCCCAAGGGCAAGGGCTTCTTTGAGCGGTTTAAAGACTCCCTTTAGAGGAACGGACCGATGGCCGAAAACCGCGAGAAAGACGCTTCGGAGGAGCGTGGGTTCACCATCTCGGACCGCCGCCACTGGGCCAAGGAGGAGGTGCCAGGGGAGCCTTCGAAAGCCGAGGTCGAGGCCGCCCCCCCTCCGCCGCCTGAGCCAGAGACACCTCCTAAGATCGAGGAAGTCTCCGGCGAGGCCGCCCCACCTCCCCATGAGGCTGAGGCCCCGCCCGGAGAGCTTCCGCCTGCCGATTTTTCCTACATCGTCGTATTTCTTGCCACGCAGGCCATGCTCTGCATGGGCGAGCAGCCCGACCCCACGACTGGCGAGACGGTGGAGAAGAATCTCCCCGGAGCCAAACACTCGATCGACCTGCTTGGGGTCATTCAGGACAAAACCCAGGGCAATCTCGGCGACGAGGAACACCAGCTCCTGGAAGGGGTGCTCTACGACCTTCGCATGCGCTACGTGCAGGCCGCCGGCCCCGCGGCCTCCTAGCTTCCCTTCTCACCGTTACAGCTTTCTCAGCCAGGTTGACCACCGCCTATCCCGCCGACGTGCCCGCCGCGGGTTGCCGCGCTTCCGTGTCGAGAGGCTCGGCTCCTCGTCGAGCTCGTCGTCCTCAACTTCCTCCGGTGAGGGGGAGAGGGCTTGGCGGACCTTGGAGGCGAACGTCTCCACGCTCACCACTACGACCCCGCTACGTGAGGCGGACCGCTGGAGGGACCGGTCGGAGGTGACGACGATCGTCTCGGTGGGAGCGTCGGCCACTCGCTGCTGGATGGCCTCGTCGGCCGTCTCGCCGGGCTCGGAGAAGACGACCCGCAGGTGTCCGGCGTGGGACGTCTCGGTTGAGGCGGGCTCGTCCCGGGCCCCATCGAAGACGACGGTCAGCCGATGTCCTCGGGCCGCCTGGTAGCGCTCGAGTGTCTGTAGCAGCTCGCGGCGGAGCCCCTTCAGAGGTCCTGTACCCTCGACCATGCCGGTGGAGAAGAGGAGGTTATAGCCATCGATGATGAGGTGCAGGGACATCCGAGCTATCCTCGCCGGGGCGCCGCCGTCGGCCCGTCCATGGGGTCGGGGGGCTCACGCGAGCAGGGCCAAGAGGAGCCCGGCCCCGATGGGAATCAGGGAGTTGTCGTTGGCCCACCGGGGCGTGAAAAGCTCCAGGAGCCCCGCCGCCGCCGCCCCGGCCAGGGCCACGGGCCACGAGAAGAACACGAGCCCGGTGGCGAAGGCCACCGCCACGAAGGCGCAGAAGCCCTCCCGGGTTTTGTGGCCAACCGGGCGGCGGCCTACCCGACGGCCCACGAAGGAGGCCGCCGGGTCGGCCCACGCCATGTAGAGGGAGGCGCAGACCGCGGCGGGCTTCGGAAACAACGCCACTGCCCCCAGCATGCCCAGGACGTAGTGGGTGGAGCCTGTCAAGCGGTCGGCCTCGCTCGCTTTCAGCAGGCCGCCCCACAGGCTGAAGGCGAACGTGTTCGCGGCCGGCGACCAGAGCCGGTAGATGTCGAAGGCGACCCCGGCGAGCCCCGGCAGGCAGACGACCAGGACGGCCCAGCGCGAGAGCGCGCCTCCCCAGTATAGGAGGGGTATGGCGGCCAGCCCCACGTGGATGGCGGCACGAACCCCCTGGTGGGTGGTGGTCGCAGAGCGTGCAACGGCCACGGGCGCTCCCCCGGCCTCTCAGGGGCCCCGCTCGTCGAGAAACGTCTTCAGTCGAGCGACGGCCTCACGGAGGTTCTCCAAGCTGTTGGCGTAGGTGAAGCGGATGTAGCCCTGGGCGGCCGAGCCGAAGTCGATGCCCGGGGTGACGGCCACCCCGGTGTGCTCGAGGATTTCGAAGGCGAACTTCAGCGAGTCCTCGCTCCAGTGGCGCGCGTTGGCCAGCACGTAGAAGGCCCCCGTGGGCTCGGTGTGGATGCCGAAGCCGACCGAGCGCAGCGCCGGAACGAGGTAGCGGCGGCGCTCGTCGAAGGCCGCGCGCATCCGCGCCACGTCGTCGCCCGCCTCGGTGATCGCTGCGATGGCGGCCCACTGCACGAAGTCGCTGGACGAGATGAAAAAGTTCTGGTGCATTTTCTGCAGCGTGCGGATGAATTCCCCCGGCGCGATGAGGTATCCGAGCCGCCAGCCCGTCATGGCGTAGGTTTTGGAAAACCCATTTAGGACGAATGCGTTGTCGGTGTACTCGAGGATCGAGTGTTCGGTCCCTACATAGACGAGTCCGTGGTAGATTTCATCGGAGACGACGGGCGGGCCGAGCGCGGCGAGGCCCTCCAGCACGGCCGGCTCCAGCACCGTCCCGGTGGGATTGGCCGGGGAGTTGATGAGGATGGCCTTGGTCCGCGGCGAGAGGCGTTCCTTGACGGCCTCGACGCGCAACTGGAACCCGTCGGCCTCGTCCACCTCCACGGTGATGGGCTTGCCGCCGGCGAACTCGATCATCTGGGGGTAGCAGGCGTAATGGGGGTTCGAGAGAATGACCTCGTCGCCAGGCTCGAGCAGGGCCGCAAACAGCAAGAGCATGGCCGGGGAGGTCCCACAAGTGACCAGGATGTTCTCCGGCGAGACGGCCACCCCGTAGCGGGCGTCGTAGTGGGCCGCGATTGCCTCCCTCAGCTCCAGCAGCCCCAGGGAGTGGGTGTAGTTGGTTCGCTCCTCGCGCAGGGCCCGATGGGCTGCCTCGACCACCACCGGCGGCGTGGGGAAGTCGGGCTCGCCCAGCGACAGGTGGATGACGGAGCGGCCCTCACGCTCCAGGGCCTGGGCGCGCTCCAGTATCTCCATGGCCAGAAAGGGCGGGATCGCCTTGACCCGACTTGAGACGGAAAGCTCCACGGGGACGGCCTCCTCTGGACGATGACCCCCTATGGTACCACAAGGCTTCGGCGGCTCTCAAGCGATGTCGCCTGGCACAACGAGCTGGTGTTCACATAAAAGAAAATCACAAATGGGTCAGAAAAAGGGTTGCCAGCCCCCCCCGGGTATGGTATAAATCCTTGATTGTTTTATCCCAAGAGGCACGAACCACTCACAAGCCGCACCGCCTCAGCGTACCGTTAAATACAGGAGTCTGGCAGTCCAGCGTTGGCGGATCGAATTCCAACCGGGAACGTGTCATCACATCCCGGCGATCAATATATAGGTACGGGTTTCGTCATTTCACAGGGAGCAAGGTCATGACAAAGATCGAGATCGTCAACGTCGTAGCGGACCGGACCGGTCTTACGAAAGTCAAGGCCGAAGAGGCGGTGGAGGCGGTGCTCCAGCTGATGAAGGAGTGTCTCGCCCAGGGCGAGCCCATCATCCTGCGGCGCTTCGGCTCCTTCCAGGTGCGCCAGAAATCGGCCCGCATCGGTCGCAACCCGAAGACGGGTCAAGGGGCCGAGATTCCAGCCCGCAAGGTCGTTCGCTTCAAAGCGGGGAAGTATTTCAAGGAGGCCGTCAACACGGGCCGACTGCCGGGGACCGGTGGGGAGTCCGTCTAGAGGATGAGCATCGCGTCGCCGTAGCTGTATAGACGGTAGCGCCGAGCGACCGCCTCGCGGTAGGCGTCGAAGATGCGGTCCTTGCCTCCGAACGCACAGACCAGCAACAGCAGCGTCGAGCAGGGCAGGTGGAAGTTGGTCAGCAGCCCATCGACGATGCTGAACGTGTAGCCCGGATAGATGTAGAGCGCCGTCGTCCCCTCGATAGGCGCTATTTTTCGTCCCCCACCACTTGAGGCCGCGCTTTCGATGGCCCGCGCGGTGGTTGAGCCGACGGCGATGATCCGTCGGCCCTCGACGGCCGCCCGGTTGATAGCCTCTGCCGCCTCTCGGCCGACCTCGTAGCTCTCCTCCTCCATGACGTGCTCCTCCAGCCGCTCCGTCGCAACCGGCTGAAATGTCCCAAGCCCCACGTGCAGCGTGATTGTGACCCGCTCGACCCCCCGGCCGGACAACGCCTCGAACATCCGCTCTGTGAAGTGAAGTCCCGCCGTGGGGGCCGCCACCGCCCCCGGCCGGGCGGCGAAGACCGTCTGGTACCGCTCCCGGTCCTCCTTCTCCTCGAGCGGCTCGTCGCGGTCGCGCTTAATGTAGGGGGGCAGGGGTGTGCGGCCGTGGGCCTCGAGCCACGGCCGGAAAGGCCCGCCGCCGAAAAACCGGACCACCGCCTGGCCGTCTCCGAGCCGCTCTTCCACGACAGCCTCCATCCCGTCGGCGAAGGCGAGCCGCTGTGAGGCCCGGATGCGCCCGTAGGGCTTAAGCAGCGCCACCCACATCTGGTGGCCCAACTCCTCGAGCAGCAAGACTTCGACCCGCCCGCCAGTGGTCGCCTTGCGCCCGAAGAGGCGGGCCGGAAAGACGCGGGTGTCGTTGAGCACCAGCAGATCACCTGCCTCCAGAAAGTTCGGCAGATCGAGAAAGCGGGAATGGGTGACCCGGCCCGAGGCTCTATCGAGCACAAGGAGCCGTGAGGCGTCCCGCTCGGCCAGAGGCCGCTGGGCGATGAGCTCAGGCGGCAGGGTGTAGTCGAAGTCTGAGAGCTTCATCGCCTGAAGAAGAGGTTGAGCAGGACGGTCAGGATGATCGAGAGAATGATCGAGGTGGTGAGCGGGAAGTAGAAGGTGACCCGCCTGCCTTTGTACGCGAAATCCCCCGGGAGCCGGCCGAGCCAGGGGAGCTTGCCGGCCAGCAGCAGCACGCCGCCTACCACGACCAGGACGACGCCGAAGATGATGAGGTAGCGGGCGACGTGCTCCACCTTCACGCCCCGGGCTCCTCCTTGGCTCCTATAGCAAGGATGGTTGTTGGTCGTCGCCTGCCTCGGCGCTCAAGGTCGCGGGGACGGTAAGGCCGAAGTGTTCGTACGCCCGGCCCGTGGCGACCCGTCCTCGCGTGGTCCTCTTGAGGAAGCCCTCACGGATGAGGTAGGGCTCGATGGAGTCCTCCAGGGTGTCGCGCTCCTCGCTGAGGGCGGTGGAGAGGGTCTCGATGCCGACGGGCCCGCCGTCGAACTGCTCGACGATGGCCCGAAGGAGCGCGCGGTCCATGGTGTCGAGACCCGCTTCGTCCACGTCGAGGGCGACGAGGGAATCCTGGGCCACCTCGGCCGTGATGATCCCGTCGGCGCGGACCTGGGCGAAGTCGCGCACACGTCGAAGCAACTGGTTGGCCACCCGCGGGTTGCGGCGGCTGCGGCGGGCGATCTCGACCGCTCCGGCCGGCTCGAGCGTCACCTCGAGGATGCGGGCCGAGCGGGCAAGAATCTGGCCTATCTCCTCGTGGGTGTAGAAATCGAGCCGGTTGACCACCCCGAAGCGATCCCTGAGCGGATCGGTCAGCAGCCCCATCCTCGTTGTGGCCCCGACAAGCGTGAACGGCTTGAGCTCGAGCTTGATGGTCTTGGCGCCTGGCCCCTGCCCGACGATGATGTCCAGCCGGTAGTCCTCCATGGCAGGGTAGAGGATCTCTTCGACGACGTTGGGCAGCCGATGAATCTCGTCGATGAAGAGAATGTCGCGGGTCTCCAGGTTGGTGATGATGGCGGCCAGGTCACCCGGCCGATCGAGCACTGGCCCGCTGGTGGCCGTGATGTGGACGGCCATCTCGCGGGCGATGATGTGGGCGAGCGTCGTCTTGCCGAGCCCCGGGGGGCCGTAGAGGAGGACGTGGTCGAGGGCCTCGCCTCGCTGGCGGGCGGCCTCGATGAAGACCTTGAAGTTGTCCACAATCGCGCTCTGGCCGATGTAGTCGTCGAAGCGCTGGGGCCTCAGGCTGATCTCGAACGGGACCTCGTCGACGTGGCGCTGGCCCGTAAGCGTCTGGTCGTGCTTGTCCATGCCGAGGTCTCCTTACGGCACCAGGGAGCGGAGCGCCTGCTTGAGCAGCTCCTCGAAGGGGACCTCGGGGTCCACGGCGGTGCGGGCGGCATCCACCGCGCGGGCCGCCTCGCCCCGGCGGTAGCCGAGATTCACCAGCGCCGAGAGACAGTCGGCCGCGACGGGGTCGTCCTCGGGGGGCTGGCCGTCGCCGTGGGGCGCGGCGGGCTCGACCAGCGCCGCCTTGTCTTTGAGCTCGACGAGCATCCGCTCGGCGGTCTTCACGCCCACGCCGGGGACGCGGGCCAGCCGGTTCGCGTCGCCCCCCGCCAAGGCCGAGCGAAGCTCCCCGGCGGGCAGGCCCGAGAGGATGTTCCTGGCCAGGCGCGGTCCAATCCTGCTCACCCCGATCAAGAGCTCGAAGAGTTCGCGCTCCTCGGCCGTCCCGAACCCGTAGAGGGCTATCGTGTCCTCGCGCACGTGCGTGTAGACCAGCAGGGTGACCGGCTCACCTTCATCTGGCAGGGTGTAGTACGTGGTCAGCGGGATGGTGCAGGAGTATCCCACGCCTTTGACATCGATGATGGCCCGCTCGGGGCTTTTGGCGGTGAGGCGGCCGGATAGCTGAGCGATCATCTCATTGGGCGGCCTGCAGGCGGGCCTGCATGGTGCTGGTATGGCAGTGACAGATGGCCACCGCGAGGGCGTCGGCGGCATCGGGTGGTCGGGGCGGCTCCTCAAGCCCCAGGATGTGGGCCACCATTGCCTGAACCTGGTCTTTCGACGCAGCCCCGTAGCCTGAGACGGCCTGCTTGATGGTCCGGGCCGGGTAGGTCAGGATCTCGAGGCCTGCATCGGCCGCCGCCACGAGCGCCACCCCGCGGGCCTGGCCGAGGGTCAGGGCGACTTTGACGTTGCGTGCGTAAAAGGTATCCTCTACGGCGACGATGGCTGGGCGGTAGGTGGCGATGGCCTCGCGCAGCCCGTCGCTCATTGCTTTGAGGCGCTCGGCAAGAGGGGCGCGGGGGGGACTTCTAACCACCCCCCAGGCGATGGGGGTAAGAAGCCTCTCTGCGGCTTCGATAACGCCGAAGCCGGTGGCTTGGGTTCCGGGGTCGATCCCCATGACACGCACTCCGGAGGCCTTAGGCACTCACCTCCTCCATGACCTCGGCGGGGATGTCGAAGTTCGCCGAGACCTTCTGTACGTCGTCGTGGTCATCGAGGCCGTCCATGAGTCGGAGGACCTGCTGGGCCTGGCCCCCCTCGATTTGGATGGTGCTTTGGGGCACTTGGATCACCTCGGCTAGGGTGGTAGGGATGCCCGCCTCCTCGAGAGCCTCCTTGAGGGCGACGAAGCTCTCCCACGGGCAGGTCACCTCGTAGGCGCCCTCGGAAAGCGTGATGTCGTCGGCTCCCGCCTCGAGGGCCACCTCCATGAGGCGCTCCTCCCCGACCACCTCCTCTTCCACCATGAAGATGCCTTTCTTAGAGAACATCCACGCCACGCTGCCGGGCTCTGAGAGGTTACCGCCGTGTTTGGTAAAGACGTTGCGCAGCTCCGCCACGGTGCGGTTCTTGTTGTCGGTCATCACTTCGACGAAGACGGCCACCCCGCCCGGGCCGTAGCCTTCGTAGACGACCTCCTCATATTGCATCCCTTCGAGCTCCCCCGTGCCACGCTTGATGGACCGCTCGATGTTATCGCCCGGCAAATTCATGGCTTTGGCCGAAGCGATAGCGGTCCTAAGCCGTGGGTTGGCGTCGGGGTCGCCGCCGCCTATCCGGGCCGCCACCGTAATCTCTTTGATCAGCTTGGCGAACTGCTTGCCCCGCTTGGCGTCGACGACGGCCTTCTTGTGTCGGATGGAGTGCCACTTGGAATGTCCAGACATAGGTGACCTCTCATGCCCTGGGACGCTAGGGGTCGGGCGGCTTCGGCTTCCGGGGACGAGGGAGGCTGCCCATCGACCTTCTGCTACCCGTTGAGATTTCTCTCGTTATCTATCACAGGCTGGCGAGATTGGCAAGGGGCAAGGCCCACGAGGCGGGGGCGTCTGAAGGCAAAAAAAATCCGGCGGCGTCCTACTCTCCCACCCAGTTTCCCAGGCAGTACCATCGGCGCTGGCGGGCTTAACTACCGTGTTCGGAATGGGAACGGGTGTGACCCCGCCGCTATCGCCACCGGAAAGGTGTCGTTAGTTGTTATAGGATTGTCAACTGCTCTTTGACAGCAGAATAGGACACGGATCTCCCGAGCGCTTCCAGGCAGTCGGCAGTCGAATAATCCAACACGTATGATGCCGTGATGGTCAAGCCGCACGGCCTATTAGTACCCGTTAGCTGAACGCATTGCTGCGCTTACACACCGGGCCTATCAACCTCGTGGTCTTCAAGGGGCCTTCAGTGCCCTTACGGGCAGGGAGAGCTCATCTTGGGATGGGCTTCCCGCTTAGATGCTTTCAGCGGTTATCCCTTCCGAACATAGCTACCCAGCAGTGCCCCTGGCGGGACAACTGGCACACTAGAGGTTCGTCCGTCCCGGTCCTCTCGTACTAAGGACAGCTTCCCTCAACTCTCCTGCGCCCACGGCAGATAGGGACCGAACTGTCTCACGACGTTCTAAACCCAGCTCGCGTACCGCTTTAATGGGCGAACAGCCCAACCCTTGGAACCTGCTTCAGCTCCAGGATGCGATGAGCCGACATCGAGGTGCCAAACCTCCCCGTCGATGTGGACTCTTGGGGGAGATTAGCCTGTTATCCCCGGCGTACCTTTTATCCGATGAGCGACGGCCCTTCCACACGGAACCGCCGGATCACTAAGCCCTGCTTTCGCACCTGCTCGACCTGTCGGTCTCGCAGTCAAGCGCCCTTATGCCTTTACACTCTACGGCTGGTTTCCATTCAGCCTGAGGGCACCTTCGGGCGCCTCCGTTACGTTTTAGGAGGCGACCGCCCCAGTCAAACTACCCGCCTGACCATGTCCCCCGACCGGCTTCACGGTGCGGGGTTAGAACCGCAACGACATAAGGGTGGTATTTCAAGGACAGCTCCACCGGAGCTAGCGCCCCGATTTCAAAGCCTCCCACCTATCCTACACATACGACGCCGAGATTCACGATCAGGTTGTAGTAAAGGTGCACGGGGTCTTTCCGTCTTGCCGCGGGTAGCCGGCATCTTCACCGGCACTACAATTTCACTGAGTCCCTCGCTGAGACAGCGCCCAAGTCGTTACGCCATTCGTGCAGGTCGGAACTTACCCGACAAGGAATTTCGCTACCTTAGGACCGTTATAGTTACGGCCGCCGTTTACCGGGGCTTCGGTTTAGAGCTTCGCCTCGGCCGAAGCCGGGGCTAACCCCGCCCCTTAACCTTCCGGCACCGGGCAGGCGTCAGTCCCTATACGTCGTCTTGCGACTTAGCAGAGACCTGTGTTTTTAGTAAACAGTCGCCCGGGCCTGGTCACTGCAACCCCCTCGGGCTTCCCACGCAAAGTGGTACACCCTACCGGGGCGCTCCTTCTCCCGAAGTTACGGAGCCATTATGCCGAGTTCCTTAGCGAGAGTTCTCTCAAGCGCCTTAGGATCCTCTCCTTACCCACCTGTGTCGGTTTACGGTACGGTCACCTCAGCCACTCCCTAGAGGTTTTTCTTGGCAGCATGGGATCAACCACTTTGCGGGCCTAAAGCCCTCGTCATCACGCCTCGGGGGTAGCGGCCGCCCGGATTTGCCTGGGCGACCCCCCTACACGCTTGAACCGGGACATCCATCACCCGGATAGCCTACCCTTCTGCGTCACCCCATCGGTCAAACGCGACTGCGGTGGTGCAGGAATATTAACCTGCTTCCCATCACCTACGCCTTTCGGCCTCGGCTTAGGGGCCGACTAACCCTGAGCGGATTAACCTTCCTCAGGAAACCTTGGGTTTTCGGCGAACGGGTTTCTCGCCCGTTTTATCGTTACTCATGCCGACATGCTCGCTTCCACATCGTCCACCAGTCCTCGCGGTCTGGCTTCAACCTACCGTGGAACGCTCCCCTACCGACCGGAGGGCGACCGAAATCGTCCTCCAGTCCCGCAGCTTCGGTGGTAGCCTTAAGCCCCGTTACATTTTCGGCGCAAGATCACTTGACCAGTGAGCTGTTACGCTTTCTTTAAAGGATGGCTGCTTCTAAGCCAACCTCCTGGTTGTCTCAGCGCTCTTACAACCTTCCCCACTTAGACTACACTTGGGGACCTTAGCTGGCGGTCTGGGCTCTTTCCCTTTTGACCATGGAGCTTATCCCCCATAGTCTGACTCCCGGGCTACGCGTTGACGGCATTCGGAGTTTGGTTGGGTTTGGTAACCTGGTAGGGCCCCTAGCCCATCCAGTGCTCTACCGCCGCCACGGACCACCCGAGGCTAGCCCTAAAGCTATTTCGGGGAGAACCAGCTATCACCAGGTTTGTTTGGCCTTTCACCCCTACCCACAGCTCATCCCCCAAGTTTTCAACCTTGGTGGGTGCGGGCCTCCACAGGTAGTTACACCTGCTTTACCCTGGCCATGGGTAGCTCACCTGGCTTCGGGTCTACTCCCTGCGACTTCAACGCCCTATTCAGACTCGCTTTCGCTACGGCTACACCTGACGGCTTAACCTCGCCACAGAGAATAACTCGTCGGCCCATTATGCAAAAGGTACGCGGTCACCCTGGTCGAGCGGTCGCCCGCTC
>JALLOF010000001.1:0-55000 GCA_027717595.1 Nitrospinae bacterium AH_259_B05_G02_I21 | reverse complement strand
AACTCGAAGATGCGCCGGATCATGCGGCGCTCGCCCACCTCGAGGTCCACGCCTCGGTCGGTGCTGTGGACGAGGCTCTCGATCTCTTCCTTAGTCACGAAGGGGCTTCGGGGCTCTTTTTTCCGCTCGACCAGGAGCCGGGCCAAACCTCCAACCATTGCAATGATGGGCCGAAAGCAGGCCATCGCCCAACTCAGGGGCCGGATGACGCGGAGCGCCAGGTCATCGGCGTTTTCTTGGAAGAACGTCTTGGGGACGATCTCGCCAAAGACGAGGGCCAGCGGCCACATGAGGGCGAGCGCGTACAACTCGCCGGCGGACCCGAAGCGCTTGATGAGGGGGACGGTAGCAAGGGTCGTGGCCACCACGATGGACAGATTCGTTCCCACGAGCGTCGTGGCCAGCAGTTGATCGGGAGCCTCGAGCAGCTTCTCGAGACGTTGGGCCCGCTCGTTGCCTTGCTCTGCCCAGTGGCGTAGCCGGATGCGATTGACCGAGATGATGGCGATCTCCGAGCCCGAGAAGAACCCCTCGAGGCCGATAAATACCGCCACCAGGAGCACGTCAATGACGAGCCACGCTTCGATCATGGCGCCCTCTTGACCCGTACCTCTAGGACCCTGAGCCCGGCGGTCTTCTCGACGGTGAAGGTCAGATTCTCGTAGGCGATCGTCTCGCCAGGGGTGGGCGGGCGCCCAAAGAGATGGAAGACGAACCCGCCCACGGCGTCGAACTCCTCTTCAGGCAAGGTCACGTCGGCCGCGGCGCACAACTCGTCGAGGGGGGCCTTGCCCGCCACCCGCCACTCGTCCGCCCCCACGGGGCTGATCAACGTGACGGTCGTGTCGAACTCGTCGGTGATTTCACCGAAGAGCTCTTCCAGTACGTCCTCCATGGTGACGAGCCCCGCCACCCCGCCGTGCTCGTCGGCCACGACGGCCATGTGGAACTTCTCGGCCTGGAACTCCTTGAGCACCTCGCTGACGAGCTTCGTCTGTGGGACGAAATGGGCCGGGCGTAGAACGTCGCGAAGGCGCCACCGCTTGCGGTCGCCGCGGGCGACCTTGAGGAGGTCTTTGACGTAGATAATGCCCACGATGTCGTCCAGCCTCTCCCGGTAGACCGGGACCCGCGAGTAGACGGAGCGGCGGACCAGGGCGAGAATGTCCTCGAAGGTCGTATCTTCCCCGATGCAGACCATGTCGGTTCGAGGAGTCATGATGTCTTTGACCCGGGTGTCGCCGAAGGCCACCACCGACTGGATAAGCTCCTTCTCATCAGCTTCCAACACCCCTTCGGTGTGACCCACCTCCACTAGAGTCTTGAACTCCTCTTCGGTCAATTGCGCATTGGGGGTCTTGGCCTTGCTCCCCGTCACGGCGGCCACGAGGTTCACGAGATTGACCAGGAGGACCCGCACGGGGGTGATGAGCCATTGAAAGGCGATCAAGGGCCGGGCAACGAGTCGGGCATGGGCTTCTGGCCGATGGACGGCGTACGTCTTTGGGATGACTTCGCCGACCACCAGCAGCAGGAGGGTTGTGAGGACCATGGCGTAGAACTTTCCTGGGGGCCCGAAGACGCTCAGCGCCGTAGCGGCCACCAGGATGGCGGTGGAGACGTTGACGAGCTCGTTGCCGACCAGGAGCGTCACGATCAGCTGTCGTGGGGCCTCCAGGAGCCGGGCGACGGCGTTGTGGCTTGTGGCCTGGGCACTCTTAAACTTTCGGACCCGCAAGGGGCTGAGGCTGAAGAGGGCCGTCTCCGATGAGGAGAAGAAGGCCGACAGGACGAGGCACAGGCCGATGAGTCCCAACCGCAGGAGCGTCTCAGCGTCCATCACGGGCTCGAAGGCTCCCCTGGCGAGCGGCTCGACTGGTAGGCCTGGACCATGGGGCGAACGATCCAGTAGGCGAGAACGCCAGCGATCGTGCCCGCCACGATCGTTCCGACACAAAAGGGCCAAAACACCGGTTTCAGAACCCCCCAGAAGGTTGTCAGGCTCATCTTTGACCACTCGATCCTAAAAGACGGCAGGGGCCTCCCGGTCAGGAAAAGTCCAAAATAGAAGGAGCCGGCGTAGATGGGGGCGATGGTCCAGGGATTGTTCACCAACGTGCCGGCAAGGATGACCATGGCGCTGAGCCGTCCCACCCAGGCCACGGTCAGCGCCATGATCGTATGGACGCCCATCACAGGGAAGAAGGCGAGGAAGACGCCTATGGCGAAGGCCAGCGCCACGCGATGGGGCGTGTCGTTGACGCTCAGGATGGCCCTGAATCGCTCGCGGTGGGGTTTAGGCTTGGAACTGGAATCTGACGAGTCCACTTTGCTATGCGTGAGTGGCCCTAAAGTGGTTGAAACCCTCTTCGGAGAGAGGGCGAGCCCGACCGTCGGGCTCGACGACCACCACGCCCTCCGTGGCGTCGGTCGTGGTCCCTATCCGGGTGATGCGCGGACCTACGATGCGGGCCTCATATTCGAGGGTCTCGAGCTTCTCCGCCGGCACGGTGAACAGGAGCTCGTAGTCCTCTCCGCCGGTGAGGGCTACCTGGAGAGGGTCGAGGCCCCGAGTGGGGGCGAGCTCCTTGAGCGGTGAGGAGCACGGCAGCCGGGCGAGCTCGATGCGGGCTCCTACTCCTGAGGCCGTACAGAGGTGCTTGATGTCAGTGGCCAAGCCGTCGGAGACGTCGATCATCGCCGAGGCGAGACCCTCACCGGCGATACGCCGTCCGATGATCACCCGGGGGCGGGGGGCCACGTGGCGGTGGAGCAGCCACTGGATGTCGGCCGAGGCTCCTTCGGCGCGCATCCCCTCTTCCAGCAGGACAAAGCCGAAGGCGGCATCCCCCAAGGTTCCGGTGACATAGACGGCTTCGCCGGGGGATGCGCCGCTTCGGGCCACCACCTGGTCTTCGTCCTGCTCCCCGATGAGGACGAGCGACAGCAGCATCTGGGGGGCGCGGGTCGTGTCGCCGCCGATCAGCGAGAGGGTGTAGTGCTCGCAAGAGCGCCGGATTCCCCGATAGAGGGCATCTACGTCCGCCACCGGGGTGCTTGACGGAAGCGCCAGGGTCACAAGAGCGAAGCGGGGCGTGCCTCCCATCGCCGCGATGTCGCTGACGTTGACGGCGACGGCTTTGGCTCCAAGCTCCTCCATGGTCAGGAAGGCCGGGCGGAAGTGGACGTCCTCGACGAGGCAGTCGGTAGTGAGCAGCCACGCCTTCCCGTCGGGGCGGCGGATTACCGCGCAGTCGTCGCCAATGCCTATCTGGAGGGATTCATCGGCCTGGCGGGCCATCCCCCGCAACCGCTCCACGAGGTTGATTTCGCCGAGCTCAGCGACCTGCACGCGGCGTCTCCCTTTTTTTGCGGAGCTCCTCAAGCTGGCTCAAAACCCGTTTGCGGATCGCCTGGGGCGGCTTGGAGGCCCCCACGGGACGGCCGTCCTCGATGAGGTCCACGAGGAGGGGCTCGACGGGCCCTCCGCACGGGCAGTGCTCGGGTAGGCGGCTGGCCGGGACCACGGTCCGCGTACCACAGCTAGCGCATCGGATGATATCCTTCCGGCCAGCCCACTTGCCCCGCTTGGCGATGGGTTGGCCCTCTATCTCCACGATATCGAGGGCGAAATCGATTACCTTGGCGCTGGAGATGGTCGTCCCCACGCCGAAGCCGTCCGCGACGTCCGCATGGGCGGCGATGTCCTCGGCGCTGATTCCTCCCGACAGGAAGATCTTCACGTGCTGGAAGCCTCGAAGGTCTAGTTCCCAGCGCACCTCCTCTATTATCTGCCGCAGGTTGCCCCGGCGGGATCCGGGCGTGTCGAGTCGGACTGCCCAGAGGCTCTCGCCGAGGGCCTCGGCGGCCCGGAGGCTTTCGATCTTTTCGTCGCAGAAGGTGTCCACCAGGGCGACCCGGTGGACGGAGGGGTCGATGACCTCGTGGAAGGCGAGGGTGGCTTCCGTCACCCCGTCCAGCATGAGGACGAGGGCGTGGGGGATGGTTCCCACGGGCTCCTCGTGAATCAGTTCAGCGCTGGCCACCACGGCGACACCGTCGCAGCCGCCGATGAAGGCGTTGCGCTCGATCATCGGGGCGATGGCCGGGTGCATCCGGCGGGCACCGAAACTGATGAGAAGCTTGTCCCCGGCGGCGAGCTTGCAGCGGGCCGCTTCGGTCGCAACGCCGCTGGCCTGGCAGAGCAGACCGAGCAGGGCGGTCTCGTAGATGGCGAAGTCTGTGTAGACGCCCTCGATGACGGCCACCGGCTCTAACGGATGAAAGACGCTCCCTTCGGGCAGGACCTTCACGTCGACGGGCACGCCGTCCAATAGCTCAACCATCTCCTCCACGCCGGCCAGGATCCCGAAGTCCCAGTCGGCCTTGCGGTTCTTAAGGGTCACCTCCGCCACGCATCGCTTGTGGACACCCTTGGCCTGCAGGACCTCCACCGTCCTGGAGAAGTAGACATCGGTGACCTTGCCGGTCTTGATGGCCTTGCCATCGACTATGTGGAAGGGCATCAGGCGCCTCCGTGGGCGGGCGATTCGGCGACCTCCGGTGGTTCTGGTGGGCGGCGCTTCCTGGCCGCAGTCGGGGGCTTGGCCTCGCGCTCGCCGAGCCCCATCGGCTTCGTTAGGGCCTGGTCGAGAACCTCGTCCATGGTCTCGCAGAAGATGAAGTGCATCTTTCGCCGGATGGGGGGAGGGACGTCCTCAAGATCCTTCTTGTTGCGTTGGGGCAGAATGATATGGCTTATGCCCGCCCGCTGGGCGGCCAAGGTCTTCTCCTTGATCCCACCGATTGGGAGCACCCGGCCCCGGAGCGTTATCTCGCCCGTCATGGCGACGTCGCTTCGGGCGGGAATGTCCGTAAGTGCGCTGGCCAGGGCGACGGCCATGGCGATGCCCGCCGATGGGCCGTCCTTCGGGGTGGCACCGGCGGGGACGTGGATGTGGATGTCGTGCTCGGAGAAGAATGTCTCGTCGATCTTGAACCGCTCGGCCCGGGCCCGCAGATATGAAAGGGCGGCCTTGGCGCTTTCTTTCATCACATCGCCCAAGTGGCCGGTGAGGGTGAGCTCCCCTCCCTTGCCTTTGCCTTTCATGGTCGTGGCCTCGATTTTTAGGATCTCCCCACCCGTTTGGGTCCAGGCCAGTCCGTTGGCCACCCCGACCTGGGGCGCTTCGATCTCGGTGTCGGGCAAGAACTTCGGCACCCCGAGGTAGGCCTGGAGGTTCGCCACGGAGAGCCGGAAGAGCTTGTCCTCGCCCTCGGCCACGCGCCTGGCCACCTTGCGACAGACCTTCGCCACCTCGCGCTCGATGTTCCGCACCCCCGCCTCGCGCGTGTAGTGGGTGATGACGCGGTAGAGGGCGTCGCGCGAGAAGACTAGCCGCTTGTCGGTCAGCCCGTGCTCCTCGAGCTGTTTGGGCATGAGGAACTTCCGGGCGATGTGGTACTTCTCATTCTCGGTGTAGCCTGGGATTGTGATGACCTCCATTCGGTCCTTCAAGGCTGGAAGGATGGGGTCCATGAGGTTGGCCGTGGTGATGAACATGACATTGGACAGATCGAAGGGCACCCCGAGATAGTGGTCGGAGAAGGCGATGTTCTGCTCGGGGTCGAGGACCTCCAGCAGCGCCGCAGTTGGGTCGCCGCGGAAGTCCGCCCCCACCTTGTCGATCTCATCCATCATGAAGACGGGGTTGTTGGAGCCCGCCTGGCGCATGCCCTGAATGATGCGCCCTGGCAGGGCGCCAACGTAGGTGCGGCGGTGGCCCCGTATTTCGGCTTCATCGCGGATGCCGCCGAGGCTGATTCGAACGAATTTGCGCCCCAGCGCGCGGGCGATGCTCTTGCCGAGACTGGTCTTGCCCACCCCCGGGGGCCCAACAAAGCAGAGGATCGGGCCTTTGGTCTGCTCTTTGAGTTTCCGCACCCCAAGGTACTCCAGGATCCGCTCCTTCACCTTGTCGAGGTTGTAGTGGTCCTCGTCGAGAATTTCGGAGGCCCCCTGGATGTCGAGGACGTCCTCGGTGGAGTGGCCCCACGGCAGCTCCACCATCCAGTCGAGGTAGGTCCGAACGATGCTCGCCTCGGCGGCGTCCGGGTGCATGCGCTCCAACCGCTTGAGCTGCTTCTCTGCCTCTTCGGCGACCTCCTCAGTCATCCCGGCGGCTTCGAGCTTTTTTCGGTACTCGGCGATTTCATCCGAGCGTTCGTCCGTTTCGCCGAGCTCCTTTTGGATGGCCTTTTGCTGCTCGCGCAGGAAGTACTCCCGCTGGGTCTTGGTCATCTCTTCTTTCGCTTCAGCCTGAATCTTCTGCTGGATTGTGATCAGTTCGAGCTCCCGGTTTAGCAGCTCGGCCACCCGCCGGAGTCGTTCCACAGAATCTTCGATTTCCAGCACGAGCTGGCCGTCTTCGACTTTGAGTCCCAGGTTGCTCGCCACGAGGTCGGCGAGCTGGCCCGGCTCGTCGATGCTCTCAGCCACGATCAGGACGTCCTGGGGGATCGACTTGCCGAGCGTGATGACCCGGTCGAGCTGCTCCTTGGCGTTGCGCATTAGAGCCTCGACCTCGACGGGGACCGCGGCTTCCCCCTCCTCCTTGAGGACGTCGATCTCCACCCGAAAATAGGGCTCGCGCTGGATGAATTTCTTCAGGCGGGCCTTGGTGAGTCCCTGAATGAGGATCTTCACCCGCCCGTCTGGCAACTTCAACATCCGCACGATCATGCCGACGGTGCCTATGGTATAGAGGTCTTCGGGGCCCGGCTCCTCAAGCTCCGCATCCCGCTGGGCTGTCATCATGAGCATTCTGTCGGAGGCCAGCGCATCGTCAACCGCCTCGATGGAGCCCTTCCGGCCTACGAATAGCGGCAACACCATGTAGGGGAAGACGACGATATCCCGCACTGGAAGCAGGGGAAGGGTTGATGGGACCTGCTCTTGGCGCTCGCTACTCGCGGTAGGGAGGTCGACTGGGTCCGGTGGTTTGGTGGTCATGTTCGTCTAGCCCTTCTTTAGATATGATATCATAGCGGCAAGGACCGAAGGTAGTGACGAAAGTCCTCGCCAAGCTCGCCGTTTTTCAACGCGTACTCAACGGTGGCTTGCAGGAAGCCGAGCTTATCGCCCGCGTCGTAGCGTTTTCCTTCAAATACGACGCCGTAGAGGGGCTCCTCGGCCGCCAGGGCCCTCAGCGCGTCGGTCAACTGGACCTCCCCCTTGCGGTCGGGTTTGATCTGCTCGAGCAGCGGGAAGATGGCAGGCACCAGGACGTATCGGCCGATAATGGCGAGATCGCTCGGCGCTTCCTCCGCCGGCGGCTTCTCCACGAGGTCCGTGATGCTCCAAAGCCGATCGCCCACCTGGGTGCCGTCGATAACCCCGTAGCGGCTTATCGCCTCGCGCGGAATCCGCTCAAGAGCAATCACCGAGGCTCGATGCTCTCCTGCCACCTCAAGCAACTGCTTGAGACACGGCACCCGGGCGTCGATGATGTCGTCGCCCAGGACGACGGCAAAGGGCTCGTCGCCCACCGCCCCCGAGGCGCAAAGGATGGCGTGGCCTAGGCCCAGGGGGGTTTTCTGGCGGACGTAGCACATGCTCATCAAGTTCGCAATGGCCCGAAGCTCTTCGATGAGTTCGTACTCCCCTTTGGCCTCCAGGGCGTGTTCGAGCTCGATGGAGATGTCGAAGTGGTCCTCGATGGCCCGTTTTCCCCGGCCCGTTACGATGATTGCTTGGGTGAGCCCGCTCGCGGCGGCCTCCTCGATGCCGTACTGAATGAGTGGCTTGTCCACCAGGGGCAGCATCTCCTTGGGAGAGGCCTTCGTGGCGGGAAGAAAGCGGGTTCCAAGACCCGCGGCGGGAAAGACGGCTTTACGGACGTTCATCGTCTACCGAGTCCAGCAAAGTAGCAAGGCGGGAGCGAAAGAGAAGATACCCTTGTTCGGTGATCCATCATCCATAGGGATATTATCTCCAACGCTTTGACAAGTCAAGGCGTATCAGTCGGTCTTGGCATTGACGCCCTCTTGGGGGCTCTGCGATAATCGGTGGCTATGAGGCAAAGCCAGCGAGGATTCATCATGCGCAACCCCGCCCCCGGGATCCGAAGGGGGGGCAAGGGGCGACCGGCCCGCCTGTTCCTCGGCCTTATGAGCGGCACCTCCGCCGACGGCATAGACGTCGCCCTCACCTCCGTCATGCGCTATCGGCGCGGTGCCACGGGGGTGCGGCTCGAGGCCTTCGCCACGTACCCCTATCCGGCTTCGCTTCGCACACGGGTCCTCGCTGTGGCCAACGCGGGCCGGGTGCGTCTCGACGAGCTGGCGAGCCTCGATGTGGAGCTGGGGGAGGTATTCGCCGAGGCGGCTCGGCGGCTCGCCCGCAAGGCAAAGACGCCTCTGGCATCCGTGACCGCCGTCGGCTCTCACGGCCAGACCGTCTTTCACGGGCCCCGGCCCTCTAAGGAAACCGGACGGCGGGCGGCCACGCTCCAGCTTGCCGCGCCGGCCGTCATCGCCGAGCGGACCGGATGCACGGTGGTCGCCGACTTCAGGTCGGCGGACGTAGCAGCGGGGGGCGAGGGCGCCCCGCTTTCTCCGCACGGCCACGCGCTGCTCTTTCGCCATCCCCGCCGAGGCCGCCTCATCCTCAACCTCGGCGGCATCGCCAACGTCTCGGCGGTTCCTCCCGGCCCCCGGGGCCGACCTCCCTCCGATGTAGTGGCCTTCGATACGGGCCCGGGAAATATGGTGCTCGATGCCCTGGTGGAGGAGCTTAGCGCCGGAGCGACGACATTCGACCGAGGCGGCCGGGCCGCGCTCCGCGGAACCGTCGATGGGAGGCTTCTTGCCTCGCTCCTCAAGCGTCCCTACTTTCGGCGTCCTCCGCCAAAGAGCACGGGGAGAGAGACCTTCGGGCGGGCCTACGCGATGCGCCTGTTGCGGAGCGTCCGGAGGCGTGGGGGCGCTACCGAAGACGCCCTGGCCACGGCCGCCGCACTGACGGCCCGCTCTATTGCCGACCAAATCGAACGGTTCATCTTGGCCCACGGTACGTATCGGGAGCTCTATCTGGCCGGGGGAGGGGCGAAGAATCGCACGCTGGTGGGAATGATTCAAGAGGCGCTTCCCGACCTCTCAGTCCAGCCCGTCGACGCTCTCGGCATCCCCGCCGACGCACTCGAAGCGGTTATCTTTGCCCTGCTGGCCGCCGAGGCCGTAGATGGCCGCCCCGTCTGGTTGCCCCGGGCCACGGGCTCCAAGCGGCCGGTAATCCTCGGCACCATCGTCCCGGCCGGTGCGGGGTGAGTGTCCCCCAGCACGTCTCTACCGGTAGAAAAAGTTCGAAAGGCCCCTGGGCAGGTGGGCGAAGATGGACTGCTCGTCGAACTTGAGGTGGAGGTCCCGAGCCGAGGAGCGCCGAATCCGCTCCATGAGTTCGGTGAACTCGGCGTTCTCCGTCTGGAACGGATCGTCGAGGACGATTTTGATGTTGAGGAAGTTGTTGAGTCGAATGTAGGACCAGTCGATGTCGTACTGGAGGCGTTTTTCGCGGGCCAGCCGGATGAACTCGCCCCTAAGCCGCGCCCGCGTGTCAGCGGGCGGGGTCGAGCGGGCATCCTCAATCTCCTCGTCGTTGAGTACGCGGTCGACAAAGCCATTGCGCTCCAGTAGGTAGTAGAGCCCCTTGTCCCGGCGGATGTTGTGGTACTGGAGGTCGATCATCAGCAGCCGCTCGTTTGCCCAGGAAATCCCGTGGTGTTCCTGGTAGGTCTCGAGGAGTCGCTTCTTGATGATCCAGTCCACCTGTCGGTCGAGTTGCATCGGATCGGTGGCCAGAGCGTCGAGGACGTAGCCCCAGCGCTCGAGTAGATCGGTCGCCAGCGGGCTCGCCCCACGGCTTTCGAAGTGGCGGAGGCTGAGCTCGTAATACTCCCGTTGAATCTCCAGGGCGCTCATCTTTCGGCCGTCTTCCAGGTCCACCCGGCGCGTCAGCGTCGAATCGTGTGAGATGTCCTTGATGGCTTTGACCGGGTTGCGAAGCGCAAAGCCCTTGTGAATCCCGCCTTCCTCTATGACCTCCAGCACGAGGGCCGTAGCGCCGAGCTTCAGATAGGTGGTGTACTCGCTCATGGTGCTGTCGCCCACGATGACGTGGAGGCGACGGTACTTCTCGCGGTCCGCATGGGGCTCGTCCCGGGTGTTGATGATGGAGCGGTCGTTGGTCGTGGCCCCGGAGATTTTTTGGCAGATGTGTTCGGCACGCTGGGAGATGAAGTAGTCGGTGCCCCAACGGGTTTTGAAGACCTTGCCGGCGCCGGCGTAGATTTGCCGGGCCACGAGGAAGGGGATGAGGCGCTCGGCCAGGTAGTTGAAATCGATGGTGCGGTCGACGAGGTAGTTCTCGTGGCAACCGTAGGAGTTGCCCACGAAGTCGGTGTTGTTTTTGAAGATTGAGAGGTTGCCGACGAGACCTTCCTTGGCGGCCCTCCGCTCGGCGAAGTGCAACAGGTCCTCGATGATCCGCTCCCCGGCCTTGTCGTAGCGGATCACATCGTGCAGGGACGCGCATTCCGGGGTGGCGTATTCCGGGTGGTAGCCCGTGTCGAGATAGAATTTGGCGCCGTTGTCGAAAAAGACGTTGAGGAAGCCCTCCATGGTGTCGAGCTTCTCGAAAAGGTACCGGACGGCCTTCTCCACCGGGAGGGTCTTTTTCCCATTGGTGGTGAAGATGATGCCGTACTCGCTTTCCAACCCGTAGATGCGCTTCTTCATGAATTCCCCTACCCCATGAGGCGTCGGACTTCCTCATCGGACAGCCGTCGGAATGTGCGTTCCGTGGCTCCCGCATCGAGCATCGCGACCTCCAGGTGTTCGGGTGGGACAGAACGCTTCTCCACCTGAGCGATGGTCTCGCAGGATAGCCGGAAGGCCTCGGCCAGGCTGAGACCCTCTCGGTAGTGCTCGGCCAGGGAGCTTTCCAGCTCCATGGTCTGGCCGCCGATGGCGGCGAAGTGCTGGCGGTCGGAGATGGAGCCGTCGTAGAGGATATGGAAGATGTGATTCCCTACCCGCCCTGCGCCACCGACCTCCACGACGAGAATCTCCACCTCGAGGGGCTTCATCTGCTGGGTGAAGATGTCGCCGATGAGCTGGCTGAAGGCGTTGGCCAGGCTCTTGGCGGTGACGTCCTCGCGACTGTATGCGTACCCTTTGAGGTCGGCGTATCGGATCGCGGCCTTGCGCAGATTCTCGAACTCGCTGTATTTGCCCGCTCCGGCGAAGGCTATGCGGTCGTAGACTTCGCTGGTCTTGTTGAGGCTAGCCGAGGGGTTCTCGCCGGTCAACAGCAGCCCGTCGGCGAACTCCACGACCACGAGGCTTTTGCTCTTGGCGATCCCCTTGCGGCAGTACTCGACCTTGTCCTGGACGAGCTGCTCGGGGGCGACGTAGAACGGAATGGCCATATCTTAGCGCACCTACCGGGCCGCTGTGAGGGTCTCGACGACCGAGCTGACTGTCTCTTCGGGCACGTCCTGGATGCCCTCGCTGGAGATGACCTTGACCGTGGGGAAGATGCCCCGGACGAGGTCGGGGCCGCCTGTGCCGACGTCCTCGTCGGCGGCGTCGAGCAAGGCCTCGAGCCCCACGCGGATGCCCTCGTCGCCCGGCAGCCCTTCTCGGTAGAGCTTTTTCAGGGCGGCCTTTGCCTCCCGGCCTCCGCTGCCGGTGGCGAAGTAGTCCTGCTCCTCGTAACGGCCCCCCGTAAGATCGTACTTGAAGATGCGGCCCGCCCCGGTGCGATCATCGTAGCCGGCAAGGATGGGGATGACGACGAGTCCTTGCAGGGCTTGCGGGAAGTTCGCCCGGACCATCTGGGCCAGCTTATTCGCCTTGCCCTCGAACACGAGCCCCTCGCCCTCGATTTTCTCGTAGTGCTCGAGCTCGGTCTGGAAGAGCCGGACCGCCTCGAGGCACGGGCCCGCCACCCCGGCGATCGCGATCAGGGTGCGCTCGTCGGCCTTGAAGACCTTCTCGATGCGCCGGTCCGAGACGTGGAACCCCTCGGTAGCCATGCGGTCGCCAATCATCACGACCCCGTCAGCCACCTTTAGGGCCAAGATGGTGGTCCCGTGGGTTGCGCTGGGTGGAAGCTCGACCCCTGGCTCCAGAGTGATGGACGGAATGAGATCGGGTACGTCGTTCTTCAGCAACTCCCAGAAACTGCTCCCATGGTACCGATTGGAAAACCACACCTCATTGGCCTCCCCGCTGGACGTAGTTGCGGACGAATTCCTCGGCGTTCACCTCCAGCACCTCGTCGATCTGATCGATGAGGCTATCGAGGTCCTCTTTGAGTTTCTCGCCTTTAACCGACACCTTCTCGGCGCTCTTGGGCGGCGGGGAGTCCTTGCGTTCGCGACGCCGCTGCCGCCGGTCCTGCCCACCCGTGGACCAGGAGCCAACCCCCGCCCACGAGTCCGGACGCCTGGATTGCGGAACCTGCATTAAGCTTTCTCCTTCTTCCACCGGGGCTCGATCTACGGACCCTCAGCGCGTGATGTTCTTCACGAGGTCGTGAGCCGTGGCAGAGGCGTTGAGCAACCCCTCCACGTGGGCCCGAGTGCCCCGCAACGGTTCGGCCATGATGATGCGTTTGATGGGCTCGTCCCCCAAGTTGAACGAGATCGAGCCCCAGTTGACGCCGTAGATCGCATCGCGGTACCGTTTCAGACACTGGCCGCGGAAGTACGCCCGGGTGCCTTCCGGCGGGTTCGACATGGCCGCTTCGATGTCCTCATCCGTCGTCATCCGCTCCACGCGCCCCTGCCGCTCCAGCAGGTAGTAGAGCCCGCGATCCTGGCGGAGGTCGTGGTACTGGAGGTCCATCATGGCGATGCGCGGATCGCTCCAAGCCACGCCCTTCTTCTCCTGGTACGACCTTAGCATATAGCGTTTGGTCACCCAATCGAGCTGGCCCACAAGCTCGTCGGGGTCGCGTTCCAGGGCGTCTAGGGTCGCCTCCCAGCGGTCGCAGCAGGCCTCGAGCTCGTCTCCCCGGGGCTTATCGGCGAGGTACCGGCGGGCGTGGGCGAGGTACTCACGTTGAATATCCAGGGCCGTCATCCCGGGGCCGTCTTCCATCTCCAGGGGCAGGCGGAGCGTTAGGTCCCGACTCACCTGTTTCATCGCGGCCACGGGCTCGCGCAGGGCCAGGTTGGCGAGGAAGAAGGCGTCCTCAATCATCTTCAGCACAAGCAACGTCGTACCCCACTTGAGGAAGGTCGCGACCTCCGCCATGTTGGAATCGCCCACGATGAGGTGGAGACGTCGGTACTTCTCCCGGTCGGCGTGTGGCTCGTCACGGGTGTTGACGATCGCCCGCTTGTTCATGGTGTCGAGGCCGACTTCGACCTCGAAGAAGTCGGCGCGCTGGGAGATTTGGAACTCGCACGGCGAGGTGTTGTTCTCGGCCAGCACCTTGCCGGCCCCGCAGAAAATCTGTCGCGTCACGAGAAACGGAATGATGTGCTCCGCGATGAGCTTGAACGGGGCCCGTCGGTCCATGAGGTAGTTTTCGTGATAGCCGTACGAGTTGCCCTTCTGATCGGAGTTGTTCCGGTAGATGACGAGTGTCCGGCCCGCCGGGAGCGTGGCGTTGGCGTTGCGGCGACAGATGTCGAGGATGCGCTCTCCGGCCTTCTCGTAGTTGATGAGCTCGATGACGGACGAGCACTCGGGTGTCGAAAACTCCGGGTGGGCGTGGTCCACGTAGAGACGCGCCCCGTTGACGAGCATCTTGTTGAGCTGGACGTTCTCGGCGTAGCTTGGGACCTCGAACTGCTCTTCGACCTGGAACCCGCGGGCGTCGGCATACGGGTTCTCCTCCTCGTAGTCCCAGATGACGTCGGTCGTGGTCTGGTGGCTGTTGATGAGGAAGATGGAGTTGGTGATGGCGTCGAAGTCCTCTTCACCCACGACGGAGATGCCGTATTCCGTCTCCGATCCCATGATGTGGTGGGGCAGCCCCATGAGAAACCCTTCCGATCCGTTGAAGGCGCCGAGCTGTAGCCACAACGGAGGTTGGCGTATTCGACCCAGCCCGTCTCTCGTTCTCGATTACATATATTGACGGGCGATGATGTCTTCGATGTCGCTCCTTGGAGGGACGTGTCCTCGAAGCAGGGTGCGCACGTTCACGATCCGCTCGCCCTTGCGGCCTGCAATCCGTGCCCAATCGTCCGGGTTGGTGGTGTTGGGCAGATCCTCGTTCTCCTTGAACTCCTCGCGAACGGACTCCAGCAGGTCGGACGCTCGAATACCTCGCTCTTGCCCTGCGATGGATCGCTTGAGGGCCAATTTCTTGGCCCGCCGGACGATGTTTTCGATCATGGCCCCGGAGGCGAAGTCTCTGAAGTAGAAGATTTCTTTCTCCCCCTTGGCGTACGCCACCTCGAGGAATCGGTTGTCTTCGGTTGCTTCGTACATGGCCTCGACGGTCGCATCAATCAGGCGAGCCACGCAGGCCTCCGGGTCACCGCCGACGGGCGAGAGCTCCTCGGAGTGGATCGGGAGGGTGGACAAGAGGTACTTGGAGAATATCTCTCTTGCGGCCTCCTCGTCGGGCCTGTCCACCTTGATTTTGAGATCCAGCCGGCCGGGCCTCAGGATGGCCGGGTCTATGAGGTCTTGGCGGTTGCTCGCCCCAATGATGATCACGTTCCGCAGAGCCTCGACCCCGTCGATTTCACTGAGGAATTGGGCGACCACGGTCGTCTCCACGTCCGAGGAGATGCCGGAGCCCCGCATCCGAAACAGGGCGTCCATCTCGTCGAAGAAGATGATCACCGGGCACACCTCGTTGGCCTTGGTCTTGGCCTTCTTGAAGACCTCGCGAATCTTGAACTCCGTCTCCCCCACGTACTTGTTGAGCAGCTCGGGGCCCTTGACGTTGAGGAAGTACCCTTTAGTCTCCTGGCCCGTGCGGCGGCTCATCTCGGTGGCGAGGCTGTGTGCGACCGCCTTGGCGATCATCGTCTTGCCGCACCCGGGCGGGCCGTAGAGGAGAATCCCCTTCGGAGGCGCAAGCTGGAAGGTGGCGAACTCTTCCGGGTGGAGGTAGGGCAGCTCGATGGCGTCTCGCAACGCCTCGATCTGCTTGGCCAGCCCACCGATATGGTCGTATGTGATGTCGGGGACTTCCTCGAGCACCACCTCTTCAACCTGACTTTTGGGAATCTTCTCCAGGGCGAAGCCGCTGCGAGGGTCTACTATCACGTGGTCGGCCACCTGCGGTGGTTCGATGCGGAGGGGCTCAGATAGCTGGAAGACCCGCTCCTCGTCGGCCCTCCCGAGGACCACGACCCGGTCTTCGTCGAGAAAGTCCTTGACCGTCATCACATCGCCCTTGGTCTCGAACTCGGTGGCGGCCACGACGTTGAGCGATTCGTTGAGAATGAGGGACTGGCCGGGCTCGAAGGACTCCGCATCAAGCCGGGGATGGACGTTGACCCGCACCCGGCGGCCGTCCAGATCGACGTCCACCGTCCCGTCGGGGTTGTGGGCGATAAACTTTCCGTATGAGTTGGGCGGCGCGCTTAGTTTATCCACCTCTTCCTTGAGCTGCTCGATCTGGCGCTTGGCCTCTTGAAAGGCCATTACCAGCTTCTCGTTTTGCTTGCGGGCGTCGGACAGCTGACCTGTGATGTCCTGGTTGGTGCGCGTCAGGTCGTCGAAGTCGGATCGCAGCCGCTCGAGCCGGTCGGAAAGGCCGGTCGATTCGCTCTCAAAGTGCTGCACCTGGCCCAGGAGGTCATCAAGGAGATGCTCGTATTGAGACAGCTTCTCGTTCAACGCCGCCTCGGGTGTTGGGAGGTAGGGGGACACCTCCTTGTCCCTCTTCGAGCCGACCCACTTGCGGTCTCGATCTTTGAAAGACTTCTCCATGGACTAATCCTTATCGTGTAAGGAGCCGAAGAGAAGGTGCTCCGCGCTCAGGGAATGGTAACACCTTTTCCGGGCAAGTCAAGGGACGGGAGGCCACTATGGCTAACTATTATAATTTCTTATGGGAACTTGGCTTGGGATAACTTGTACTGGAGGGTGGCTTGCGGTCGAGACGACGGATTCGTGGGTCCCTTGGTGAAGCCGGTCCCTAGAGGCCGAGTTCGCGGTTGCGCCGCTGGGCCACTTCCATCTCCGATTGGCAGTCGTGGCAGTAGGGAGCGAGGGGGAGGGCCTTGATCCGCTTGGCGCCGATGGTCTTCTCACACCGCTCACAGACGCCGTAGACGCCCATCTCGATCTTCTCGAGGGCCTCTTCGATTGCCCGCAGCTCCTCGCGCTCACGGCTTGAGAGCATGTAGTTAATCTCCTGGTCACGGGAGGCGGCGGCCCGATCGAGATCGTCTCCCCTATCGAGCTCTGGCGCGCTCTCCTCCCGCTTGCTTTCGGTCAACTTCTTGATCAGCTGCTCGCGCTTTTCCAGGAGGATTTGCTTTTGCGCCTCGGATTTCTTTTTATTGGTGGTCTTCCGTGTGGACTTCCGTTTTGTCATACCGTCATCCGTTGTTGGGGGTTTTCACCGCGGTTGAGGAAGAAAAGGTATCCTACCATTTTGTAGAGTAACTTGGCCGCGAGGACCTCCGGGGCCCTAAGGCCCGGGATGGGCGACAACTCCATGATGTCGAACCCGACCACCTGGCGCCGGGCCGCCACCGTCTTGAGCAGGAGCGCCACGGTGGGCCAGTCGAGACCGCCTGGCTCCGGGGTGCCGACGGCGGGCATGACGGCCGGGTCAAAGACGTCGAGGTCGATGGTGACGTAGACCCGCTTTGTGAGGGACGAACAGATGGCCTCCGCCCATGCCGCATCACCCGTGGCCTCCCTGGCCCAAAAACACGCCCCGCCGCGCTCGGCCAGCCAGCGGTACTCTTGCGAAGAGCAGCTTCGGGCCCCCACCGCCACCACGGGAGCCACGTCCCAGACCCGGCGCATCACGCAGGCGTGGCTGAAGGCGCTGTCATGGTAAGTGTCGCGCAGGTCGAGGTGGGCGTCGAGCTGAAGGACAGTGAGGTTCCCGTGGGCTGCCACGTGCGCCTCGACGGCCGCTCTCGTAAGCGTATGCTCACCGCCGAGCGTGACGGCCGTCTTGCCGTGTCCGATTAACGATGAAACAAGCATCGCCACCCTGTCCAACATGGCCTTGGGATCGCCCGCCACCGGCTCCACTTCGGGACAGGTGTAAATCCCTACGTCGCACGGCTCGACCTCCAACTCCTCGTCGTACTCCTCGACGTATCGGGAGGCATCGAGGATGGCCCGCGGTCCGAACCGACAGCCCGGCTGGTAGGAGGTCGTAGCGTCGTATGGAACGGGAAGGATCGCGACCCGAGCCGCCTCCCAGCCGGCCCGCTCGTCGTCGAGGGCCAGGAACCTATAGGGAAGAAAGGGGGCCTGGGATTCCAGAGGGTTTTTCACGACTCCTCCCACGCCATCTAACGAAGCTGCAGCAGGATTTCTTCCGAAGGGAACCGCCGAGCGCAAAGCGGGTGGCTGGCCGTACCACGGCCTCGAGGCAGTCAACCGAAGCGCACGAGACGGTCCTGGCGGATGATGGCGGTGGCCTTTTCGATCTCCTTGGGAAACTCCCGACCGCGGTCGAGGTGATGGACCTCCAGCTTCTTGAGGCCGAAGGTCTCCTCCACCTCCTTGACGGCGGCCTCCGTGTCAAACCACTTGCAGGAGAAGAAGTCCACGCTCACGAACCCCTTCTCCGGAAAGGTGTGGATGCTGATGTGGCTCTCGGCGATCAGTACCACGCCGGAGAGCCCCCAGTCTTTGGGCTTTGAGCCCTTGTATTCGAAGACGTACGGGGGCATGATTTTCGTCATGCCCATTTTGGCGGGGTATCCGTCCAGGAAGCGGTAGAGGCCTTCCAAGTCCTCCAGGCGATCCCGCTCCCCGCCATAGCCGTCGATCATCAGGTGTTGGCCAAATCCCATCATGGCGCGTTCCCCCCCCGGACGGTTCCCTTGTAGGTCCGTCCGGTCCACCGTCGGGAGGTGAAGACTGCTGGCCTTCCTTTCGGTGTGAGGTCCAACCCCTCCGCCGTGTCCGCGCTTGTCCCGGAAGCGGCGTGAGGGAGTCAAGGGGCCGGCAGCGCCTGGCCCCTCCGTGGCGAAAGCAGTCCATCAGGATTCTAAGAAGTGAGGGCGTGGGACACACGCCCTCTGTGCTCCTATGGCCGGCAGGCCGGGCTTGCCGGGATGGTGGACGTCTGGCCCTAGCACGGTCGTTGCTCCTCCCATCCGCGGTGTGGCGATGGAGCGAAAAACTCCTCGACCGATGGGGGAATGGAACGGCCGGCCAGCATGCTTCAGGCGCCGACCGGCATTTAATAGCCGAATTACTATACAGCCTTTGTCTGTGCTGTCAATAGGGAAGTTGCCCCGGCCCCTTACTGGCTGGCCCGGCCCGCGGCAAGCCGCTTTTTAGAGGGCGCGAAGCGTTGCCAAAGGATCAGCAGCGGGCTCGCTATGAAGATGGACGAATAGGTCCCGACGATAATGCCCACCAGGAGGGCAAAGGCGAAGTCGTGGATGACCTCGCCCCCGAGAAAGAAGAGAGCCAGCACGACGAGCAGTGTTGTGAGGCTGGTCAGGATGGTTCTGGAGAGGGTTTCGTTTATGCTCCGGTTGATGACGACTTCGTAGCTCTCCCGTCGATAGAGCCTCAGGTTTTCGCGAATGCGGTCGAAGACGACGATGGTGTCGTTGAGAGAGTAGCCGATGATGGCAAGAAAGGCGGCGATGACAGGCAGGGAGAGCTCTTTGTTGGTTAAGGCGAACGCCCCCAGGGTGATGAGGACGTCGTGGACGAGCGCGAGGATGGCGGCCACGGCGAACCGAAACTCGAACCGGATGGTGATGTAGATGAGGATGCCGACGAGGGCGTAGGCGATCGCCAGGGTCGCCTGGCGGCGCAGGGCCGCGCCGACCTGGGGCCCGACGACCTCTGTACGCCGAAGCTCGACCGCTCCTTGGCCGTAGACGACCTCCAGGGCTTTGATGATTTGGCCCTGGAAGCCCTCGATGCCTGTAGGGCTCCGCATCATCCGGATGAGAATCTCGTTCTTCGATCCGTAGTGCTGGATGGTGCTGTCACCCATGCCGATGCCGCGAAGCTCTCGCCGCACATCCTCGATGTTCACCGGCCGGGGCATCTTTAGCTCAACGAGCGTCCCTCCGGCGAAGTCGATCCCCAAGTTGAGCCCGCGAAGGCCGGCCGTGGCGAGGCCGAGGACGATGAGGGCGACCGAGGCGAGTAGCGCCACCCGTCGGCGGCCGATGAAGTCGATTGTGATGCCCGGTTTGACGAACTCCATGGGCTGGCCTCAGATGGAGAGCTTCGTGACCCGCTTGGTCTTGATGTAGATGTCGAAGACCACCCGTGAGACGAAGATGGCCGTGAACATGCTGGCGACGATGCCGATCGAGAGGGTCACGGCGAAGCCCTTGACCGGCCCGGTCCCGAACTGAAAGAGAACCAGGGCCGCAATGAACGTCGTTAAGTTGGCGTCGAAAATGGTCCAGAAGGCCTTGCCGAAGCCAGCCTCCACGCTAGCCCTGACGCTCTTGCCGGTGCGGAGCTCTTCTCGAATCCGCTCGAAGATCAGGACGTTTGCATCGACCGCCATCCCGACGGTCAGGAGGATGCCGGCGATGCCAGGCAGGGTCAGGGTAGCGCGGAGGTAGGCCATCACCCCCATGAGGATGATGAGGTTTAGCAGCAAGGCGAGGTCGGCCACCGAGCCGCTGAAGCGGTAGTAGAAAACCATGAAGAGGACGACGAGGATGCTCCCGATGATGATGGAGCGCAGACCCTGGCGGACTGAATCCGCCCCGAGCGACGGCCCCACGGTGCGGTTCTCCAATATCTCGACCGGGGCCGGCAGAGCGCCGGCCTGCAGGACAATGGCCACGTCCTTGGCTTCTTCGAGGGAGTCGATGCCTTCTATGATCGCGCTGCCGCCGGTGATTTTGGCACGGATGACGGGCGCGGTCCTCACCACGTTGTCGAGCACCACGGCGAGGCGCTCACCGACGTGATCGCCAGTGATGCGGGCGAACCGTCGAGAGCCAACCCGGTCGAAGCGCATGCTGACGATGGGTTCGTTGAACTGCCCCCCGAGCGAGACGGAGGCGTTGGTTAGGTGTTCGCCCGTCATAAGGGTGCGCCGCTTTACGGCGATGGGCTGGACGATGTCCCGGCCCGTCTGGCGGTCGCGGCTCCGATAGCGCAGTATTTCGGTATCGGGGGGCAACCGCCGGGCCCGGATCTCCTCGGCGCTCACGCTGGCATCCACGAGCCGGAACTCGAGCTGCGCCGTCCGCCCGATGAGGCGCAATGCCCGCTGCGGGTCCCGGATGCCGGCAAGCTGGATGAGGATGCGCCTCTTGCCCTGGCGCTGGATGACGGGTTCGGACACGCCGAACTGGTCCACACGGTTGCGGATCGTCTCAAGCGCCTGGCTGACTGCGTTCTCCTTGACCTGCGTGGCGTAGGACGACCTGAGGCGATAGCGCATCGTCGGCGGGGCGGCCTCCTGTTGGATGACGGGGAAGTCTTTGAGCGCCTTGGCGGCCCGCTCTACGTCGCGTGTACGGACGATGGCGAGCTCGATAGTGTTGTCCGGGCCACGGCTCGCCCGACTGACCCGCACCCGCTGCTCCCGCAATAGCCTGGCCATATCGTCGGCCATCCGCTCGACGGCGTTCTCCAGGGCCTTCTCCGTCTGGACCTCCAGCAGCAGGTGGATGCCGCCTTGCAGGTCAAGGCCGAGGTTGATTTTTTTCTTCAGGGGAGTGGCGGACCAGATGGACAGCCCTACCACTAGGACGATTACGAGCGGTTTCCAGCGTCCTGCGCCCATGGATGTCGGCTCCGGTCCTCGGTCTAGTCGGCGGCCTTCTCTTTGTCGGTCGGCTTACTCCGCAGGCTTGTAATGGCGCTCTTGGAGACGCGCAGGCGCACGCCGTCGGCGACCTCCAGCGCAACCGTATCGTCCTTAATCTTGTAGACCGACCCGTGGACGCCCCCCTGTGTTACCACCTCGTCGCCCTTCTTGAGCGTCTCGAGCATCTTGGCGTGCTCTTTGCGCTGCTTCTGCTGGGGCCGGATGAGGAGGAAGTAGAAGATGGCGATGAGGAGCCCGAACGTAAGGAAGGGAGCCGCGAAGCCTCCCGGGGCGGCCTCACCGCCCTGGGCCGGCCCGCCGCCCAGGGCGTGGGCTAGACGCAACCACGGCAGGAAGCCTTCCATGGTGGGGGTCTCCTTAGGTCAAGGCGGGTGAATCGTTTGGCTGGCAATGAAGGGAGTCATTAACAGATTTCCTAGGTTCTGTCAACCGTTGGGCCGTACTCACCGTTCTCTTAGCCGCGGCCAGGCTCGGTCTCGACGGGGCCGAAAAGCCCCTCCATCCGCTCGCAGAGGTCCTCGAGGCGCCCCGAGGCGATGGCCTGGCGGACCTCTCCCATCAGGCGCATGTAGAAGCTCACGTTGTGTAGGGTGTTGAGCCGGGAGGAGAGAATTTCGCCGGCCTGGAACAGGTGGCGCAGGTACGAGCGGGTGAAGGTCGTGCACGCATAGCACAGGCATTCGGGGTCGAGGGGCTGACGGTCGTCGCTGTAGCGGGCGTGTTTGATGACGATGCGGCCCTGGCTGGTGAAGAGCGTCCCGGTGCGGGCGTTGCGGGTCGGGATGACGCAGTCGAAAAGATCGATGCCCCTGGCGACCTGCTCGACGAGGTCCAGGGGGGTCCCCACCCCCATGAGGTAGCGGGGGCGTGACTCAGGCAGCCACGGGACCGTCGCCTCCACCATTGCGCGCAACAGCTCCTTGCTCTCGCCCACGCTAAGCCCCCCGATGGCGTAGCCGTCGAAGTCGAGGGCCGTTATCGCCTGGGCGCTGTCGGCCCGAAGGTCGGCGAACATCCCTCCCTGGACGATTCCGAACAGGGCCTGGTCGTCGCGCCGTTTGGCCGCCCGGCACCGCTCGGCCCAGCGGCTCGTAAGGTCCATGGACTCCCGGGCGTAGTCGTAGGTCGCCTGATAGGGCGGGCACTCGTCGAGGACCATTATGATATCGGCCCCCAGGCCCTCCTGTATGGCCACAGCCTTCTCCGGGCTCAGGAGGTGCTCGGAGCCGTCGATGTGGCTTTGAAAGACGACGCCGTCTGGGGTGATCTTGCGGAGTTTCGACAGGCTCATCACTTGGAACCCGCCGCTGTCGGTAAGCAGCGGGCCATCCCATCCCATGAAGCGATGGAGCCCCCCGTGAGCCTCCACCACCTCCACGCCGGGCCGCAGATACAGGTGGTAGGCGTTGGTCAGCAGGATCTCGACTCCGAGTTCGCGACACTCGACCGGGGTAAGAGCTTTCACGGTGGCTTGGGTCCCGACGGGCATGAAGGCGGGGGTGGCCACGCGCCCGTGGGGGGTGGTGAGTGTGCCGAGGCGGGCCTGGGAGGTGGCGTCGGTCTCCTCAACGGTAAAGGAACATCCCACGGCGAGGACCTACGCCGACGCCTCCGGTCGGGGGATGCCGACCAACTCGTCGTAAAGGATGGTCAGGACCACGGCGTGGACCGGAAAGAGGAGTCCTCCGATCGCGATCTCGCAGACGAAGACGAAACGCGACCAGGCGATGCTCGCGGCCAGCATGGACAGCGGCATCAAGACGACGTAGCCCGCCACCGTGAGGCCGAGCTCCACCATCAGGATGATGGCCAGGACCTGGAGGACTTGTGGGCCGCCGCGGCCGATGACCAAGCGGGGGCTTGCCCGGAGGGCATCGCCGACCGTGGCGTTGTCGAGGACGATCAACGGTTGGACCAGGCAGAGGAGCGCCAAGGCGGCCAGCCCGGGCACGATGATCAGGAGGAAGCCGAGAAAGATGGCAAGCCCGTAGACCATGGTTGCCAGCCAGAGAATGCCGAGGGTGGCCCAAGGCAGTCGGGTGTAGAACGGTGCGAGGTCCAGATCCTCATCCCGCACGGAAGAGGCGGTCAGGACGATGAGGTAGTAGGAAGACAGGGTCACGAGCCCCATCAGGACCGAGGTGAGGGCCATGGTGGTCCCGCTTGCGGCCCGCCCATCGCCCACCGCCTTCGCAATCTCGATATAGCCAAGCTGAATGGGAACGACGAGCAGGAGCAGGCCCGGGATAAACGGCATCAGTACCCGCCGGTAGTGGAAGAGGACGCGCCGCACGGTGCGGCCGACGAACCCAGGCTCCGGGGGACGCCGCTGCTGCCATCGGGCCCACGGCGAGGAGACTGGGGCCTCGGGGCTGTCCACGACATCCATGGGCACCTCGCCGCCCCCGCCCGCCTCCTTGACCGAAGCGTCTGCCGAAGGTCGTGGCAGGTTGCAGTCCAGACACCGGGTCCGTTGTTCCATGTTGGGTCGTCCGCAAACGCACCGCCAAATCATTGCTGCTCGCTCCCGCTCGCGACCGGTCGCATTAGGCCGTAGGTTCCGCTCAATTCAGGCTGTGGTGAGACGGCGTCGTGCCTGAACCTGAAGGCTGCGTAAAAGAGGGTCGGGACGATGGCCCAGATGGGGCCGAGGAGGACCCGGACGAGCATGTTGCTCCCTCCTGTCCAGAGGTGGAAGATTGTGCGAACCGTCATCCACGGTCCTTTCGCCACCAACAGGACGCCTCCCAGGGCGAGGTTTGCGACGAGGGTTGTTAGAAACAGAAGGCAGAGGACGCCGAATACCGACCAGCCGTGACCCTTGACCAGCCGGCTGCTGCGCTTCATCGCGGCGATGGGACCGAGGCCCTCGCAGACTACAGCCGGCAGCGTCAGGGAGAGTTTTACCGCCACGATGATGCCCGGAATAATGAAGAGCAAGGAAGCCAGGCCCGTGGCCAAGGAGACCAGGAACTGAGCCACGACCGCCCAGGCGAGGGTCGAGACCGAGAGGCGGCTTACGGCTTCGCCCAATCCCTCGGACACGCCTGCAATCTCCTCGGCGGCAACCCGGATCATCAAAATCACCCAAAAGACGTTCCAGAGCGCGAGGAGGACCGCCCCCACGAGGGCTGGGCCAACGACTGATGGAAGGACCATCTGGTCGGTCCGCAACTGCCAGACATGAAAGAGGAAAAGCGGAAGACCCATCAAGAGGCTGGCGGTAATGAAACTGAGGAACCGCCGGCCGTAGAGCGCCACGGAGTCGGCTGCAACCGACAACGCCCGCGCGGAGGACACCGACCGGTAGCGGGCTTCGTCCGCCCGGCCGACCTTGAGGGGGTCGACGGGCCGGGAGGCCATGCAGGCGCGGCAGGCCGGTGCTTCCGCAGCATTGCGCTGGCCACAGCGGCATGTCCACGTCATGGGCGAAGTCACATCAACCGCCTCGGTTGGGGTGGGTTTCCGACCGAATCCCGTCCACGTTACCATACGCCCTAAGGGCTCACAAGGCTCGCGGAAAGAGGAGGTGGCGGTCGTAGCTGGAGGGCCGGGGAAGGTCGTGCGTCCGGAAGCAGGTCATGGGATTCCGGGAACGCGAGACGGGGGTGAAGGAGACTACGGCCGCACTTTGGCCCGCTCGATTTCCATGAAGATCGAGCCGTTCTTGAAGATGCGGACGTCCCCTGTGGACTCAGAGACCACGATGGCCAGAGCGTTGGTGGCCTCGGTGATTCCCGCGGCGGCCTGGTGGCGGCTGCCCAATCCCATGGGCATCTTCTCGGAGTCGAGCGCGGCGGCGAGGTGGCGGCCGGCCGAGATGATGACCCCGTCGTCGCGGATGATGAATGCACCGTCCAGCACGGCAAACTCCTTGATCGTCTCTCGCAGCCTGCGGTCAAGGATGTTGCGCTCTTCTTCGGGATAGCCCTTGAAGGGGTTGATGATCATCTGGCGCGAGAGGGGCACGACGCGTTCGTAGTCGCCGATGACGAAGGTCGTTCCAACGGGCTTTCCCTCACGGCCCTCGTTGGCGATCTCCACGGCGAGGGTTAGCACCCCCTCAAAGACTTCCGGTTGCATGCCCGACGAGACGGTAGAGACATCCTCGCTGGTCAGCAGCTCGAACTCCCGCCCGATGTCCAAGACGACGAGGCTATCCAACGTCTTTAACTTAGGCAGGCCAGAGAGGCAGACGATTTTTTCTTCACTGCCGACGAGATTTTCGGCCAGGCTCATGATAACGCCCATCTTCACCTGGCCCATGCGCGTCAGGGTCACTTTCGGCAACTTAATGACGTTATCCAGCACATTGACGGCTTCTTCGTAGGTCTCCTCGTCCCGGGTGGCGAGGACCACCTTGTGGTGGCCCTTGAAACCCTTGAAGAACTCCCAGTCGTCGGTCAGGTCGCTGATGACCAGGATCGTATCGGCACCGAGTTTGTCGGCAATTTGGCTGGCGTGCTCCAGCATGAGGCGATTGATCGCCTTGTAGCTGTGCTCTTTCCCTCCACCTTTCGTCGTTGCCTTCGTCATGGCACGCCCTCGGTCATGGCAAGAACTGTAGTAAATATAGCACGTTAGAACCATCCAAGCAACGTCTTTCGGCCAGTCTCCACTCAGCCGAGGAGGGCAAAAGGTCGTTGACAGGCAACTTATCCATTCTTTACTCTATGAGACAACTGAACAGGCCGTGGAGCGGTTTGAGCCCGAACGGTTGTATCTGTCTGATATTCCTCACATTGGGGGCCATGACCATGCCCGACCAGAAGTTCCTCATGACCGTGGAGGCCGTCCGCAGGCTTCTGCGCCGACACGCGACGGCCAATATCCGGAAGATTTTCTCCAAACTACACCCGGCCGACACCGCCCATCTCCTTCGGGGCTTTCCCCTCGCCGAGCAGCGGAGCCTGTTCAACATCGTCGATGACCTGAAGCTCGCCGCCCAAATCCTCAAAGAGGGTGACGCTCAGACGGCCGAGGGGATTGTCTCGAACCTGGAGGTCAAGCGGATTGCACAGATAGTGCAGGAGATGGACTCCGACGATGCTACCGACTTCATTGGTCGGCTGGATCCCGACTTGGCCGAAGAGGTGTTGCAGGCCATGCACGGGGAGGACTCGGCCGAGGTCGAGCAGCTCTTGCTCTACCCGCCGGAGTCCGCCGGCGGAATTATGACGACCAGCGTCCTGGCCCTGTCGGAGGAATTGACAGCTGCGGAGGCCGTCGCCGAGGTGCGCCGCGCCAGCGAGGTCGAGATGGTGTTCTACACCTACGTGGTGGACGACAAGGACCATCTATTGGGGGTCACATCGCTGCGGGACATCATTCTGGCCGAGCCCACGGCTGCGCTCAAGTCGTTCATGAACCCGAACGTGCTCAGCGTCACGGCCACAACCGATCAGGAAGAGGTGGCCAAGCTCGTGAGGCGATATAACCTGCTGGCGGTCCCCGTCGTGGACGATGAGAACAAGCTGATGGGGATAGTCACGGTGGACGATGTGGTCGATGTCATCTATGACGAAGCCACCGAAGATATGTTGCTGATGGCCGGGGGCTCCAAAGGAGGGCTGGAGACCCGCTCGGTCCTGGGCATCGTCCGGGCGCGGCTGCCGTGGCTGTTGGTGAGCTGCGTCGGGGGGCTTGCCGCCATCCAGATTATCAGCCACTTCCAGATGACCCTGAACCGGCTCGTTGCCTTGGCGGCCTTCATCCCCATTATCATGGGGATGGGCGGGAATGTGGGGACTCAGTCGGCCTCGATCGTCATCCGGGGTATCGCCTTGGGTCGGATCGACAAGAAGGCCATCGGGCTAGTCGTTCTGAGGGAGGTCCGCATTGGGCTGGTCCTGGGGATTCTCTACGGGGTGCTCGTCGGCGTCTTGGCCAAGCTGAAGTACGCATCCGTGCCCATGCTAGGCTTGACTGTGGGCGGCGCCATCATGGGGGCGATGACCATCTCGGCGTTGGTGGCCACGTTGGTCCCCCTCGCGCTGGACCGCCTCAACATCGACCCGGCGGTCGCCACGGGCCCGTTCATCACCTCGAGCCTCGATATCCTCGGGGTGATCATCTATTTTAACTTAGCGAATCTCCTCATGTTCCAATAGCTGTAAGGACCGGTGATTTTCGTTGAAGTCCTTCCGGCCTGCTGGTACGATATAGTGAGCAAGCAGCGGCGGTGACGAGATCAGCACCTGCACGAAGGAGCGCGCCATGTTCGTTAGGGACCGCATGACAACCAACGTTGTCACCACATCGCCAGACACCGATGTGGAGAAGGCCTTCGAGCTTATGAAGAGCCGTAACATCCGGCGGTTGCCGGTAGTGGATGCGGAAGGAACCCTCATAGGCATCGTGACCGACCGCGACGTCCGAGGGGTGCTCATTCCGTGGAAGTCCTCCAAGGAGGAGAGGGAGTTCTACTACTTCGCCAGCGAGGTGCGCGTTAAAGAGATTATGACATCAGACGTGGTCACCGTAAGCCCTGAAGCGGATATTTCCGAGGTGGCCCGGCTCATCCATTCTCACAAGATTGGAGGCCTGCCCGTTGTCGAAGACGGGAACAAGGTGGTCGGCATCATCACCGCCATGGACATCCTTGCGATGTTCATCGAGATCATGGGCATTATCGGGGCCTCCAGCCGAATCGACGTCGTTTTGGGAGACGACCCCAAAGCCTTCGAGATGGTCTCCACGATTGTGCGTGACGCGGGCGGAGAGATCATCTCGGTGGGCATGGGTAGTGCCAAGGAGGGCAAGTCCGACAAGGTGTTCTTCTTCCGGCTCGAGCCCTGCCCGACGCAGCCCATCCAGGAGGCGCTGGAGCTGGCGGGCTACACAGTCGTCGCAACCGCCTAGCACCTTCCGCCGCCCGACAAGCCTGGAGTCCGCCTTGGGGCGGGCAACGACGCTCTTTGCCGGGCGCGGCCCGGCGCACATTCGTTTTCCTTCTTGAAAATCCAGGGAGTGCCGATCGTGCGATGCCGCCTGAGCAGACCCGATAGAGAGGACGCTTGCTATTTTCTGCGTTGCAGAATATTATTTTGGCATGAGCCAACAACGCGGTTGGCCTCCGGGTCGTCTTGCGCTCGCAGCGGCCTTCGCCCTGGTGGCGGTCCTCATCCAGCCGGCCTTGGCCGAGGTGGTCGGCGTCTACTTCGGCCCCCGCCAGTCCATCGATAAGCCCCTCATCTCCCTGTACGATCAGGCCCAGCGCTCCATTCACGTGGCCATGTATACCCTCACGCTCGATGCGTACGCCGAGGCCCTCATCCGCGCCCACGCAAGGGGAGTGGACGTCAAGGTGGTGCTCGATCGGCGCCAGGCCCGAGCCCGGGGCTCCGACGCTCAACGCCTGGATGTGGCAGGCATCCCCGTGCGCTACGGTTCGGGGCCGGGCCTTATGCACCACAAGTTCTCCGTCATCGACGGGCGCATCGTCACCACCGGCTCGTACAACGCCACGTGGAGCGGCAGCCACAGGAACGCCGAGAACGCCGTGGTCATCGAGGACCCGGAGGTCGTCCGATCCTTCGAGGCTGAGTTTCGCACCCTCTGGGGCGCCGGCGGGGACCGCTGAAGCGGGCCTCCCCCCTCGGCTTCCTCCCATCGACGCTGGACCACACCTCTCCTTGCCGTGATACAATACCGCCATCGCTTCACATCCGGCTTTGCCTCAACCTACAGGGAGGCCCTATGTTTTTCATCGTGAAGCTCATCGTCTCGGCCCTGGCCATTGCAGCCATCAGCGAGTTGGCGAAACACCTGCCCGCCTTCAGCGGCCTGCTCGCCGCCATGCCGCTGGTGACCCTCCTGAGCCTCGTTTGGCTCTTCATGGAGACGAAGGACTACCAGCTCGCCCACCGCTTCACGGTGGGGGTGCTCTGGGGCCTGGCCCCAACGCTCTTCTTTTTTATGGCGGCTATCCCCATGCTCAAGCGGGGCGTGAGCTTTCCCCTCACCCTGGCGGTGAGCTGCCTGCTTTGGGCCGCGGCCGCCTACGTCCACCAGCGGGTCTTGGGGATGTAAGGGTCCCGCACCGCCTCACGGGTCGGGACCTGGAAATCGGCCGTACCCTCCCCTATAATGAGGGGCGACGAGCCACCACACTCGGGGCTCTAGGGGAGAAGAGACCCATGACTGACCGGACGGCCCTCATCATCTGTGACATGCTGGAGGACTTCACCGCCCCCGGGGCGCCTCTGGAGGTCCCCGACGCCCGGGCCATCGTGCCGGCCATCCGGGAGCGGCTGGAGCAGGCCCGCCAGGACGGCACGCCGGTCATCTACATCAACGACGCCCACGCCCCCGACGACTCGGAGTTTTCCATCTGGCCGCCCCACGCCGTCGCCGATTCGCCGGGCGCCCAGGTGATCGAAGAGCTGGCCCCGGGTCCTGGCGAGCACGTCATCTCGAAGACGAGATACTCGGGCTTCTACGATACCAAGCTGGACGCGACGCTCCAGGACCTCGGGGTGAACCACATCGTCTTGACCGGGGTCGTCTCCAACATCTGCATCATGTATACCGCCGTCGATGCCCACCAGCGGGGCTACCGGGTGAGCGTGCCGGAGGATTGCGTCGCCGGCCTCGACCCGGACGACCACGCCTTCGCCCTTCGCCAGATCACCGACGTCCTCAAGTTCGCCCAGACGTGACACCCACGACGTATAACCGCCACAGGAAGGCCCGCTGCTCATCCCCACATGGCCTATTGTTTATGGACCCGCCTGAGGCGGACTGTCCCTAAATGGTGCGGAAGACAGATTAATTTCCCGCAGTATTACTTTATATTACAGCTTAGACACTTGCCGTTTTTTAGACACTATTTAGACACTCGAAATCGCTAGCAACGTCTACGAACTCAACAGGTTACGAGAAACTAGACACTTCAGACACAAGTGTCAAAAGTGTCTAAAAGTGTCTAACGTGTAACGCTGAAATCGAGCAAAAAAATCACCCTTCATTGGCGAAGTAAGGGAAGTAAGGGAGGTACGTGACGATAGGCCGGGCTCGTGTGTGCTATCTATTCGAGTGGACCCACCTGAGGCGGGTGGCCACAGGTTGCGAGGTTCAAGGAGTCTGATTCAGGCGCTTCAGGGGAACTGCGGATTCCGTTTTTCGCGGAAGGCGGCGAGGCCCTCGGCCCGGTCGGGCTGGGTGTATAGATAGGCCATCTGCTCGTTCTCGAAGTTGAGGCCGCTGGCGAGGTCCATCTCGATCCCACGGTTGACGCACCGCTTCATGGCGGCGAGCGAGACCCAGCTTACGTCGAGGAGGGCGCGGGCGAGGTCCCGGGCCTCCTCCTGGAGTCGGTCGGCCGCCACGACCCGCGTGATGAGCCCGACGCTCAGGGCCTCATCGGCGTTCAATCGCCTGCCGGTCAGCAGCATGTCCAGCGCCCAGCCACGGCCGACCACGCGGGGCAGAAGCTGGGTGCCGCCCCAGCCTGGCATGACCCCGGCGCGGGCTTCGGGGAAGAAGTAGGTCGAGTCGTCGGCGCCGATGCGGATGTCGCAGGCGCAGGCGAACTCGAGCCCCCCGCCGACCGCCAGCCCGTTGATGGCCGCGATGAGGATGGTATCCATCCCCCGCATGAGGTGAATTACCTCGTGCGCCTCGCGGGAGTAGAGCCTGCCTTGGTGGACGTCTTTGTCGGCCATCTCCTTCAGGTCCCCGCCGGTGCCGAAGGCCCGCCCGGACCCGGTCAAGACCGCGACCCGGGCCTGGCGGCTGTCGCGCAGCCAGGTGATGAACCGGCGGAAGCCCGCCAGCATCTGCGAGTGCATGGCGTTCAACGCTTCGGGCCGGTTGAAGGTGCACGTGACAATCCGATCGTCTTGCGGGTCGCGCTCCACCAGGATGGTCTCGGGATATTCGCTCATACGGTCCCCCTCCCAAGGGTGTCCGACAAGGGTTTTTCCTCATTTTCGACAGTGCTCTTAGAAGGTCATCATAGGCAAGCCGCCGAATGCCCGTCAAATGGAAAGCGGGCGGGTGGGGCCGGCCCTCATCCCCGCCTATTCCTCGTTGACCCGACCGGTGGGTTTCGATACCATGGGGGCCGTTTGGCGACCCGCCACCCGTAAGGAGGGAGCCGGTGGAGTATCCCCGCCTCAGGCCGCTCGAGGCATTTCCCGTGGAGCACGAGGGCAAGCAGATGCTCGGGCTTCGCGACCCCGACGGGTACCTCGAAGGGCCCCTCTTGATGCCGATGGACATCGTCTCCGTCCTTAAGCTCTTCGACGGCACCAACTCGCTTCGCGACATCCAGGCCGCCGTCATGCAACAGCACACCCAGCTGCTTGACACCGAGCAGCTCGAAGGCTTCGTCAAGGAGCTCGACCAGGCGCTCGTGCTCGACAGCGACCACTTCCGGGCTGAGGTGGCCGAGCAGCACGCGGCGTTCCAGCGCCTCACGGTACGGCCTGCCGCCCTGGCCGGCCGCTCGTACCCTGAAGAGCCCGAGGAGCTCACCCACTTGCTATCGGAGTATTTCACGGCGCCGGGAGGTCCAGGCACCCTGCCCGCCGAGGACGGCCAGCCCGACGGTCGCCTCGCCGCGATCATCGCACCGCATATCGACTATGCCCGAGGCGGGCCGTGTTACGCGTACGCCTACAAGGCCCTCAAGGAGTCGTGCCGAGCCTCCTGCTTCGTCATCCTAGGGACGTGCCACCGGCCGATGAGCCATCCCTTCGTCTTGACCCGCAAGGCGTTCCAAACGCCCTTCGGGGTGGTACCGACCGACGGGGCCTTCATCGACAGCCTTCAGGCGCGGGTGGACGGCGATCTGTTCGCAGATGAGTTCGCCCACCGCTCCGAGCATACAATCGAGCTGCAGGTCGCGTTTCTCCAACACGTCATGGCCGGCTCCCAGCCGTTTCGGATCGTCCCGGTCCTGGTGGGCTCGTTTCACGAGGCCGTCGCCACCGGCACCTCGCCCATGGCCCTCGAGCCCATCGGACAGTTCATCGAGGCGCTGCGCGAGACTCTCGATGAGCAGCCAGGGAGCGTCTGTCTGGTGGGCAGCGCAGACCTGGCTCACGTCGGGCCTCAATTCGGAGACCCCGCCCCCCTCGGCCAGAGCGATTGGGACCGGGTGCGGCGAGACGACCTTGCGTTGATGGACCATGCCGTGGCGGTCGATGCCGAGGGGCTCTTCCAGGAGGTCACGGCCCAGGGCGATCGCAACCGCATCTGCGGCTTTCCGCCGATATACACGCTTCTGGCGGCGCTGGAGGACGGGATGGAAGGGGGGCTCCTCAACTACGGCCAATGGCCCAGCCCGCACGGGACCGTCACCTACGCTAGCCTCGCTTACCGCAAGCCCGACGCTACGGGATAGTCCTCTCCCTAGTATCGAGGCAACTTCGCATACAAGCCATTCTTCTTTGGAGAGATCGAAGGGTCAGGTCGATGGAGGTTCGAGGGGGGGCCTCCTAGGCCGGGTAGGCTACATCCTCGTCCATGATTTTCCGCCCTTCGGCCGCCTGGGTGATCTGGTCTGGAAGCGGCTCAACCCGGTAGATGGTCACTGGATCCCGCACGTTCTTCAGGCTGAACTCGCCCTTGCGCTCCACAGAGAACGCGTCGGTCACCCGTCGGGCGGTCTCCTCGCCGAGGAGAATCTCGTCCTCGCCGGCCAGATCAACGATGCGGGCGGCGACGTTCGTAACCGGCCCTGTGGCGGTGAAGGTGTAGCGATCCTCGCCGAGACCCTCGAAGCGGGACACACCGACGTTCGATGCCCCGGAGTTGATGCCGTACTTGATGGCGATGGGGCGGAAGTCGCCCTCGTCGTCGGCGTGGATGATGGCTTCTTCGGCGTTGATGGCCCTGGTAATGCTCTGGATGGAACGGGCCGCCAAAACCGCCCGCACGGCGTGCTCGGTAGGTGCCGGGTGATGGAAGACGATCATGAGCCCATCGCCGGCCGTCTCGTTGATGTCGCCTCCGTTGTCATTAATCACGTCGACGAAGTTCGAGAAGTACCGCTGGATGATGTAGTCCATCCGGTCCCGGTCCATCTCCTCGCTGAGGCGCGTGTAGCCGACCACATCTAGGAACAGCACGCTGACGTCCATCTCGCGCTTCTGTAGCGCCGGCCGCTCAGGGGACTCCTCGATGAGGCGGACGACGCGGCCGGGGACGAACTTCGCAAGCTGGGTCTTGACCTGCTCCAGCAGCTGGACCTTCTTCAGGTTGTCCTCCAGCTCGTGGACCGTCTTCCTGAGGTCGGCGGTGAGCTGTTCACGAGCGGCCATGGACTCCTTGAGCGAAAGGCGCATCTGCTCGAAACCCTCGGCCAGCTCGCCCACCTCATCGTGGCTTTTGACCTCGATGTGGCGCTCGTAATCGCCCAGGGCGAGCGAGCGGGCAGCCTCGAGCAGCTTCTTCACAGGGCCGGTGACAGTCCGGGCCAGCACGATGGAGAGCACCAGCGCCACGACCAGAACGGCGAAGGCGTACAGTATGGTGAGCCGACGTCGTGCCGTGAGCTCGGTCATGATCTTATCGGCCCGGTAGGTGACGGCGAGCACCGCCTCGACCGCGCCGGAGGGGTGTTTGATGGGCGCGTAGGCGCTCAACCACATGCCTTGCCCGTCGCTGTAGGGGTCGGTGACCGTCGCTTCGCCCCGCTCGAAGGCCGGCCGCGCACTCTTAGGCAAGGGATGCCGGGTGCCGATGCGGGCCATCGCGTGGGTGGTGACGACGTATTCGACCTCGTCCTCGCCCACCCGACGCAACGTGGAGAGGGGCATCTCCAGGCGGTTTTCCTCCTTCACCGCGAGCAGAAATCCTCGCATCCGCTTGAAGGCGGGCCACGTGCGGGCTTTCTGGCCGCCGAGCACCGCATGGGCCTCGACGTCCATCGAGAGGGCGGCCGTCGTCGCGATGTGAAGGATGTCCTGCTGGTGGAGGCCGATGATCTCGTCGCGGGCCTTGCCGTAATGGAGCAAGCCCATGAGGGTCACGGTCACGGCGACCATCGCCACGGTCAGGGCGGCGATTTTGATGTCTAGGCGGAGCTTGATAGGAGAGCGGCTCACTGTTCGGCGAGGAACGCGGCGACCTCGTTCTCGTCAAAGCCCACGAAAACGCGATCGCCGATCTGGATGACGGGGACATTCCTTGAGCCGGAGACTTCGATCATACGTTTTAGGGCCTCAGCGTCGGCAACGACGTTGTGGTCGGTGAAAGAAATACCCTGAGCGGAAAACCAGGCCCTGGTCTTCGCGCATTGGCTACATGTCGGGGTCGTATAGAGGTTAACGGGTTCCACGGTGCGCCACCTTTGCTCCCGCGTCAAACCTATCACAGGGTACCACGGAGGGTCAAGCGGGCGGTGCGTTCGGCGCCTAAACGATATCGAAGGAAGCTGTTGCCTCGTGGTTTCATCGTCCGCCGGTCTTATGAAGCTGCTTGTTCGGACGCCACATCTCAAGGAGCGGGAGCCCCGCCATTGTCACAAAACTCACCGTCATGACGATATCGGTCGGGGTTTTCAGGAGGGCAAAGGAGCGATGTCCGTACCGGATGAGCCAGGGCAGGAGCACCTGGCCGCCCATAGCAGCAAAAGCCGCGACGATGAACCGGATTTGGCGCCGGGCCGGCCAAGAGGTGAAAAGAAAAAGGTGGCTGACGGTCAGGAGGATGAGGGGCATTATGAAGAGGTGAAAGTGTGAGACCTCCAGCAGGTATCTATAGGTTTTGGGAAACGCCATTTCTGTTTTTGACCCCAGGTAGTAGCTCACGATACTGCCGTAGGTGAGCCCTATTGTAGAGATAGTCATTACCAGGTTGAGGAAGTAGCCTATGAGCATGAATCCAAGGAACCCTGTGATAATGAGCTTCATCGCTTGAGGAACGCTACGAAGGTTGAACTCCATGTTGCCGAAATAGCGCATAAGTGGTTGGCCCTTCTAGTCTACGATCTGTTGGGTGCTGGCCAGTTTCGAGAGCGCCAGAGAACCTTACGGTCCCCGGCACCGGGGTGTTCCACGATGAGTCCTTCCAGGCTTGGGGTTTCCTCAATGAGGCGGGCGCCCGCCTGCGGGCCCAGAACGAAAACCGCCGTTGAGTAGGCATCGGCCGCCGTGGCCGTTGGAGCCAGGACGCTGGCCCCTTCCACCGCTGTCACAGGGTAGCCGGTTCGGGGATCGAAGAGGTGGCCGATCGTGAGGTCCTCCCATCGAATGGATCGCTCGTCATTTCCTGAGGAAGCGACCGCCGCACCCTGAAGCGTGAAGGGCTTGTCGATCCTCACCCGTTGGGAAGGCGTAAAGACAGCGACAGGAAACGGGGCTGAGCGGTCTCCATCCCCTAAGGCATAGAGTTCTCCACCGGCGTTGATTAGGGCCCGTTGTATGCCCATCCGACGGAGGACTGCGATGGCGCAATCCATGGCGTGGCCTTTCCCAATACCCCCCAGGTCAATCCTGACGCCCGGTCGGTGAAGATGGACCTGCCTTCTCCCTGGGTTGATGGTGATCGTGCCAAACCCGACGGCTTCCCGCATGGCGGCTACCTCCTCGGAAGAGGGGGGGGGCCGGTCTGGGACGGTACCATCCCCACCCTTCCATTAAGGCAAAGATGGTCGGGTCAAAGGCCCCAGCTGTTCGCTCCCAGACCTCTTGAGCGAAGGCCAGTAACCGCACGACCTCGTGAGTAACTTGCACCGGCCACCGGCCCGCACCTCGGTTGAGGCGGCTGATCTCACTGTTTTTTCGGAAGATGCTCAGGAGACGGTCCACCCGGGTGATCTCCGCCAAGGCCTCCCGCGCCGCCCGTCGCGCGAGGCTGCGTTGGGGATGGTCCACCGTTACCTCGACAATGGTCCCAAGGACGAACCGTGCCTCGCGGTATGGAGATTCTAGTGGCTGGAGCCCAAGGGTTCCATCGGCGGTCGCCGCCGCTAGATTAGGCCAGGCCCAGGCCAGCACCGAAGAGACCAGCGCCCCCCTGGCCACGCTCCCTGCGAGGAGTTGGGTTAGGAATGAGCGTCGCGTCAAGGGCCGCCCCATAGGTGGCTCATCCATCATCAATCCCTCCGCGTGCGGGTCATCGAAATATCCTCACACCGGGAAGGAGCCCGGAGCGGCTCGCGGCGACCCGGGCGCCGGACTCTTGGTCGATTACAGTCAGGGAACGTCCTCCCAGACGGTGCCATTGGCGAAACAAGTCTTCGACCAACCGGCGTTTCGTCGGCATGGGGTGATCGTACCACCTACGCGTCACGCACACGCGAAGCTCCCCGGCCTCTAGCCTCTCAGCCCGTGCCACGCCCAGGCGACGGGCCCACTTGGCGTTGTTGAGATCCTCGACAAAGGCCGCAGGGGAGGCGTAGTCCAAACGGGGTGAGGACAGTGCCCCACACCCTGCCAGGACCATTGACGCCCCAGTGGCGGCCAACCACGCCGCTACCCACCACCGTGACTCTTTTTGAGTCCGCCACCGCCGGCCTCCTCTTGTCCTTGAGAGGTGTCGAACCATACAACCTCCTCCAGTTGGCCCCGAACCTGCCTCTATGGGGTTTCGATTCGTAAGGTAAGGGCCTTGCCCATGTAGCCGGGACGGCGGTTCCAGATTCTGACATAGGCCATGTCCTTAGGGAGTGCTGCTAATTTGGCAATCTTCCGTGGCGTCCCGTCGAAGATCACCTGATGGTTAGCGTCGCGGATCACGATGCGGTACGTATCGGGATGCCACCAGGGGGCCGTGGCCTTGGGCTGCCCTTCGTACTGAAGGACGTGAGCTGGCCGTGTGCCGGCGCTCCCGAGGTAGTTCGTCGCCTTCAACCGGTGGGTCGTGCCCGCACCGGGCCCTGCACCCCCGACGAGGAGTAACAGTCCCCCTACCAGCCCCATAAGGCACAACCACCTAACACCCAGACCGCTAACGGACGTGTGATAGTTCATGATGTTTATCTCCTTAACGGGGCCTTCGTTCCATACAAGACCTCCCAGAAGACCAGGGCCTTCCGGACCCCGTAGGAGACAGACTGCACCGACAGCGTAGCCCCGGTGATGTTCACAATGTCCTTCCCCCTCCGGATGTGGTCCTGGAGCGCCTTGCCCCGGTACTGTCGGAGAAACCGCCTCTGGCGGACTTCTCCGCCCTGGGACTCCCGATAGGCGAGGATGACCACTTCCGTCACGCGCCCCCCGGGGTCGATCCCCACCATAAAGGTGATGGGCAGGTGTTTGCCGATCTCGTTGAGGACGGTCGCGTATCCGAGCAGGTTATCTCCCTGCCACCCTCGATAGAAGGTGATGACCCGTTTTCGGACCCTTTTACCCAGGCGAGCCTGGACCGCCTTGCGTTGCTCGGGAGAAAGCAGGGTGGTTCGGGCTTCAACCCGGGTGGCTCCGGGAAAGAAAAGTTGTAAGGCCTCCTTCCTCGTGAGGTAGGTGGTGGCGGCGGCGGGCGGCACGCAGCTCAGCGTAAGGATTATCAGGCTAGGCCACCAGGCCAGGCCGAGCCTCACCGTACGTAGCATTCCCTTGGAGGGTGGAACACAACACCAACTCGCCTGCTGCCGTTTTGCCTCCCTCAACGCTAGAATCCCAACGCCATCGAAGTGATGATCCCAAAGGCATCGCCCCGCTCCAGCGGCGTCAGGCCGGGTCCCGGGTTCGTCTCATTCCACTGGAACTCCGCCTTGAACACCATGGCCTCCACAGGCCTGTAGTTGAGCCCCACGGTGACGCGTTCCTCGTCCACGTCCCGGCCCGTGGCAGCCCCAATGGTACCGGGGAATGTGCCAGGGGTACCGGGGAAATCGAGGTCGGCGCCCCCGATCCTTCCCACGAGAGTGAAGGTCGGTGAGTCGAAGTTGCGTCCCAGAAAGGTATCCTTCAGAAACGGTGGGAAGAAATGGAGGTTCGCCTGGGCGTAGAAGCCTTGCAGGTCCCGTGGAAAGGTTGTGGAGAAGACCGCGACATCCTCCACATCGAAAAACGCGTACTCCCCGATTAACTCCAGGGGCCCGACGCGCACCGTCCAATCGCCTGCAACGCCCGAGAGGGCATGGTCCCCCTGGTCGTCGAACTTGCCGAAGTAGCCGGAGACGCCGACCTCCTGGCCCGGCCATGGGCTGATGCCCATGCGGCCCACCACGGTCTTGTTGTTATTGTTGTCCGTCCGGAAGCTCGGCCGCGCGTCCCGCAGGCCGCGGCTGGAGAGGAACTGGGTCAAGCCGTTGGTGACGTAGACTTCGTAATTGACCAGAGAGCTCTCTGTGGGGGTGAACTCCCCGAAGAAGCCCACCCCAGCGTCGGTCCAAGTAGTGGGGATCACCCGCCGGGCCACCAAGGGCCGGTCGGAGAGGTCCCGCAGGTTGTCGTCGTGCAACAAATTAAACCTGCCGAATGGCATCAAGAGCGCGCCGGCCCTGACGTTGATCCAGTCGGCGATCAGGAAGTCCATGTAGGCCTGCTCGACCTCGAGCTCGCCGCTCCGGGCCGTCTCGTCCTCTTGGCCTTCATCGGGCGAGGAGATCAAAGACACCCCTTCAAACTCGATCTCACTGTAGAATCTCACCCGATCGTGAACGATGGACGAGACGTTGACGATGAAGCGTTGCTGGTCGAAGATGCCGCGCGAGCCACCGCCCGTGCGTCCCTCATCGAAGTCCTCGAACTCCAGCGAGGCGTACCCCCCGACGGAGAAACGGGGCGTGATCTGCTCGATGAGGGCTTCCTCCCTTTCGATGGCGGCTACCTGCTGGGCCTCGGCCTGCAAGGCCTGCTCCTGCCTCAGCTCCTCCAGCTGCTTCTGCAGGCCTTGAATTTGGCGTTCCAACTCCTCCATGGTTACGGCGGCTGCCGGAGTAGCCACCAGCCCCGGCGGCAGACAGAGCAAGAACACCAGGAGCGTTCCCACGCTCCCACGAAACACCTTTCTCATGACTCTCATGACAAACCCTCCTATCTACTGAGTGAACATTGGTGTGAACGCGAACGGCCTCTCCTGCTAACGAGTACGCCCTTCTCCAAAGGCCCTCTTGGGAAGGGCTCCGTACAATACGGTTTTTCCATCGCATCACCTCCTCTACTTTTTTCCGAACCCCTTGAAGGTGAACTCCCAGGAAGCCTCGAAGGGCTCGAACCAAGCCGGCATCCCTTCCTCGTCACCGGCGTGGCGGGCGAGGCTCGGGGGCTCCACCCGGTAGGTCAAGCGGTACTTCCCTGCCCCTTCCAGTCGGGCGTTGGCTCCGTAATGGGGCCCTTCAGGGCCCACCATGGGTTTAAAGGTGCCCCAACCCGTTTCGCCAGAACCCACCTTAGTCCAGCGGTACAAAATAGTGAGATAGGGAACCCAGGAACCGGCCTCGAATCCCCAGCGATTTCCCCTCACGGCTTTGATTTCGGCCTCCAGGTGGATCTCGGCTTTATCCCGGGGCGGGCCCATGCCCCGCATGGGCTCCAGGGTCACTGGCTGTTCGTAGACGGCCTCAATTTCCATCCCGTTGAGCACTACGGCCTTTCCAATCTCGATCTCGTGGGGGAAGGCCACTCCAACAACCACGAGCAAGGACACCGCAACAACGAACCAATGGCAGAGCCGTTTCCGCATGATTTTCTCTCCTCCCAAGTGAGCGGGCTCTTAGGTGTCCTCCCCATTGTGCCATGCCTCGAAGTCCTTCTTGTGCTCCTCGCATGTCTTCTCGTGCATGAAGGCCCCTTCCCGGTGCTGCTTGAAGATGGCGATGGAGAAGGGCCACTCGACCTTGAAGCAGTAGCCCCAGATGTGCGGTGTGATGTCAGCAAACGCGGCTGCCTCGAAATTGGAGCACTTCTCCTCCACCTCCTCGATGGACTGGTAAAGCATCTCACCCTCTGGATTTGTCATGGCAACCTCCTTATGGTTGGTGGGGCGGTGTCCGCCCCTGTTGGAGTTAATCCGGCGGTGTGCCTCTGGAAGGCTCCTCGCCAGGCCTCTCAAAGTCTTCGGGCGAAAGGCTCGACAGCCAATGGGTGACCCTCGACGGGTCGAGGTCGCTCGAGCCTTCTAGTTCCTTCTCTTTTTTCTCCAGGGCTAGGGGCACTCGAAAGGCCACGGCAATGATTGCAGCGTCGGCTGGCCGACACCGATACCTTCGGGCGCTCCCGTCGTCCCGACGAAAGATCAACTCCGCCCACCACGGCCCAAACTCTGCCCGCCCGATTTCGATGGCCACCAGTTCGCCGGTGGCCTCCTCCAAGGCCGCGGTGAGGAGAGCCATGCACCGTTCCGCCCCTGCGCCGTCCTCGTGGAGGAGGCAACCGACAAGGCAGGCCTCCACCACTCCAAGGGGGATATTGAGTTCATCACCGCTGACCACCTCCTGGAGAATGAGGAGGGGGCATCGTGTCCTGGTGCACAGAGCAACCTCTTTGACGACGAGCGTGGTTTCCATACAGGATCCTTTCCGTCGGCGACCGGGTTGAATTGACTTCCCCGCGCCGGTGGCGTAAATTAAAAAGTGGTCAAGCACAAAAGGGCCTTTTCGCCTTTTGCTGCTTGTCCTCGGGGGTCACCGGTTAGACCTTTAGGAAGTTGGCCGGTGGCCCTTTTTTCTTTGTCTTAGCTAGCCAGGACCCGTTGAGCCAACGGGCCCGCAGCGTGTTATTCTCACTCCTCCAGCGTGGCGGGCGTCTGGACGATGGTCAAGCCCACGTCCTCACCCACCTGATGCGGCCATATCCCATTGGCAGGGCACGTGCACCGGACTCGAAGACCGTTGACATCCACGAGGTAGAGCTCTCCCCCATCGCCCAGGAACATCCGATGGATGAGACGGCCCCGGATCGTTCCAAACGGGTCGATCTGGAGGTCCTCGGGCCGGAAGGCAAGCGTCACCTTTCCATCGGGCCGGAACATCGGGAAGGTACCTAGGGCGGTCTCCACCTGCCCGGACCTGACGTGCCCCTCCAACACCAGGGCTTGCCCGAGGAAGGAGGCGACGAACCGGCTGCGCGGCCGTCGGTAGACGAGCTCCGGAGGGCCGACCTGCTCGAGCCGACCGTCCTTCATGACGGCCAGCTCGTCGGCCACCGTCATGGCCTGGGCCTGGTCGTGGGTGATGTAGAGGGTGGTGACACCGAGCTGGCGCTGTAGCACCTTGAGCTCTACGATCATCTCCTTTTTCAGCTGGGCGTCCAGGGCGCCCAACGGCTCATCCAGCAGCAAGAGGGCAGGCTGCGGGGCGAGGGCCCGGGCGAGGGCCACCCGCTGCTGCTGGCCGCCGGAGAGCTCGTGGGGATACCGCTTGGCGAAGGGCCCAAGCTCCACGGACTCGATGATCGTCCGCAGGCGCTCCTCCTTGGACTTGGCGTCGAGCCCTCTTAGGCCGAAGGCGATGTTTTGCTCCACGGTCAGGTGCGGGAACAGCGCGTAGTCCTGGAAGACGACCCCGACCCCGCGTCGCTCCGGTGGAACGAAGGTCTTCGCGCCGGCCATGAGCTCCCCACCGACCTCGATCTCTCCTGCGTCCGGGACCTCGAATCCGGCGATGAGCCGTATCGTGGTCGTCTTCCCGCAGCCGCTCGGCCCAAGGAGGGCCACTATCTCCCCTTTCTCCACCGTGATGGTGAGGTCGTCCACGGCGGCGGGATCGTTCGGGGCGTATCGCTTGGTCAACCCTTCGATGCGCAGCAGACTCATCGGTGCCTCACGAGCTCCAGGCGATGGCCCTGGGGCGCCAAAGCATGAGGGCCAGCCACGGAATCGCCACGAGGGCCACAAGGGTCAAGGCCAGCGCGGCCGCCCTTGGCTCCGGTCCGATGTCCATCGTGTAGATCCAGATACGGACCGGCAGGGTGTCGAACCCGGGAGGACGGACGATGAGGGTTGCCGCGAGCTCCCGCATCGAGAGGATGAAGACCAACACCCATCCCCCAACCAACCCTGGGCGAATCAGCGGTAAGGTCACCTCCCAAAATGTCCGAAGCGATCCCCGCCCAAGCGCCCTGGCCGCCTCCTCCAGCGAGAGCGAGAGCTGCTCGATCGCAGCCTTGACGGCTTGGAACGCCGGGGTGGTGAAGAGGACGACGTAGCCGAGGGCCACCACGAGGGGCGAGGCGTAGACCCAGGGCAGGGTGGTGTGGAAAAACCCCACCAGGCCCAGGCCGAGGACGGTGCCCGGGATCGCGTAGCCGACCTGGAAGAGGGTGGAGGCGCCCCAACCCCGTCGGCGTCGCTCCTGAAACCATCCGACGGCCAAAGCGAGCAGCAGGGCAAGCGTGGCCCCGAGCGCGGCCATCCAGAGAGAATTGACGACCACCCGCATCTCGAGGCTGAGGACGGCAGCTAGCTCCCCGACCCCGAGCCGGGAGGCCTGGAGAATCAGGACGACCACGGGGAGGAAGAAGGAGCAGCTCATGACCAGCGCCACGAAGCCGTAGGCGAGCCGTCGGGCTCCCGCGCCGAGAGGGATGCGCTCCGGCGGGCGGCTCCGGCTCGTGACTTGGGTGTAGCGGGCCCGCCCGAGGAATCGGAGCTGGGTCAGCAGCAGACCAATGGTCATGAGGACCAGAACCACCGAGAGCCCCGCCGGGACGACCCAGTCCATCGTCCCTTGCACGTAGTCGTAGATCACGGAGGTCAAGGTACGGACCCGCAACAGAGAGACCACCCCGAAGTCGGCCCAGCAGTAAAGGAATACCATAAGGCTCCCGGCAAGAAGCGATGGCCTAAGCAGCGGGAGGATGACGTGTCGCGCAACCCCCCAACGGCCCATCCCGGCGGCGTGGGCCACCTCCTCGAGGGCGGGGTTGGCCCGATCCAGCGCGGCCCGCACCAGCAGATAGATATACGGGTAGGTGAACAGGCTCAAGACCCACGCTGCCCCCCAGAGGCTGTAGATGTTCACCACTTGGACCTGGGAGGGCGGCTGGCCCGCCATCCGCGCCACCATGTGGTTGAAGGCTCCCGAGGGAGCCAGGAGGATTTGATAGACAAGGGCCCCGATGTAGGGGGGGATCGCCAAGGGCAGGGGGGCGAGCCAGTGGATCATCTCGCGGCCGGGAAGATCGGTCCTGGCGGTGAGCCAGGCCAGAGGAACCGCCCAGAAGATGGCCAGAGCGGTGGTGACGACCGCCAGCAGACACACCCGGGCGATGATCCAGAGGAGGCCGAGCTCGCTCATCCTGCCCAGGAACTCTCCAACCCCCGGGCCGAGCCCCTTCCACGCCAGAAAGGCCAGGGGCCCCAGGATGGGGATCGCCACGACCCCTGTGAGGGCGAAGCCCGCAAGGTGCCGAAGCCGCTCCCTTTCCAGGACTCTGGGTCGCCGTGCGGCCGAGCTAAGGGATAAGGAACGTGCCAAGGCGCTTCTCCACTAGGGGTTCGAAATCGGCCATCTGGACCTGGGTGACCGGCGCCCGCTTGAACTCGCCGAGGCCCTTGACACCGTGTTCGAGACCGACGGGCTTGACGCCGTTGGCCAGCGGGAGCTCGTATTTCCCTTCGACGAGCAGCCGGTTGCCCGTGGGCTGCAAGAGGAAGTCGATGAACCGTTGGGCTTGCTTCAGGTGCTTGGCGCCCCGGACGATGGCGACCGTAATCGTCGCCATAGGGGTTCCCATCTGGCCGTCGCCTTGGTCGGGATAGAGAATCCCGATGGGGCTCGTCGGGTCCTCGTGTTTTTGGATCATGAAGTAGTAGTGGTTGGTGACCCCCAGGGGGTATTCGCCACGGGCCACGGCGCGGCGGACCTCGGTGTTGTTCTTCAACACCTTGAGCCCGTTGGCCTTCAGGCCCCGGACGTATTGCACGGTGAAGGCCTCGCCTTTTATCGCCATGATGGATGCCAGCCAGCTCACGGTGGTCCGCTCTCCCATGGACGCCACCGCCACTTTGCCCTTCCAGCGCGGGACGGTCAGGTCGAAAAAGGAGGTGGGAAGATCGGAATCCTTCACCATGTCTTTGTTGTAGATAATCACCCGGACACGGCCGGTGACCCCCACCCACGTGCCGTCGGCGGCCCTGAACTCGTCGGGAATCGCCCGGGTGTGCCGCGACGTGTGTGGGCTCAAGAGCCCTTTGCGCCGAAGCAGCTCGGAGATGCCGGCGGCGGTCCCCACGAACACGTCCCCCTGGGGGTTGTTGCGCTCGATTTCGATGCGCCGGGCCAGCTCCCCGGCTTTGCCCGTAAGCAGCGTGACCCGGATGCCCGTCTCTTTCTCAAAGGCCTGAATAGTGGGCCGAATCAGCTGCTCTTTGCGGGCGGAGTAGACCACTAGCCCTTTCTTTGCCAGGGCCTTCGTGGGGGTGAGCCCCGCCACCGCAAGAGCGACCAGGCACAACGCGGCCACGAATGTTCGCCTCGTTATTCCGTCCATTGGAGACTCCATTTCTGCCCTCCTTAACCATGCATCTCGTGAGAGCGCGGGAATTTGGTATTGATTCTCATAATCAGTTGCTTCTACAAAAATCAACGCACCTACCCTTTCATCTTGCCCCATCAGGGAGTAGCGCGTATTCTTGAAGGTGAATGTCCAACCGAAGGTAAATGATATTGATAATCAATATCATATGCCTACTAGATAATATGGCAATATTCTCTTGGAAGTCAAGACTTTTCAGGCACGTTTCCCATTTAAAATCAGCATCATCAATGGAGTTCGCTTGTCGCGCGCACCCACAGCCGCCAACCATCCAACAAAACGCCTTCACTCAAGGCTGATCGGCTGAGTCCCTTGCCCGTCGATCCCATCCAGCTGTCCGAGGAAGAACGGTCCCATCTTCAGGAGCGGGAGTTCTTTTATGCCAGGAAAGCCATCCGGGGGAAGCTCCGCCTCCTCTTGACGGCCATCCGCAAAGAGCTGCTGCCGCTGTGCCACGACTCGAAGAGCTGGCTCGCCCCGGACGGCCTCGACGCCAGCCGCGGCCAGCAGGCCGGAGGCGAGTACTACCACGACCTGCCCTACGTCTACCTCGACCTGCCGAAGCACTTCTCCCGCGAGGCCACCTTCACCTTCCGCTGGATGGCGTGGTGGGGCAACTATTTCTTTTTCGCCTTCATCTCCCAAGGCCCGACCATGGCCCGCCACGTAGAGCGGCTCCTTGCGTCCTGGGACGCCTTCGCCGCCCGGGGGCTTTTCATCGGCGTAAACGAGGATCTTTGGGACTGGCGGGCGGAGCCGGGCATCGTCATGCCCCTGGTGCCGGCCACCCGCGAGGCCGCGGCCGAGCTGCTCGCACGACACCCGTTTCTCAAGCTCGTGCGGGTGGTGCCGTTCGACGATCCGGCGGTGGCCGAAGGGCGCGTGGTCGGCGAAGCCGTGGCCTTTTTCACCCTTCTCAAGCCTCTCTTCGCCGACCCGGAGCCTTGAGGGTCCGCAGCGGCTGTGGTAGTGTGACGGGCGCACCGATCACTCCGTTTCCCGACGCCAGCACACGATATGAGGAGGATGTCCCATGGCGCCGACCGGCGATTTCGCCATCACGTGGCTCGGCCACTCCACCTTCACGCTTGCCACGCCCGGTGGCAAGCGGGTGCTCATCGACCCGTGGGTCGGAGGCAACCCGGCCTGCCCCGAAGAGGCCAAGTCCTTCGACGCCCTGGATCTTATGCTCATCACCCACGCGCATTTCGACCACATGGGCGATGCCGTCCCGCTCGCACAGGCTCACACCCCCCAGGTGGTGGCGATCTTCGAGATCTGCCAGTGGTTGGAGGGAAAGGGCGTGGCCAACTGTAACCCGATGGGCAAAAGTGGCACGATCGAGGTAGACGGGCTCAAGGTGACGATGGTGGAGGCCCAGCACAGCGCAGGGCTCTTGGACGACGACGACGGCCGACTCATCTACGGTGGCGAGCCGGCGGGCTTGATTCTCGGGCTCGAGACGGGCCTCCGGGTGTATCACGCCGGCGATACGGGTGTCTTTTCCGATATGGGTCTCATCCGTGAGCTGTACGAGCCCGCCGTGGTGTTGCTCCCCATTGGCGATCGGTTTACGATGGGGCCCCGCGAGGCCGCCTACGCCTGCGACCTGCTGAAGCCGAAGGTCGTCATCCCCATGCACTACGGCACTTTCCCGCTGCTGACGGGCACCCCCGAGGAGTTCCAAAAGCTCGTCGCCGACAAGGACGTGGAGGTGGTCGTGCTCGCACCCGGGGAGACCCACACCATCTCGGGCGGGACGCTGTAGGCGTCCGTTTGCATCGGGCGAGAAGCTTGCCCGGGCCGGTTGATTCGGCCCGGGCTTTTTGTATGGGGCCTGCCGGGGGGCGGAGTCGTTACGCCTCGGTAGGTGGGTGGGCGGGCGAGGGCTCTCTCTTGGAGCCCTCCTCGATGTACCAGCGCATCTGCTGGAAGATGCCCCGGATGATGCGGACTTCCCGGTTCGTCAGGCCCGTCCGGCCGAACATCTGCCGCAGCACGAACATGATGTGGTCCTGATGGGAACCTTGGAGGAAGCCGATGGAGGCGAGCTCGTCGCGCATGTGGTCGTACATCGCCGCGAGCTCGGCCTGGGACGCACGGGGCGGGCTCGCCGTGGGCGGTTCGCCCTCGCCGGAGACCAGGTAGCACTCGTAGCACATGATGAGGACCGCTTGGGCGAGGTTCATGGAGCTGAAGGCCGGCTCCGCCGGGATGGTGCAGACGGCTTGAGTGAGGCCCAGCTCCTGGTTGGAGAGCCCCCGGTCCTCGGGCCCGAAAACCAGGGCGACCCGGTTGGCGGCGGCAACGGTGAGCCAGTGGCGGGCGAGCTCTCGGGGCGGCTGCCCGTCGGCCCGATATGGCCCGCCTCGGCGGGTCGTGGCCACCACGTAGCCGCAGTCGGCCACCGCCTCGGCCAGGTTCTCGAAGATGCGGGCGGCCTCGAGCACGTCCCGGCCCTTCATCGCCATCTTTCGGGCCTCGGGGCCGTACCATTCGCCGGGGTTGACGAGCCTGAGATCGCCGAAACCCATGTTTTTCATAGCACGGGCAACCGAGCCGACGTTGGCCGGCCCTTGAGGCTCGACCAGCACCACAGCGAAGGCGTCCAGCGGCGAGGCGGTCACGACGGATTCTCCGGAAGCGGCTTGAAGGGATGGCGATTATAGGAACGGCCCCGCGAGGGTGTCAAGCAACCCTCAGGAGGCCGCCCGACAATGGATGCGACCCTCGGCGGCCTCGATGCGGACGGGCAGGAACTGCTCGATGACGTGGGCGTTGGTCGTCACGTGGTCCGTGATGGAGCCCGTCGTGTAAGCTCCCTCCCCGGCCAGCGCCAGGTAGGGCAGGAGCTGGTCGGCCGTGTGGGGGTCCACCGCCCCTCCTTCGAGGGCCTCTATTAGCGTCTCTGCCGCTTGCTCTCCCACGCTCTCTGACTTCATGCCTCGCTCGCCTAGGCTGTTGCCTCCCAGGCGGCTGTGCTCCGTCGTCGCCCAAAGCTGGATGCCGCTGCCCGGACAGACGGCCTCCACGTAGGCCACCTCAATCGCCGGCTCGACGCCCAGGGCGGTCTGGATGCGGTCGGCGGCGGCCTTTGCCTGGCGGTGTGCGACCCTGGCCCGCTCCAGGGAGCGGTGGGCGATCGAGATGCCGTGGATTGAGATGAGTCGTCCGGGGTCTTCGAGGATCAGCGGATGCAGGTTGCCCGGCTTGGAGGTCACCCGCACCCGCGCGCCTCCTTTGGGGAAAAAGCCTTCCCGCTCGACCGCCACCTCCGCCGACCAGCCCATCTTCTCCAGCAGGGGTAGCAGGACGTGTTCGAGGTGGTGGACCGGCATGGCGAACTTGCCGTAGGTGGCTCCCCCCTCTATGTGGATGGTCACGGCGTGGCGGGTCGCCGGGATGAGGAGCGATTGCAGCACGAGGCCCACGCTGCCGGCCGTCCTGACGGGGACGTGGAGGGTGTCCGAGGTCAGGGGGCCCGGGACGAACGTAACCGCCTTTGAGCGAAGCTCGGCACCCTGGACCTGTGCGGTGCAGAGGGAGGCCGCCGCCCGGACGGCCTGGAGGTGTTGCTCGGCCAGGCCCGGCTTGGGCCGTCCCGCGCGGATGTTGACCATGCGGAAGGGCTCGCCCGTGAGGGCGGCAAGCCCAAGCGCCGTCCTCAGCATCTGGCCGCCGCCGGCTCCAACGGCGCCGTCGATTGTGAGCATGGCCGGTGTCTCCAGCAACCCTTCTAGATTATCATTAATGCGAGAGGAGTAAAGGGGAAGTGATCGCCCGGCTTCGGGGAGCCTATCGTTTTTCTTTGATGACCACCTTGTCCAGGGCGAACTGGATGACGTACTTGTCCTTGTATATCCACTGCTCGGCGGCTCCGAACACCTCCTTGGTTTTGTCGGGTTCGCCCATAATCGCCTTGACCTCCTCGGTGGTCATACCGATCTCCACCTTGTTGAAGTCGGCATCGGAGGGGCCGCAGGCGGTGAGCAGCAAGGTTCCCAAAAGGACGAGGCCGATGAGTGCTGGGGTGCGTCGGCGCCGCAAGGTTTTCACCACCAAGAGCCCTTACATCCCCATCACGTGATAGCCGGCGTCGACGTAAAGAATCTCGCCGGTGATGCCGCTCGCCAGGTCGCTCAACAGAAAGGCCGTGGCTGAAGCGACCTCGGAGGTCTCCACGTTGCGCCGAAGCGGTGCGCGGGCCTCGATGTGCTCGAGCATGTCGTTGAAGCCTGCGATGACGCGGCTTGACAGGGTCTTTATGGGCCCGGCGCTGACCCCGTTGACCCGGATCTTCTTCGGCCCCAGGTCGTAGGCCAGATACCGGATGCTCGCCTCGAGGGAAGCTTTCGCGATGCCCATCACGTTGTAGTGGGGCACGACCCGCACGCTTCCAAGGTAGGTGAGGGCCACGACGCTTCCGCCCTCGGCGGCCAGGAGCGGGGCGGCGTAGCGGCAGAGCGTGACCAGGGAGTAGGCGCTTACGTCCTGGGCCGTGCGGTATCCCTCGGGCGAGGTGTCGAGGTACTCTCCGGCCAGGTCCTCGCGATTGGCGAAGGCGATGGAATGCACGAGCCCGTGCAGGCGCCCGTGGCGCTCTTCGATTGAGCGGGCAACGGCGGCGACCTCCTCCTCGTTGGTGACGTCGCACGGCATCACGTGGTCCGAGCCGATCGAGCCGGCCAGCTCCTCCACCCCTTTTTGCAGCCGCTCGCTCTGGTAGGTGAAGACGGGCGTGGCCCCGGCGGCGTGCAGAGCCTGTGCGATGGCCCAGGCGATGCTCCGCTGGTTGGCGACCCCGGTGACCAGGACCACCTTCCCCTCCATGCGGAGATTGTCCATTTTAGGGATGCTCCTTGCGCTTGGGGGAGGATGAAGTGCACGCCTCTTGTACCATCAGCCCCCGAGGTGTGTCAAGGGCGCGGCGGGTGGGCGGCCAGGACGCAGCGGACGGGGATGGCTCCGCCCACGGGGACCCGGAGCGTTCCCTCGCCGGTGGCGATGAGGCCGGAGGCGGCCACGCGGCCGTTCACCACGAGCGTGTAGCTGCGGGCGGGATCGAGGCCGGCCAGGACCAGCGTGCGCCGCTTCGTCGTTCGGCCGGCGACGAGCCCGACCAGCAGCGCCTCCTCCCGCGGGTCGTAGACGGCCTGGATGACGTCCATCGCTCCCCCCTCCACCGCTCGGACGTGGGGCCTCCTCCAGGACAGGGCGGGTTGCGCTTCGGTGAAGAGGGCCTTCAGCCCTCCCGGTGGGGTCAGGCGTGCGAGGAGGATAACGGCGTGGAGCAGGGGCGAGAGGTCCTGGTAGGTGCGCCGCCCGCCGCGCCACCGGGGGCGGTAGCGGCTCTCGATGGTCGCCAGTATCTCTCGGGCCACGGTCTCGTCGCCCATCTCCCGGGCGGCAAGCAGGGCGAATGCCGGCTGGCTGGCCGAACTCAACCGCATGTTTCCCACATCAACCCGCTCGTAGAAGGGCGCGGGGGCTACGCCAACGGGGCCGTCGTCCGCTGAGCCGAACACGCGCCGCCGGTATGCGGCGTACAGGCGACGGGCCTCGTCCGGGAGCAAGCCGTTGAGGGTGGCGATAGCCCAGCCGTCGCCGAGCACGAGGTGAAACGGGAGCGTGCGGCCGAGCGTCGTGTAGTGCGGGTAGCGGAGCGTGGGCTCGTCGCCGTCGCCTCTGAACAGCTCGCCGTAGGCTTTGGTGTACATCGGGACGGCCGCCTTGAGGTCCGGGGCGGCCAGCAGCCGTGAGCCGAGCAGAAGCGCCAGCGCTGCGTGGTTGTTGCACATGACGAAGGCCTGGTGGGGCTCGCAGGTGATGACGTGCCAGGGGTTGGTTCGGAACTGTTCGGCCAGCCGCTCCAGCAGCGACCGGTACGAGTAGAACGCCGCGGGGTGGCGGTCGCCTGCGAACGCCAGGCTCTCGGGGGTCTGGTAGAGGGGCCGGTCGGCGAGAAGCCTGGCAAGCCCGGCCATCGAGGCGAGGTGGCCTGAGTACATCGCGTTGCCTTCGGCCACGGGGTCCTCCGTCCATCGACCGGCTTGGGCCAGCGATTCCCACTTCCAATAGCTCCACACATCGGGGTGGAGCATTTTCTCGACGAGCTGCTCGAGCGCCTCGTTGATGGGGCTTCGGTAGGCGGGGAGCTTCGCCACCTGGGCCTGGGCGAGCGCGTAGGCGGCGAAGGCGAGCTGGTAGCGCAGCGCCGTTTGGCCGAACGGCTCAAGCTGGTAGAAGCCGTCCCAGCTCCCGGTGGGCTGGGTGGCGATCGCCATCCACCACCGCAGGTGGCCGAGATCGTTGACGGTCAGCCTCGGGGCGGCGGCTGGGTCGATGGTGCGGGGACCCGAAGGCGCGTTCCACGTGACCGGCCCCATGGGGGGCCCGGCCGGTGTGCCGGCTCTGGATGTGAGGGCGGCACCTGGTGCTGTGGGTGCCGACCAGGTGAGGTGAAAGACGACGAGACCCACTGCGGCGAGGCTCACCCACCCGAGAAACCAGCGCACCCGCCGTCTCGGCCAAGGGGGGCGGCCCGAGGCCCGCCGTCGGGCTCCGACCGCCGCGACGAGGAGCCCCAGGCCCCAGAGCACCGGGGTGGTCACGTACCCGTAGAAGAACAGGGTGGCCAGGAGAGAGGCCGCCGTGGCGGCGATGAGGGTGAGACCAAGCAGGGGCTGGCCGACGACGAGGCTCCCCAGGCCGGGCCAGAGAGCGGACAGCAGGAGCGCGACGCCGAGGCGTGACGGTCGTCGAGGAGCCATGGGACGTCAGACTTTCAGCCTTGGGTCCCAGGCGTCGCGGATGCCTTCGCCGACGAGGTTGAAAGCCAGTACGGTCACCAGGATTGCCAGGCCCGGAAAGATGGTCAACCACCAGGCGTCGAATATGTAGAGGCGCCCTTCGGTCAGGATGTTTCCCCACGTGGGCTGGGGCGGCTGGACGCCGAAGCCGAGGAAGGAGAGGCCCGCCTCGGTGAGAATCGCCCCGGCCACTCCCAGGGTGGCCGAGACGAGCACGGGTGTTAGGGCGTTGGGCACGAGGTGGCGCAGGATTATCCTCGGAGCATTGGCCCCGAGGGCGCGGACCGCCTGTATGAAGTCCCTCTCCCTGAGAGAGAGAATCTCGCCCCTTATCAGCCTGGCCGTTCCCGTCCAGCCGGTAAGGCCCAAAACGATGATTATGTTCCAAAGAGACGGCTTGATCAGGGCCACCACGGTGAGGATGAGGAAGAACCGGGGGAAGCAGATGACGATGTCCACCATGCGCATAAGCACGTTGTCGACCCAGCCGGCGAAGTGTCCCGCCGTCGCTCCGACGATGATCCCGATGGTGATGGCGATGCCTACTGCAACAAAGCCTACGGTCAGGGAGATGTGGGCCCCAAACAACATGCGGGATAAGACGTCACGGCCCAATTGGTCGGTCCCCAGGGGGTGGGCCGCTGACGGGCCGAGGAGGCGGCTCGCCAGGTCCGTGGCGTCCGGGTCGTAGGGCCAGGTCCTCCCGGTGAGCTTCAGGCAGAAGTAGGTGAGCGAGATTGCGACGAGCAAGGCGATGACAACGAGCCCTCCCATCGCGAGCCGGTTGGCGGAAAATCTCCGGGCTAGCTCGGTCCAGGGCCGGTACGGCTCAGTCGCCTCGACCAGCACCTGGTCGGCTGTCTGCGCATTCGCCTGTGCCATCATCACCTCACTCGTACTGGACCCTCGGGTCCACAACGGCATAGAGCAGGTCGGCGACTAGGTTGCCGATGAGCGTCAGCACCGCGGCGATGGCCAACAGCGTCATCACGGTGGGGTAGTCCCGGGAGAGGACCGACTGAAACCCCAGCCTACCGATACCCGGGTAGGCGAAGACCGTCTCGATGATGACGCTTCCGCCGATGAGGTCGGGGATTAAGAAGCCGAAGATGGTTATCAGCGGCATGAGGGCGTTTCTAAGGGCGTGGCGGTAGCGGACGTCCTCTTCGGAAAGCCCCTTGGCCCGGGCCGTGGTGATGTAGTCCTGGCGGGTCACCTCCAGCATGCTGCCGCGCATGTAGCGCGAGAGTGCCGCGACCGAGCCGAAGGCGATGACCAGCGAGGGCACAAGCAGGTGCCAGAGCCTGTCTGCCGCCGTCGCCCCGGCCGAAAGCTCCTGGAGACCGAAAGTCCGGGCCCCCAGGACCGGCAGCCCGAAGCCCTCCACAAGGAGGAGAATGAGTAGGTAAGCCAGCCAGAAGCTCGGCATCGATATCCCTATGAAAGAGAGGAAGGTTGCGGCGTGATCCCCCCTGGAGTACTGGTGGGTGGCTGAGTAGACGCCTAAGGGTATGGCTATCGAGAAGCTTATGATGGTGGCTACGAGATTGAGATAGATCGTGGCCGGCAACCTCTCCATGATCTTTCTGAAGACGGGCCGACCGTCCTTGAAACTCTTGAGCTCACCCGTAGCCATGCCCTTGAGCCAGTGCCAGTACTGCATGTAGTAGGGGTCGTCGAGGTGAAAGTTCTTCCGCATCTGTTCTATGACCGCCGGGGAGACCTTCGGGTCGAGCGTCACCCCGATGGGGGTTCCCGGGGCGAGGTGGATCATCATGAACGAGATGATGGTTATGCCGAAGAAGACCGGCACGGCCTGGATGAGTCGGCGGATGGCGTACTTTGTCACTTCTGGCTCCTAGGTCGGGCTGAGAGTGGGCCCGGAAACCCTTATCCACTCTATCAGGTGGTAGAAAAGCCCCCCCTTGGGCATGGTGATGGGCTTTAGGACCTCCCGGCCTCCTGGGGTGGTCTCCATCAGCTTGAAGGCTCCCTTGTGGAGGGCCGGGGTGCCTTCGCCCACGAAAAGGAACGTGTAGGGCTGGTCTTCATTGATGAGCCGGTGGATTTCCCGGTAGATGCGGGCCCGGGTGGCCCGGTCGTACTCGGTTCGGCCTTCTTCGATGAGCCTATCGACCTTGGGGTTGGCGTAGCCCACGAAGTTGAAGCCCTTCTTCACCTGACTCGAGTGCCAGATCTCGTAGATGTCGGGGTCTAGGCTCAGGCTCCAGCCGAGCACGCACGCCTCAAAATCCCTGGGGTTTATCTTACGCGATATGAATACGCTCCACTCGTACATGAGAATCTCTACCTCGATGCCCACCTCTCGAAGCTGGCGCTGGACGAGCACGGAGACGTTTTGCCTTACGTTGTTGCCGTGGTTGGTGATGAGTCGGAATTGGAAGCGGCGGCCGTCCTTCTCCAGGATGCCGTCTCCGTCGGTATCCTTCCAGCCCGCTTCGGCGAGCAAGCGCTTCGCCAGCGCCGGGTCGTAGGCCAGGGGCTTAATGTCGTTGTTGGCGTACCACATCTGGGGCGGGAAGGGCCCCGTGGCGATGACCCCAAGGTCGTACAAGATGTACTTGATGATCTCCTCACGATTGATGGCGTGGGTCAGGGCCCTCCTGACTCTTCGGTCTTTGAAAAGAGGGTTGGTCAGGTTCCAGCCGATGTAGGTGTAGCCGTTGCTCAGCCGCTTGAAGACGCGAAAGTTCTTATCAGCCACGTATCGGGAGTACTGGAAGGGCTGGGCATTGTCCTGGTCCACTTGATTCGTCATGAACTCGAGCTCTTTCAGCGCCACCTCGGGTATGATGCGGAAGGCGAGCCTATCCAGCTGGGGGCGCCCCTCCCAGTAGTCGTCGTTGGCCACAACCGTGATCTTCTCATCGCTGTCCCAGGAGTGGAATTTAAATGGTCCCGTGCCGACCGGTCGGCGGTTGAAGGAGGCCGTGTTTATGTCGGGCACCTTCTCCAGGATGTGCTTCGGGATTATCTCTACCCCCCAGGTATCGAGGCTTGGCGCATACGGCCTCTTGTAGGTTACCCTTACGGTCAGGGGGTCCAAGACCTCCACGGAGCGGACGAGCTCGAAGTTAGGCCGCCTGACCGTCTGGGTCTTCTCGTCCATTATCTTATCGTAGGTGAACTTCACATCCTCGGCGCCGAAGGGCTCTCCGTCGTGCCAGCGGATCCCACCTCTTAGGTGAAAGGTGATGGTCGGCCTGTGGTCGGCTAGCAGCTTCTCCTGGCTTATGACTGCCCCGACGGGCTTGTCGGCCGGCCGGCCGGCCTCCTTCGTGAGCGAGCCGATGAGGCGCTCTGTGCGCTTTACCGCGGGCCCTGCGGAGTTGAGGACCTTTAGGACGAGGCGGCTTGAGTGTTCCGGGTCGGCTTCCAGGAGCCGGCCCGCTTTGAGCGGTTTCTCCTTGAACGACTTCTTAAGCCGGGAGGCTAAGAGGCGGGATGAGAGCTTCACCCCCCCGGAGAGGGAGGCCTTCGTGTCCACGTGGACGGTCACGAGGCTTATTGGCTCGATGGCTCCGGAGGGCAGGGCGGCCTTAAGCGCCTTCTCGATCGCCGTTCCCGCCGTGGCCAAGGTGATGGTCAGCGCCTTAGGGCCGGACGGCTCGATGGATGTCACCTTGTAGGAGGTGAGCCCGTCTTTGCCGAGCGAGGCCTTAAGCCGCTCTACCGCCTCGGCGGAGCTTAAGCCCGAGGCCGGGTCGAGATAAACGAGGGTCTTTTGGGTGATGGTCCAGCGGCGGGCCAGCTCGCCTATGATGTTCTTTTGGTTTTCGTCGTACTTGACCAGGCCG